>DAHUXL010000235.1 GCA_027307195.1 Rhodanobacter sp. | reverse complement strand
GCAAGACGTCCACACAATTCACCTGCGCACACTGTCAAAGATCAATCATTTGCCACCGATTTCTCGATCGCGCCGAGGACGTTTCGTCCTAGGTGAGCCGCCCATTCTACATCGCTTTTTACGACCGTCAACACCTTCGAGGAAAAATTTTTCGTCGTGGCTTGTTGCGGAGACCTTCGCGAAAGGGCGTCTCGTCGAAGGGGCGAGAATCATAGCGCCGTGGCGTGCTTCTGTGAAGGGGGCGCGACGACTTTCTTTGTCATGAAGCTGTGCGCAGTCACGGCGCTACACTTCCCGACCATCTATCTACATGTGATGAGTGCTCATGATGAAACGATGGCTTGTACCGATGCTCTTGTTGCTGATCGGCAGTGCCAGCGCCATGCCGGCAAGGGACGCGACGCCAGCGGTGGAGCTGCATGGGCAGCGCTTCTCGGCGGAATTCGCCACAGACGACGCCAGCCGCGAACACGGCCTGATGATGCGCACCACATTGGCGCCCGATCACGGCATGCTGTTCGCGTTTCCCTACCAGGCGCCGCAGGGGTTCTGGATGAAGAACACGCTGATCCCGCTCGACATCCTGTATTTCGACACGGATCGCCGCCTGGTATCGATGCAGCTGAATGTGCCACCGTGCAAGGCTGATCCCTGCCCGATCTACCCCAGCAACGCTCCCGCGCGTTACGTGCTGGAGCTGTCCGCTGGCACGGCGCATCGCATCGGTGTACAGGTGGGCGATGAGCTGAAGATCGATGGCGACATCGGAACGGTACACTGAGCGACCGGCCCGGATTTATCCAGCAGACCGACGCGATAAGGAATCAGGTCTTCGGGGCGCAGGCCTTCCAGGGCGTCCCAGTCGTCTTCGAACGGAATGAACTGTTGCATGGGATGCTCCTTGTATAGCGTGGCACTTGATCGTGCACAGGAACATCAGAGCAGAAGGCCCGGTCAATGCAATGACGGGATCGGGCCGTTTGCGGGCGGGAATCGGCCTTCAGTCGAGTTCGATCATCTCGAAGTCGTCCTTGGTGGTTCCGCAGTCAGGACAGGTCCAGGTGTCGGGGACATCTTCCCAACGCGTGCCGGCGGCGATCCCCTCATCGGGCACGCCGATGGCTTCATCGTAGATATACCCGCAGACGACGCACATCCATTTGCGCAAGGCGGCTGGGGTTTCGGTGGAACTCTGGCTCATGGTCGGGCTTCTTCGGATCGCTAGGGAATGGCACATTCTCGCAACTCGCCCGGCAATGCGAAAGCATTGGTCGTCCCCATCTAAGTATGTGAGGTCATGATTTGAACACGTTTGCAGCATGGCCAAGCCGTGGCCTGTACGCCATCACCGATGGGCCACGCTCCGATCTGCTGGAGGTAGCCGCGCAGGCCGTGGCTGGCGGCGCGCGATTACTGCAGTACCGCGACGAAAGTGCCGACGCACCGCGTCGCCATGCCGAAGCGACGGCACTCCTGCAGCTGTGCCGGGCCAGCGGCGTACCGTTGATCATCGACAGCGACATCGATCTGGCACGGACCGTAGGTGCACAGGGCGTGCATCTGGGCGGCACCGATGACGACATCGGCGCTGCCCGTGCCGAGCTCGGTGAGAATGCGATCATCGGCGTGTCGTGTCGCGGCTCGCTGCAACGTGCGCAGGTGGCCGCCCGGACCGGGGCGAGCTACATCTCTTTCGGAACGTTTTTTCTCTCGCCCACCAAGCCTCTGGCCCCGCGTGTTTCGATCGACCTGCTGAGGCAAAGCGCCGCGCTTGGCCTGCCGCGAGTGGCGATCGGCGGCATCACGCCGGACAATGGCGCAACACTGGTTGAAGCCGGTGCGGAATATCTGGCCGCGATCTCCGCCGTATTCGGCGCCGCCGATGTACGCGCCACCGCGCAATGCTTCACCGACCTGTATTCCTCCGATCAAAAACAGCCCCATTGAGAGCCGCACGATGACCAACCACGAACTCTTCCAGCGTGCCCAGCAACTGATGCCCGGCGGCGTGAACTCACCGGTGCGTGCGTTCAAGTCGGTTGGCGGCGAGCCGTTCTTCACAGCACGCGCGGACGGAGCCTATCTGTGGGATGTCGAAGGCACGCGCTACATCGACTACGTCGGCTCATGGGGACCGATGATCGTTGGCCACAATCATCCGGCCGTACGCGAGGCGGTCGAGCGCGCGGTGAAAAACGGCCTGTCGTTCGGCACGCCGTGCGCGGCTGAGGTGACCATGGCCGAGACGATCACCCGGCTGATCCCCTCGATCGAGATGGTGCGCATGGTCAACTCCGGCACGGAGGCAACGATGTCGGCGATCCGGCTGGCGCGTGGCGCCACCGGTCGCGCGAAGATCGTGAAGTTCGAGGGCTGCTATCACGGCCACGGCGACAGTTTCCTGGTGAAAGCCGGCTCGGGCGCGCTGACTTTCGGCGTGCCGACCTCCCCGGGCGTGCCGAAGGCGAATGCCGATCTCACACTGACATTGCCATACAACGATCTCGACGCGGCGAAAGCGCTGTTCGCCGAACATGGCCATGACATCGCTGGGCTGATCATCGAGCCAGTGGCCGGCAACATGAACTGCATCCTGCCCGTGGATGGTTATCTGCAGGGCCTGCGCGAACTGTGCACACAGTCCGGTGCGCTGCTGATCTTCGATGAAGTGATGACCGGTTTCCGCGTCGCCCTCGGCGGCGCGCAGGCGCATTACGGCGTGACTCCTGATCTGACCACCTTCGGCAAGATCATCGGCGGCGGCATGCCGGTCGGCGCTTACGGCGGTCGCCGCGACCTGATGCAACAGATCGCACCGAGCGGTCCGATCTACCAAGCCGGCACACTGAGCGGCAATCCGGTAGCGATGGCGGCCGGCCTGGCCATGCTGGAGCTGATCCAGGCTCCCGGCTTTCACGATCAACTTGCCGCACGCACGCGCCTGCTGACGGACGGCTTCCAGTCGGTCGCTGATGGAGAAGGCGTCGCGTTCAGTACCAATCGCATCGGCGGCATGTTCGGCCTGTTCTTCAGCACCGAAAAAGTGGAGAGCTACGCGCAGGCAACCGCGGCGGACGCCGCACTGTTCAAACGTTTCTTCCACGGCATGCTGAAGCGCGGCGTGTATCTGGCGCCATCGGCGTTCGAGGCCGGCTTCATGTCCAGCGCGCACAGCGAGCAGGACATTGCCGATACGCTGGAAGCGGCCCGCGGCGCTCTGCGCGAGGCGAAAGGCTGATTCACCACTGACCGGTATTGGCCATCGATGCCCACGGTTCACGCGGCGGCAGATGCCCTTCCTGCAACAGCTCGATCGAGATCAGATCGGGCGAACGCACGAACGCCATGTGACCGTCACGCGGCGGGCGATGGATTGTATAGCCCATTGTCTGCAGCCGGGTGCAAGTGGCGTAGATATCCTCGACGCGGAACGCCAGGTGGCCGAAGTTGCGCGCCGAACCATAGTCTTCCTGCGAACCCCAGTTCCAGGTCAGCTCGATCTCGGCCTCCGGGCTGTCCGCGGCGGACAGAAACACCAGCGTGTATTTGCCGGCAGGCACCTCCGTGCGGCGCACCTCGCGCAATCCGAGGCCTTCGCAATAGAAACGCAGCGAAGCGTCCAGGTCATGCACGCGAACCATGCTGTGCAGATATTTCATCGCGGTTGCTCCAATGGGGAAGCGAGGGAGACTCTCCAGCTTATTTTGCAGTGAAGGCCTGCAGCGCAGTGTGCAAACGCGCAAGACCATCGGCCAATTCTTCATCGGTGATGTTCAGCGGCGGTACCAGCCGCAACACATCGGGGCCGGCCTGCAGCAACAACAGTCCGTGACTCGCCGCGATATCGAGCACCTCGCCAGCGCGGCCCTTGTACGCATCGGCCAGCACGGCACCAAGCATCAGGCCGCGGCCACGTATATTTGTGAACACACCGAACTCAGCACCCAGCCCGATCAGTGCAGCCCGCAGTGCAGCCGACTGACGCTCCACATTTGCCAGCAATTCCGGCGAACCCAGCTTGCGCAACGCCACCCGCGCCACCGCTGCTGCCATCGGGTTGCCGCCGAACGTGGTGCCATGTGCGCCGTACTGCATTACTTCGGCCACCTTCGGACCGGCCAGCATCGCGCCAATCGGAAAGCCGCACCCGAGCGCCTTGGCCAGCGTCACGATGTCCGGCATCACCTCATCCTGCGTGTGCGCGAACAGCGTGCCGGTACGGCCCATGCCGCACTGGATCTCGTCCAGCACCAATAGTGCGTCGTGTTGATCGCACAGCTCGCGAACGCGCTTGAGGAAGCCCGGTGCAGCGGGCAGCACGCCACCTTCGCCCTGCACCGGCTCCAGCATCACCGCAGCGATGTCACCGACAGCAAAGGCCAGCTCCAGTGCCGCCGCATCATTGAAATCGAGATAACGGAAGCCCGCAGGCAGCGGCTCATAGCCTTCCTGGTACTTCGGCTGTGCGGTGGCGGTGACCGTGGCCAGCGTGCGACCGTGGAACGAACCCTTGAACGTGATGATGGTGCGCTGTTCCGGTGCGCGGCCTTTCGATGCCGCCCACTTGCGCACCAGCTTGATGGCCGCCTCGTTCGCCTCGGCGCCGGAATTGCACAGGAACACGCGCTCGGCAAATCCGGAGGCGAGTACCAACTCTTCCGCCAGCCGCAATGGTGGCTCGGTATAGAACACATTGCTGGCATGCCACAGCTTGTGTGCTTGCACGGTCAGTGCCTCGAGCAGGTCCGGATCCTGATGGCCGAGCGCGTTGACCGCGATGCCGGCGCCGAAATCCACGTAGTCGCGGTCTTGTGTGTCCCAGACGTGCGCACCCATGCCGTGATCGAGCACGAGCTCGCGCGGTCGATAGACGGGCAGCCAATAGCGCTTTCCCATATCCGTCAGGGATGCGCTGGACGACAGTCGTTCGTGCATGTCTTGCTCCGGGCATCGCCGACAGGCAACACCAGCGATGGATGATCAAGGTGGGGATTCGGGCCACCCTCGACACATGATCGGGGGCGACACACGCGACGCATCGTAAAACCTGGAAGCAGGTTTTGCACGGCTCCGTACGGCCGCGTTGTATACCAACCAACACGTTGTATCGCTTATGTACCACTCCGGCAGAAACTGATTACCGCGCCATCTGCCAGCCCAACCATGGGCGACAGAGCGGATGCCGGGCTGTAACGTTGTGACAGTTCCGACCGCGCAACAAACCATCGCATCCATTGGCAACCCCTGCTGTTGCAGCATTGCCAGCCATTGGCACAGTCATTGCTCTACTTCGCACGCTTGCCAGGGTTGAGGGCGGTCACCGATGAGCAACTCACCCACTTTCGAAGATGTGGGTTTGTCGCGATGGCTGACCCGTGAGAACAACCTGCCGCCGCCGAGTGCGGCGAAGGCGAACGAGGGCGGTAACCCGGCACCCTGTAGCCGGGCACCACTGGAACCCCCGACCCGTCCCCTGCGGGCCGGGGGATTCCTTTGACGAGGCTTGAGGTGAGACTGACCCGGGTGCGCCAAACAGCAGACGTACTTCGGGAATCTACATGCTCTGTGCCACTGGCGACCCATGGCCGTTCACAGTAGCTATTCGCCGCCCGGCGGGTGGCCGATCACCGTCGCGAAGCTCCTCCAGTGCCACCTTGTGCTTCTTGCACAGACGGTAAACGGTGACCCGCGACACGTTGAGCCGCCGCGCACATTCGCTGATATTGAAATGGCTTTCGTGCAGGCAGTTCAGTACCGCCTCGCGTTCGGCCGAAACGCGGGTCAAACCGAGACTAGAACGGCTGGCGGGTATCGGCTGCATGTCCTGAAGATCCAGGTCCGCGGCGCTGATCAGCGTGCCCTCGGCGACCACGGCCGCGCGTTGCACCCGATTGAGCAGCTCGCGCACGTTGCCGGGCCACGCAAACCCGCGCATGGCCTGCCGCGCCTGGCTGCTGAAGGCGTGGGCACGGCTGTGATGTCGCAGGCGGAATGTATCGAGGAAATGTTGCGCGAGCAATTCGACATCGCCCTCGCGTTCGCGCAGCGCCGGCATGCGCAGGCGCAGCACGTTGAGCCGATAGTACAGATCCTCGCGGAAACGACCTTGCGCCACGGCCGCCTCCATATCCACGTGCGTGGCGGCCAGTACCCGGACATCCAGCTTGATCGGCTGACTGGAGCCCACGCGCACCAGTGTGCCCTCTTCCATCAGGCGCAGCAGACTGGTCTGGGCATCGAGCGGCAGGTCTCCGATCTCGTCGAGAAACACGGTGCCGCCGGCCGCCGCCTCGAAATGCCCGATGCGCCGCACATTCGCTCCGGTGAAGGCGCCACGTTCGTGGCCGAACAACTCGGACTGCACCAGGTTCGACGGCAGCGCACCGCAATTGATCGGCACGAACGGGTGCTCGCATCGCGCCGACAAGCCATGCAGAGCACGCGCCGCTATTTCCTTGCCGCTGCCGGTCTCGCCGGTGATCAGTACTGGCAGCTCCACCGGCGCGTATTTGCGCAGGCTGCTCATGACGGTGCGCATCACCGGGCTGACGGCGCCGACGATGCCGGGGATATCCGCTTTTTCGGCCGTCGGCGACCAGCCGTTGCTGATCTTTGTCAGCGTGTGGAGCAGCCGCTTCGTGTCGATCGGCACGGTGAAGAAATCGGCACTGTCGCGCAGGATGCGCTCCACCTCCGGCTTGCCCGTGGCAGTTTCTTGCCGAACAAGCACCAGCCACGGCAGCCACGGATGATTGTCCATCAATCGCCCCATGGCCTGAATCGCCTGCTCATCGTCGTTTCGCAGGTCGGCCATTGCCACCACGATATCGTCGCGCCGCATACCCACGCCATCCTGCAATTGGGCGTCGCCGACCCGTGTACGCCATCCTGCTTGCGCCAGACTGGCACACTCCTCGGCGGTTGGTTGACCAAACCAGACCACACAACGCCTCGATGCCTGTTCATTCGTCATGGCACTGACCCCCTGTCCCCAAGGTCGCTTATGCAGTTCGAGACGACCACCTAGGCAGGCGATGAATCTCGGTACTTTCGCAGCCGCATCCTGCGCCCTGGTTGCTACAAAAGTGTGATATGCATCAAGTAATATACTCTCAAGCAAGCCGGAAATACGTGAAGCAACCGAGCATGTTCATCAGCCATAAACCCATCGGCGACAAGGGTTTACAGCACATGCACGCAGGCCTACCATGCTCAGCCTTGTCAGATTTCACCGATGGCGGCCCGATCACGGCTGCGCCGATACTTAACCCCGTAGGGTTCAGTCCAGAAACAGATCCGGCAGCAACGGCATGCCCGGCTGTACGGCATAGTTGGCGAAGTTGCTGATGCCGGCCTCGCGCAGCACGTCTTCGTCGATCGCAAAGTGGCCGGTGTAGTCGCGCGCCGGACGGCTCAGGATAGCGTGTGCGGCATCGGCGACGATCTCCGGTTTGCGGCAGTGCTCGACTTTCACGCCGTCGATCATGCCGATCGCAGCAGTCGCGATCACCGTGCGTGGCCACAACGCGTTCACCGCGATGCCGAGCGGCGCAAACTCCGCGCTCATGCCCAGCACGCACAAGCTCATGCCGTATTTGGCGATGGTGTAGGCGGTGTGCGGCGCGAACCATTTCGGGTCGAGGTTCGGTGGCGGCGACAGCATCAGTACGTGCGGATTCGTCGCCTGCTTCAGATAAGGCAGGCAGCTTTGAGTGACCAGGAACGTGCCGCGCGTGTTGACCTGATGCATCAGGTCATAGCGCTTCATCGGCGTATCAGCGGTACCGGCCAGCCAGATCGCGCTGGCGTTGTTGACCACGATGTCGATGCCGCCGAAGTGTTCGGCCGCCTGCGCCGCAGCGGCGCGTACTTGCGGCTCTTCGCGAATATCCACCTGCAGCGCCAGCGCTTTGCCGCCAGCCGCCTCGACAGCAGTGGCAGCGGTATGGATGGTGCCGGGCAGTTTCGGATTCGGCACGCCGCTCTTGGCCGCAATCACGATGTTGGCACCGTCACGGGCGGCGCGCAGCGCGATCGCCAGGCCGATGCCACGCGAGGCGCCGGTGATGAACAAGGTCTTGCCGGCGAGATTGCCCATGCGCATCGACTCCATCGTAAAACGTCAGTTTACGACGTGGACACGGCGATGATTCACGGCTTCTGGAAGCGTGGCAGGATATCGCGCAGCTCGGCCAGGCGCTGCACCGGGTCGTTCAATTCGAGCATGCGCTGCTGCTCGCTTGCATCCAGCGGCAACAGTTCGGCCAGCCGGAAACCCAACCAGCTGGCGTCGTCGTAGGCACTGCGCGGAGCATGCCGCCACTGCGGCGCCATCGTTTCGATCAGCCGTTCGAGAATGCTCTGCAGCAGGGCAAACTCCACCGGCACCACTTCTTCCGGCTCAACCGGCCAGACCTCCACGTCGCCGCGCAACAGGCCATCGGAACGCACCCGGCTGCGCGCCACGCGAAAACGCGGGCCGCCTTCGGCCACGATGCCGAGCAGGCCATCCTCGCCGCGATGGAAATCGGTGATCCGCGCGATTGTGCCGATCGCCGCCGGGATCGCTGGGGCACCCGCCTCCTGGCCCTCGAGAATCAGGCAGATCCCGAAACCGGTGCCATAACGCGAGCACTCGCGGACCAGGTCCAGGTAGCGTGGTTCGAAGATGCGCAGTTGCAGCTGCCCGCCGGGAAACAGCACGGAAGCAAGCGGAAACAGCGGCATCTCGATCAGCGGCGATTGGGCAGCCATGCGACGAGTGTAACCAGTGCCAGTACAGCCGGTCAGCCTCAGTCCTGCCGCAGACGTTCGACAAACCGCCGCGGCGCCGCCTCGAAGCCGCCGTTGGACATGAAAATCACCTGGTCGCCGGGTTGTACCTGCGCGTGCAAGGTGGCGATCAGCGCGTCGACCGTCGGCGCCGTGCTGCCGCGGCCACCCAAGGCCGCCGTGACGTGGCTGGCATCCCACGGCAATTCGGGGCGGTGCAGGAATACCACGGCATCGGCATCGGCCAGCGACGGTGCCAGCGCTTCGGCATGCGCGCCCTGGCGCATCGAGTTGGAGCGCGGCTCCAGTGCCACCAGGATGCGCGCGTTGCCGATCTTCGCGCGCAGCCCGGCCAGCGTGGTGGCGATCGCGGTGGGGTGATGGGCGAAATCGTCGTAGACGCGCACGCCGTTCACTTCGCCGATCAGTTCCATCCGCCGCTTGACGCTCTCGAACGTGGCAAATGCCGGCAGCAATGCGCGCGGATCGGCGCCGGCTGCAGTCGCCGCGGCCAATGCAGCCAGTGCGTTCATCACGCTGTGGTTGCCGAGCAGCGACCAGTGCACCTCACCGATCAGCTCGCCGTTGCGATGCACGGTGAATGCCGAGCCATCCGCTTCGATCAGCGTGGCCTGCCAGTCGCCGCAGCCGACGCCGAAGGTTTCCACTGGTGTCCAGCAGCCCATCGCCAGCACTTCGGCCAATCGCTGATCGTGCGCGTTGACGATCAGCCGGCCGTTGCCTGGCACGGTGCGCACCAGATGATGAAACTGCCGCTGGATCGCCGCTACATCGGGAAAGATGTCCGCGTGGTCGTATTCGAGATTGTTGAGGATCGCGATGCGCGGCCGGTAGTGCACGAACTTGCTGCGCTTGTCGAAGAACGCGGTGTCGTACTCGTCCGCTTCAATGACAAACGGCTTGCCCTGCCCGAGCCGCGCCGACACACCGAAATTGCCCGGCACGCCGCCGACCAGGAAGCCCGGCGCAAGTCCGACCTCTTCGAGCAGATGGGCCAGCAGGCTGGTGGTGGTGGTCTTGCCGTGGGTACCGGCGACCGCCAGCACGTCGCGATCGACCAGCAGCGTCTCACCCAGCCATTGCGGACCGGAGATGTA
>DAHUXL010000219.1 GCA_027307195.1 Rhodanobacter sp. | reverse complement strand
TCGGCCTCACCGACCTGGCCAAGCGTCACAGCGGCAACGACAACGAGCTGCCGCGCGATGCATTTGATGTTCCTGCACTGATCGCCAAGATCGAACGCCATCAACCGCGGTTGCTCGCATTCACCAGCAAGAACGCGGCGCACGCCGCACTCGGGCGTGCCGCCGGTTATGGTCTGCAAGATGAAACCATCGGCAGCACGCGACTGTTCGTGCTGCCGTCGCCTTCAGGGCAGGCGCGTGGGCACTGGGATCTAACGCATTGGCAGATGTTGGCTAACTACGTCAGGGAGCCTTAGATATATTGCATCACCGCAAGCGTTGACATGACTTCGTCAATTCAATGTGCGGGAGGCTGCCAGAGCAGCATCTTTTGTTGGTTGTATTTTTTTGCGTACTGCAGAGCAGTCATATTCAATTGATGCTCGCTCGCGTCACATGGCATCTCTGTGCCTTCAACAATTTTTAGGCCATACCCCGATGTATCAGGATTGCCAACTAAGCCAGGAACCTGCAAGCCAATACCACTCTCAACACCCAGAAGTCGATGATCTCCGTTGTTGTTATCACGGTGCGCATCATTTTCCGCATCTTGCAACTTCAGAGCGCTCATTGATTTGACGTCGCTCAACAATTTGCAGTTCGCCGCTTCATTCTTTTTAGAACATGCTGCAGTCACGACAAGTAAAGACACCGCACAAACGAAGATCGCATGTTTCATAAGTAGCCCTCCGTGACTGTAACTACGTCTCAATCGATCGGCGTATGCCGATACCGGCTGACATCCTCGGGCCGCACCACCGACGCGTTGTTGGTCCACGAACGGCGCATGTAGCTGACCACGGCCGACACCTCGCTGTCGCTCAGCTGCTGGGCGAATGGCGGCATCGAATACGGCCGCGGGTTGGCCGCGGTCACCGGCGCAAAACCTCCCAGCAGAACCATCCGGGTCGCGTTGAGGCCGGTCGGTTCGGTCACCGAGGAGTTGCCGTCGAGCGGCGGATACACGCCGGCAACACCGCTACCGTCCTTGCCGTGACAATCCGCGCAGTGCTGCGTGTAGACCTTCTCGCCCTGCTGCACGATCGCCTTGGCATTGAACAGCTGCGGCTCTTCCACCAGCGGCGTGCGCGGCGGCAGCGATTGCAGATAGGTGGCGACCGCCTGCAGGTCGTCATCACTCATGTGCTGGGTGCTGGTCGCGACCACATCGGCCATCGGACCGAACGCCACACCTTTCGCCGACCGCCCGGTTTTCAGCAGGTCGACGATGTCCTGTGCGCCCCAGCCCTCCAGGCCGCCGTTCTGCTGCGTGCTCAAGTCCGGCGCGTACCAGTTCTGCATGGGAATCTGCCCGCCGGTCAGGTGCCGATCGCCGGAGGTGCCGCCGAGCGAGTCGCGCGCCGCGTGGCATTCATTGCAGTGGCCAAGGCCCTGCACCAGATAAGCACCGCGATTCCATTGCGGCGACTGTGCCGGATCAGGCTTGAACACACCTTCCCTGAAATACAAAGCGCGCCAGGCAGTCAGGCTCTTGCGCACGCTGTAAGGGAACGCCAGCGTCGACGCCGTGGACGGCACGTGCACCGGCGGCAATGATTGCAGCCAGGCAAACATCGCCAGCGCATCGTCATGCGTCACCTTGGTGTACGAGGTGTACGAGAACGCCGGATACAGCAGTTCGCCGTGCCGACCCTTGCCGACATGCAATGCCTGCCAGAAGTCCTCGAAGCTCCAGTCGCCCAGGCCCGTTTCGCGATCGGGCGTGATGTTCGGTACCGGGATATTGCCGAATGGCGTCGCCAGCGAGCGGCCGCCGGCGAAGCGTGCACCACCTTGTGCGGTGTGGCATCCGGCGCAATCGCCGAGCGTGGCCAGGTATTCGCCGCGTGCGATCAGGGCGGGATCTTGCAAGGTCGCCGCAGTCACCTTGCTCATGGCCGGTGAGGTCGGCCGATGGCCGCCACCGAAAAACAGCCAGCCCAGCAGCAATGCGGCCAGCAGCACGATCAATAGCAACAGTCGAAGCAGCCATTTCATGTGCCGTCTCCGGTTGCGCCCAGCACGCCGCACGGCAACGGCGGCGTCACCGAGCCGGCCGCCTGCGCATGCGTGTCCGCCGGCAGCTGGCGACTGGCCAGCGATGCGGCCACCGCGGTGATGTCCGAGTCGCTCAACCGATTGGCCACGACGGCCATGCAGTCAGGCGCCACCGTAGCGCGGGTGTGCGTGCGCCAAGAGCCCAGCTGCGCGCTGAGGTAGTCGTACGGCAGGCCGACCAGTCCCGGCGTGGACGGTTCCACGCCGGTGAGCTGGCTGCCATGGCAGCTGGCGCAGGCGGGAATCTTGCGCACGGGATCGCCCTTGCTGACCAGCTCATCGCCACGCTGCATGGTCGCCGCGGAAACCGCCGGCACCGGCGAGTGGCTGTACGGCACCTGCTGCGAGGAAAAATATTCGGCGATCTCCTGCATGTACGCGGGGCTCAGCTGGCGCACGGTGTATTCCATCGGCGCGTACTTGCGCAGACCGTTCTGGAAATCCTGCATCTGCCGCGTCAGGTAGGTAGCCGGCTTGCCGGCCAGGCGCGGAAAATAACCGCTGCCCGGCGTGCCTTCGCCATGCACGCCATGGCAAGTGGTGCAGGTGGCGATGCGCTGCTGCAAGGTGTCGGGAGGTGCTGGATGGGTTGGCGGCGCATCGGCGGCATGACTGGGGACGCCCGACAGCATGGCGACTACAAGCAGGACCGCGGCACCGAACGGCTTGGCAAGGCGCAGGCTGGCGTTCGTATTCATCGGCCGATTATAGGCGTGCGACAGGTATGCGCGGCAGCAGCGATCGGCCAGACATGGCGTTAAGCTGGGACATCGCGACAACATGCCGCATTCGTCGAACCCGAGGGTTACCGTGAGCCGTCCAGCCGTCTGTCTTGCTGCACTCGTCACCGCACTGCTTGCGGTTCCGGCCATCGCCGCCGATGCCGCGCCACCTGCCGCCGCTTATGCATCGATCGCACAACTGCAGCAGCGCATGGATACCGGCGCGCTGGACAGTCGACAGCTGACAAAGCAATTCCTGCAACGCATCCAGCAGATCGACCGTTCCGGCCCTGCCCTGCGCGCAGTGCTCGAGACGAACCCCGATGCGCTGCAGCTTGCCGGCAAGCTCGATGACGCACGCAAGAACAGCAAGGCACGCAGTCCGCTGTACGGCATTCCGGTGCTGCTCAAGGACAATATCGACACCGGCGACCGCATGCTCACCACCGCCGGTTCGCTGGCACTGGTCGATGCGCCGGCGCCGCATGATGCCGGCCTGGTCGAGCGCTTGCGCAAGGCTGGTGCGCTGATTCTCGGCAAGACCAACCTCAGCGAATGGGCCAACATCCGCTCCAATCACGCCAGCAGCGGCTGGAGCGGACGCGGTGGGCAGACACGCAACCCTTACGCGCTCGACCGCAATCCCTGCGGCTCCAGCGCCGGTTCCGCCGCCGCGGTAGCAGCGGGACTGGTCACGGTGGCGATCGGCAGCGAGACCGACGGTTCGATTATCTGCCCGGCCTCGATGAACGGCATCGTCGGCATCAAACCCACCCTGGGCTTGGTCAGCCGCAGCGGGATCGTGCCGATCAGCCACAGCCAGGACACTGCCGGCCCGATGGCACGCAGCGTGGCCGATGCCGCCGCGTTGCTCACCGTGATCGCAGGCAGCGATCCGCGTGACCCGGCGACTGCCGATGCGGACCACCACGCCACCGACTACAGCCGATTCCTCGATCCGAACGGGATGAAGGGCAAGCGCATCGGCGTGGTGCGCCAGCTTGCCGGTGCCGAGCCGAATGCCGACCGCGTACTCGAGCAGTCGATCGCGCTGATGAAGGCGCAAGGCGCGGTCATCGTCGACCCGGTCAGCCTGCCGCATCTGACCGAGCTCGGCGATCCGGAACTGACTGTGATGCTGTACGACTTCAAGCACGACATCGATACCTACCTGGCCACCCGCACCGGCCTGAAGGTGAAGACGCTGGCCGACCTGATCGCCTTCAACCAGGCGCACGCCGCCGAAGAGATGCCTTGGTTCGGCCAGGAGCTGTTCGAGCAGGCCCAGAAGAAAGGCGCGCTCAGCGACAAGGTCTATACGAATGCACTGGCGAAGGCGAAGCTGCTGTCCGGTCCGCAAGGCATCGATGCCGCACTGAAGGCACAGCATCTGGATGCCCTGCTGTCGCCGTCGTGGGGACCCGCTTTCATGACCGATCCGGTGCTCGGCGACCATGTGGTCAGCGGCGATCCCACCGTGGGCGGCGCCTCGCAACCAGCCGCCGTCGCCGGCTATCCGTCGATCACCGTGCCGGCCGGATTCGCGCACGGCCTGCCGGTCGGCATCGTGCTGTTCGGCGCGAAATGGAGCGAGCCGACGCTGATATCGATCGCCTACGGCTTCGAGCAACACGCCATGGCATGGCAGCCGCCGCTGTTTCTCGACACGGTGAATGGCCCGCCGGTGACGGCTGCGCGTTGAGCATCAAGGAAAAGGCGGCCGATGGCCGCCTTTTCCTTGGATATCTGTCGCCGTGCAATCAGTCGTGTCCGCCCACCGACTTGCGCACGATCAGCATCGCCAGTTCCAGTGATTGCTCGTAGTTCAGGCGTGGGTCGACCATCGACTTGTAGGCGCGGTCGAGATCGGTTTCGGACAGGTCGCGCGCGCCGCCCATGCACTCGGTGACGTCTTCGCCGGTCAGTTCCAGATGCACGCCACCCAGCCGAGTGCCGGCCGCCGCATGAATGTCGAAGGCCTGATCCAGCTCACCGCGGATGTTGTCGAAGCGGCGCGTCTTGTAGCCGTTCGAGGTGCTCTCGGTATTGCCGTGCATCGGATCGGCCACCCACAGCACGCGACGTCCTTCGCGCTTCACCGCTTCCAGCAACGGCGGCAACGCGGAGGCGACCTTCGCATTGCCCATGCGATGGATCAGGGTCAGCCGGCCCGGCTCGTCATCCGGGTTCAGCGCCTCGATCAGCGGCAACAGCTGGGCCGGCGTCACGCTGGGGCCGACCTTCACCGCCACCGGATTGCGGATGCCCCGGAAATATTCCACGTGCGCGCCGTCCAGCGCGGCGGTGCGCATGCCGATCCAGGGGAAATGGGTGGACAGGTTGAAGAAGCCGGGATGGCGCGGCACCTGCCGGGTCAGCGCCTGCTCGTAGTGCAGCAACAGGGCTTCGTGCGAGGTGAAGAAATCCACTCTGGAGAACCCGGCAATCGGGCCAGCCAAAGTCTCCATGAAGCGCAGCGAATCGCCGATGCCGGCGACCATCTGCCGGTACTCGGCGGCCAGCGGCGAATGCTCCACCCAGGCCAGGTCCCAGTATTCCGGGTGATGCAGATCGGCGAAGCCGCCGTCGATGAGCGCGCGCACGAAGTTCATGGTCAGCGCCGAATGCGCGTGCGCCTGGATCATCCGCTGCGGATCCGGGCGACGCGCGGCAGCAGTGAATTCCGGGCTGTTGACCAGATCGCCGCGGAAGCTTGGCAGGCTCACGCCGTCACGAACCTCCAGATCGGTCGAACGCGGCTTCGCATACTGACCGGCAAAGCGGCCCACGCGCAGCACCGGCTTCTTCAGTCCGTGCACCAGCACCAGGCTCATCTGCAACAGCACTTTCAGCCGGTTGGAAATGATCGGACTGGTGCAATCGGCGAAGCTCTCCGCACAATCGCCGCCCTGCAGCAGGAAACGCCGACCCTCCTGCGCGTCGGCCAGCGACTGCTTGAGCGCGAGTACGTCCCACGACGTCACCAGCGGCGGCAGCTTGGCCAACTGGGCGCCGGCCGCCGCCAGCTCGACCGCATCGTCGTACTGCGGCTGCTGCAATGCCTCGCGCTGCTGCCATGAATCGGGAGCCCAGTGACTGGGAACGGAAGCGTCGGGCAAACCGGCATTCATCGATACGGCCTTGATCACGGAGGGAGCATTCATTTCGGTAGGGTTCGACGACGCGTGGCCACGCTGGCCAGCGCGGCCAGTGCAATGAACCACAGCAGGGTCCAGGCCGGCATCGGCAGACCCAGGATCGGCTCGACCTTGGCGCACTCGCCGGAACCGGTGAATACCTTCTGCAACATGGCCGCAAACGGGAAGTTGTCGAACAGGTAGCCGATTCCCGGCCCGCACGACGGGACTTGGTCAGCTGGCAGCGACTGGAGCCAAAGATGCCGACCGGCCACGGCGATGCCGAAGAGCGACCCGATCAGCACGCCACTGGTATATACCCAGCGGGCGCCACCGCGCGGCGCATGCAAGGCGCCCAGCAGAAAAAATAGTGCCATCACGATGAAGGCCACGCGCTGGAATACGCACAGCGGGCATGGAAACATGCCCCTGTAAAATTCGGTGTACAGCGCAAAGCCCAGCAGGCTCACACAGATCAGGAAGCCGACGAAAAAACTGACACGATACGACCAGCGAAATGGATTCATGGCAAATTGCTGCGTTGCGGAACAACGACCTTACCTGTTCATCGGCGCGCTGTCAGCAGGGCTGCGACATTCCGTGAAAAATTTCCCTCTGCCTGCGCGCACAAAACAAGAAACCCGGCAGGTTGCCCGGCCGGGTTTCTGTATATAGACGTCTGAACGCCTGTTCGATCGGATTGACCCGGCGAACTTACTCGGCGTCGACAGCCTCGACCTGCGGGCGACCGACCAGCTCGACATACGCCATCGGCGCATTGTCGCCAGGACGGAAGCCGCACTTGAGGATGCGCAGGTAGCCACCGGGACGCTCGCTGTAACGCGGGCCCAGCTCGACGAACAGCTTGCCGACCGCTTCCTTGTCGCGCAGACGCGAGAAGGCCAGGCGGCGATTGGCAACGCCATCGGTCTTGGCGAGCGTGATCAGCGGCTCGGCCACACGGCGAAGTTCCTTTGCCTTGGGCAGGGTGGTACGGATCAGCTCGTGCTTGATCAGCGAAGACGCCATGTTCTTGAACATGGCTTCGCGGTGCGAGCTGGTGCGGTTGAGTTTGCGACCGGATTTTTGGTGGCGCATGGCAAAAGTCTCTGATGTCTGTTGTTATGAAAAACCGGCGCTTGTGTCCGGCTTCCCGCGGTTACCCGCTTATATGGCCTTGTTTGAATCCGAGGCTCTGTATTGAAAACCTCTTCGGAGCAAACGCTCTTGCGAGGAGTGCGGCCATGGATGGCAGCTTTTGGTACGCAGTCAGGGCGCTATGCACACCCTGACCGCATCTTGCTACATAGCGATTGAGGACGATCGCACGAACATTCGTTCGCAAAAACAATCACCCCAGCTGCATGCCGTGCGAGAGGCCCGGCGGCGGCCAGTTCTCGAGCTTCATGCCGAGTGCGAGACCACGTCCGCCCAGCACATCCTTGATCTCAGTCAGCGACTTCTTGCCGAGATTCGGCGTCTTCAGCAGTTCGACTTCGGTCTTCTGTACCAGATCGCCGATGTAGTAGATGCTCTCGGCCTTCAGGCAGTTTGCCGAACGCACGGTGAGCTCGAGATCGTCGATCGGGCGCAGCAACAGCGGGTCGAAACCGCTCTTCTCCGCCTTGTCGGTGGCGCTCTCGCGACGCGAGAAGTCACCAAACACCGACAGCTGGTCGTTGATGATTTCTGCGGCCTTGCGAACCGCGTCTTCCGCGCCGATCGTTCCATTGGTCTCAATATCGAGAATCAACTTGTCGAGATTCGTGCGCTGCTCGACACGAGCGGCATCCACTTCGTAAGCCACGCGCAGTACAGGCGCAAACGAAGCGTCAAGCTGCAGGCGGCCGATCGGGCGTGCCTCGTCATCCGGATGCTGGCGCGTGCTGGCCGGCTGGTAGCCGACGCCGCGACGCACCTTCAGACGCATGTTGAGCGCGATGTCCTTGGTCAGGTGGCAGATCACGTGCTCGGGGTTGATGATTTCCACCGAGTGGTCGACGACGATGTCGCCGGCCGTGACCACGCCCTTGCCCTTCTTGGACAGGGTCAGGGTGACTTCATCACCCGTATGCTGACGGATTGCCACGTCCTTGAGGTTGAGCAGGACTTCGATGACGTCCTCCTGCAGTCCTTCCAGGGTGGTGTATTCGTGCAGCACACCATCGATTTCAACCTCGACGATGGCACTGCCAGGAATCGAGGAGAGCAGTACGCGACGCAGCGCGTTGCCCAGGGTGTGGCCGAAGCCACGCTCGAGCGGCTCGACCACCACCTTGGCGCGGTTGGCTCCGAGCTGTTCGACGCTGAGGCCTCGGGGCCGCAGCACACTAGTTGACGAAACTGCCATGCAGAGCTCCGGTGATTACTTCGAGTAAAGCTCGACGATCAATGCTTCATTGATGTCGGACGGCAGGTCACCGCGATCCGGCACCGACTTGAACGTACCTTCAAATTTCTTGGCGTCGACTTCGACCCAGATCGGACGCAGATCCATGGTGTCGAAAATGGTCGCCGCTTCCTGCACGCGCAGCTGGGCGCGAGCCTTTTCGGTCAACGCAATCGCGTCGCCGGCACGAACCTGGTACGAAGGAATATTCACCTTCTTGCCATTCACCAGGATCGCCTTGTGGGCAACCAGCTGACGGGCCTGGGCACGGGTGACCGCGAAGCCCATGCGATAGACGACGTTGTCCAGACGGCTCTCGAGCAGGCGCAACAGGTTTTCACCGGTGTTACCCTTTGAGGTCGCTGCCTTGGCATAGTAGTTGCTGAACTGACGCTCGAGCACACCATAGATGCGCTTGACCTTCTGCTTCTCACGCAGCTGGACGGCATAATCGGACATCCGCATGCGCTTGTTCGCGCCATGCTGGCCGGGCTTGTTTTCCAGTTTGCACTTGGAGTCCAGCGCACGTGCCGGACTCTTCAGGCTGAGATCTGCACCCTCACGACGGGCGAGTTTGCAGGTAGCTCCACGATAACGGGCCATGGGTATGCTCCTTAGACTCGACGCTTCTTGGGGGGACGGCAGCCGTTATGCGGAATCGGCGTGACATCGATGATGTTGAGCACTTTGTAGCCCAACGCGTTCAGTGAACGCACCGCCGACTCGCGACCCGGGCCTGGGCCCTTGATGCGCACTTCGACAGTCTTCACGCCGTAGTCGCCTGCAGCACGGCCAGCCTTTTCGGCGGCAACCTGCGCAGCGAACGGGGTCGACTTGCGCGAGCCACGGAAACCGGCGCCGCCGGCAGTAGCCCACGACAAGGCATTGCCCTGGCGATCGGTGATGGTGACGATGGTGTTGTTGAAGGAGGCCTGCACGTGTGCCACGGCATCCGTGACAACGCGCTTGATCTTCTTCTTGGTCTTGACCGGCTTAGCCATATTCGGGATCCGTTACTTCTTGATCGCGCGACGGGGACCCTTGCGGGTACGTGCGTTGGTACGCGTGCGCTGGCCGCGCACCGGCAGGCCGCGACGATGGCGCAGGCCACGGTAGCAACCCAGGTCCATCAGGCGCTTGATGGCCATACCCACCTCACGGCGCAGATCGCCTTCGACGGTGTATTTGGCGATTTCGTGGCGGATTTTCTCCACCTCGCCTTCACTGAGGGACTTGATCTGGGTGGTGGGAACCACGCCAGCATCCACGCAGACTTTTTTGGCTCGGCTACGGCCGATACCGAAAATACTCTGCAGACCAACCCAGACATGCTTCTGGACCGGCAAATTGACACCCGCGATGCGCGCCATGATGTACTTTCTCCGATGCTTTTCGTGCGCGGTAAACGCGCAATTCTAACCTGAATTACCCTGACTGGAAAGCCCTGCGACACCATGGTGCCGCCACTCCCCGACTTTGACCTACCCGTTGACAGCCTTAGCTGCGACGCAGATTGGCCTTCTTGAGCAGACTTTCGTATTGGTGACTGACCAGGTGCGCTTGCACCTGAGCCGTGAAATCCATCACCACTACCACAACGATCAGCAGCGACGTGCCACCGAAATAAAACGGTACATGCCAAGACTGCTGCATGAACGACGGCACCAGACACACCAGTACCAGATACAACGCACCGACACCGGTCAGACGAGTCATCACCGAATCAATGTAACTGGACGTGGCCCGCCCCGGACGAATCCCCGGAATCAACGCACCCGACCGTTTGAGGTTGTCGGCGGTCTCGTCGGCGTTGAACACGATCGCCGTGTAGAAGAACGCAAAAACGATCACCAACACCGAAAACACAATTTCGTACAGCGGATTGCCCGGGCTCAGCGACTGGGTCAGATCCTGCAACCAGCGCGCCTGCTGACCGGTGCTGAACCAGCGGATCGCGGTGGCCGGGAACATCAGCAGACTTGAAGCGAAGATCGGCGGTATCACACCCGCCATGTTGATCTTCAGCGGCAAGTTCGAACTCTGGTTCATGTAGGCCTTCTGCCCACCGGACCGTCGTGCGTAGTTCACCGTGATGCGTCGTTGCGCACGCTCCATGAACACCACGAAGGCGGTCACCAGCAACGCCAGACCAAACACCATCAGCAGCTTGATCAACGACAACTCGCCGTTGCTAGCCATGCCCAATGTGTTGACCACCGCACCCGGCAAGCCGGCCACGATACCCGCGAAGATCAGCAGCGAAATGCCGTTGCCGATACCGCGTTCCGTCATCTGCTCGCCCAGCCACATCAGGAACATCGTGCCGGCGGTAAGCCCGACGACGGATGACATGATGAAACCGAAACCTGGCGTGTAGACCACCGGTGCGCCACCTGCGGCGACCTGGTTCTGCAACGCAACCGCAATACCGAACGACTGGAACGCTGCCAAGGCCACCGTGGCATAGCGCGTATACATCGTCATCTTGCGCTTGCCGGCCTCACCTTCCTTGCGCAGTGCCTGCATGCTCGGCACCACCGAGCCCATCATCTGGAACACGATCGACGCCGAGATGTACGGGATCACGCCAAGCGCGAACACCGAGAACCGCGCCAGTGCGCCACCCGAGAACATGTTGAACATGTCCATCAGGCCGTTGCCGTTGACCAGACTGGTCATCGCCTCCGGATTGACGCCGGGTACCGGAATGAACGAACCAAGCCGGAACACCACCAGCGCACCAATCACGAAGAAGATGCGCTGCCGAAGCTCGGTCAGTTTGCCGAGTTTGCCGAGTGCATTGCCCTTGGCTGCTGCCACCTGATTACTCCACGCTGCCGCCGGCCGCCTCGATGGCTGCCTTGGCGCCGGCAGTAGCCAGCAGACCGGACAACTTCACCGCGCGACCGATTTCACCCTTCAGAACCACCTTGACCTTCTTCGCACGGCTGCTGATCAGGCCAGCCTGATGCAGCGCGACGACGTCGATCACGTCACCCTTGAGGTTGGCCAGCTGATACAGGAACACTTCCTGGTTCTCGACCTTCTTCTTCGAGCGGAAGCCAACTTTCGGCATCCGACGATTCAGCGGCATCTGGCCGCCCTCGAAACCGAACTTGTGGGTACCACCGGCGCGAGCGTGCTGACCCTTGTGTCCGCGGCCCGCCGTCTTGCCCATGCCCGAACCGATACCGCGGCCAACGCGAAGACGCGTCTTGTGCGAGCCGTCGTTCGGCTTAAGTGTATTCAAACGCATGATGCTTACTCCTCGACCCGGACCAGGTAATAGACCGTGTTGATCAGACCGCGAACCTGCGGGCTGTCCTTCAGGTCGCGGACGTCGTTGATCTTGCCCAGACCCAGCGCCTTGACGCTGAGGCGATGACGCGCCTGCACGCCGCGCAGGCCCTTGACCAGGCGCACGCGCACGGTCTTGTCGGCGATTTGTTGAGACTTAGCCATTGCCGAGCACCTCATCCAGGGTCTTGCCACGCTTGGCGGCGATCTTCTTGGGCGAGGCAACTGCCTGCAGGCCCTTGATGGTGGCACGCACTAGGTTGATCGGGTTACGCGAACCGACGGCCTTGGCCAGAACGTTCTTGACGCCAACCACTTCCAGCACGGCGCGCATGGCACCACCGGCGATCACGCCGGTACCTTCGGAAGCAGGCTGCATGTAGACACGTGCCGCGCCATGGTTCGCCTTGATGGCGTACCACAAGGTGCCGTTGTTCAGTTCGATGTTCACCATCTGGCGGCGGGCACGCTCCATCGCCTTGGAGATGGCCACCGGCACTTCACGCGCCTTGCCATAGCCGAAGCCGACCTTGCCCTCGCCGTCGCCGACCACGGTCAGCGCGGTGAAGCTCATCTGGCGGCCACCCTTGACGGTCTTGGCCACGCGGTTGACGGCAATCAGCTTTTCGAGCAAGCCGTCCGAATTTTCGCGATCGTTAGAAGACATGTTCTTTTCCATGTGCCCGGCAAGGCCAGGACTTTTGCTTGCGGCTGAGCCGCTTGGAGTTGTAGTTAGTGCAGCGGAAATCGGGACCTGCCCGATTCCCAAGTGGCGCTTTTAGAACTTGAGGCCCGCTTCGCGTGCCGCATCGGCCAGCGCCTTGATGCGACCATGGAAGCGGAAACCGGAGCGGTCGAATGCAACCGACTCAATACCTGCAGCCATCGCACGCTCGGCGACGGTCTTGCCTACTGCAGCAGCAGCAGTCAGGTTCTTGGTGCCCTTGAGGCCTTCGGCAACCGACTTCTGCACCGTGGAGGCCGCAGCCACCACGTTCACGCCGGAAGCATCGAACACCTGTGCGTAAATGTGCTGACCCGTGCGGTGCACCGACAAGCGGGCTACAGCCAACTTGCGGATATGGCAACGCGTGGACTTGGCACGGCGCAGGCGATTTTCGTTCTTGTTCATAGTTAATTCCTCGAAAGCGGATCGGCTTGTAGTTGGGGCTCTTTTGAAGAGTCTGGCCACGGATGGCCAGCCTTTCGCGGAGGGGCCCGCATTACGCCTTCTTGGCTTCCTTCAGCGTGATCTTCTCACCGGCATAACGAACACCCTTGCCCTTGTAGGGCTCCGGCGGACGGAAGCCGCGAATCTTGGCCGCGACCTGACCCACAACCTGCTTGTCGTTGCCCTTGATCAGGACTTCGGTCTGCGTCGGGGTTTCGATGCTGATGCCTTCCGGCGCTTCGAACACCACCGGATGGGAAAAGCCCAGGCTCAGGTTCAGCGATTTGCCCTGCATGGCGACGCGGTAACCCACGCCGACCAGTTCAAGCTTGCGCTCGTAACCGGTCGAAACGCCGGTGACCATGTTGGCCAGCAGCGCACGAGCGGTGCCGCCGAACTTGTCGTCGGTGCCTTCAGCGAGGCTGATGGTGGCAACGCCTTTGTCCACAGCAACGGTAACGCCCGGCAGGTGATGCACGGTCAGCGTGCCCTTCGGACCCTTGACGGAGATGTCATCGGTACCGACGATCAGCTCGACGCCCTTGGGCAGAGAAATTGGTTTCTTGGCTACACGTGACATTGAATGACTCCTTATGCCACTTGGCCGATGACTTCGCCGCCCAGACCCTTGGCACGGGCCTGCGCATCGGTCAACAGACCGGCGGAAGTCGAGATGATCGAGATACCCAGGCCACCGAGGACCTTCGGCAGCTCGTCCTTGCCGCGATACACACGCAGGCCGGAACGGCTGACACGGGAGATGGTCTCGATGGCCGGCTGGCCGTCGAAATACTTGAGCTTGAGCTCGAGCACCGGTTTGCCTTCCTCGGCGGAAGTCTTGGCGTCGAGGATATAGCCCTCGTTCTTGAGAAGGTTGGCGATTGCCAACTTCAGTTTCGACGACGGCATACGCACGGTCGGCTTGCCCATAGCCTGGGCATTGCGGACGCGCGTGAACAGATCGGCGATGGGATCAGTCATGCTCATGAAAACATCCTTCAGAGTGCACCGATATCCGATAAAACCGGAAATCAATCAGATTGTGAGCCGACACGAAGTCGGCCTGCTTTGCGCAGACCGCCGACTATATCAGCATTTCCAGATTTTAGCGAATCTCGATGCGGTAGTCGCATCAGCGGCTGCACAACAGTGCAGCCGGGTGAGTCGGTCACGAAGCCTCGGCTCCGTCGACCGACCCTGCAAGTCGTTTGTTACCAGCTGGCCTTGCGCAGGCCAGGCACGTCACCGCGCATGGTCGCTTCACGCAGCTTGTTACGGCCGAGACCGAACTTTGCATAGACGGCACGCGGGCGACCGGTCAATGCGCAACGGGTGCGCTGACGCACCGGGCTCGCATCGCGCGGCAGCTTCTGCAGCTTGGTCTGAGCTTCCATCTTCTCCTCGTAGGAGGCGGTAGTGCTCAGCACGATCGCCTTCAGCTCAGCGCGCTTGGCGGCGAACTTCTCGACGAGTTTGGTCCGCTTGATATCGCGGTTCACCATTGATGTCTTGGCCATGGATTACGCGCCTATCAGTTGCGGAACGGGAAGCTGAACGCTGCCAGCAGGGCTTTCGCTTCTTCATCGGTCTTGGCGGTGGTGGTGATGGAGATATCCATGCCACGCAGCGCATCAACCTGGTCGAAATCGATCTCCGGGAAGATGATCTGTTCCTTGATGCCGAAGTTGTAGTTGCCACGACCGTCGAACGCCTTCGCCGACACACCGCGGAAATCGCGGACGCGCGGCAGCGAGATGTTGATCAGACGGTCGAGGAACTCGAACATCTGTGCCCGGCGCAAGGTGACCTTGCAGCCGATCGGCCAGCCGTCGCGGATCTTGAACGAGGCTACGGAAACGCGCGCCTTGGTCGTGATCGGCTTCTGGCCCGCGATCTTGGCCATATCGGCCACGGCGTTCTCGAGCACTTTCTTGTTGCCCGCAGCTTCGCCCACGCCCATGTTCAGCGTGATCTTGGTGATGCGGGGAACCTGCATCACGTTCTGGTAGCCGAACTGCTCAGTGAGCTTGGCAACTACCTGCTCTTTATAAAAATTTTCAAGGCGCGTCATGATCGTGTTCCTTACGCGTCCACGACCTCGCCAGTCGAACGGAACACGCGGACCTTGCGCCCATCTTCGAGCGTTTTGGTGCCGACGCGTTCACCCTTGTTCGTGGCGGGGTTGAACAGCTGCACATTGGAGAGATGGATCGAAGCTTCACGCTCGACGATACCGCCAGCCTGGTTGGCCTGCGGGTTCGGCTTGGTGTGACGCTTGATCAGATTCACGTTGGAGACGAACACACGGTCGTCTGCAACACGCAGCACATCGCCGCGCTGACCCTTGTTTTTGCCGGTGATCACGAGGACCTGATCACCCTTACGGATACGGTTCATTTTGTGATCTCCGCTCAGAGCACTTCGGGCGCGAGCGAGACGATCTTCATGAACTTCTCGCTGCGCAGCTCGCGGGTAACCGGCCCGAAAATACGGGTACCGATCGGCTCGAGCTTGTTGTTGAGGAGGACCGCTGCATTGCCGTCGAAACGGATCAGCGAGCCATCGGGACGGCGTACACCCTTGGCGGTACGCACCACCACGGCATTATACACCTCACCCTTCTTTACCTTGCCGCGGGGAATTGCATCCTTCACGGTGACCTTGATGACATCGCCGATTGCGGCGTAACGGCGCTTGGAGCCACCGAGCACCTTGATGCACATCAGTTCCTTCGCGCCGCTGTTGTCCGCTGCGGAAAGCGTGCTCTGCATCTGGATCATGGCTGCACCCTCCCTTAGACGTTGGCGCGCGTGATGATTTCAACCACGCGGTGATGTTTGGTCTTGGACAACGGACGGCACTCGGCGATACGCACGAGGTCACCCTCGTTCGCGCCCAGGTCGTCCTGCGCATGCAGCTTGGTCGAACGGCGGATGATCTTGCCGAGGAGCCAATGCTGAACCTGACGCTCGACCAGTACGGTGACCGTCTTGTCCATCTTGTTGCTGGTAACGCGACCTTCGAGGGTACGCGTCTGTTTCTTGTCAGATTGAATCTGGTTATCGCTCATGTCGGCCGTCCCTTACTTCTTGCCGCCGAGCACAAACTTCGTGCGGGCGATGTCACGCCGAACGCGGCGAAGCTGGTGCGGCTGTGTGAGCTGGCCGGAGCCTTTCTGCATGCGCAGGTTGAACTGCTCCTTGCGCAGATCCAGCAGATGCTGGTTCAGCTCTTCGGCCGACTGGTTATTGATATCTTTGCTGGCCATCACATCACCGCCCTGGTCACGAACTGGGTCTGCACCGACAGCTTCGCTGCCGCCAGACGGAACGCCTCACGTGCCGTGACCTCATCGAGGCCCTCGATCTCGTAAAGCATGCGGCCAGGCTGGATCTGGGCAACCCAGAACTCCACACTGCCCTTGCCGGCACCCATGCGGACTTCGATCGGCTTCTTGGTGATCGGCTTGTCCGGGAACACGCGGATCCACAACTTGCCACCGCGCTTGACGTAACGGGTGATGCAGCGACGAGCGGCTTCGATCTGACGCGCGGTAAGCGCTCCATGCGTGATGGCCTTCAGCCCGTACTCGCCAAAGCTGACGAGGTTGGAGCACTGGGCCAAGCCGTCGTTACGGCCTTTGAACTGCTTGCGGTACTTGGTTCGCTTCGGTTGCAACATGGCAACTCTCCTTACTTCGCAGACCGCTCGCGACGGCCGTCACCGGCCTCGCGACGCGAATCATTACGACGACCTTCGCCACCTTCGCGGCGCGGCTGCGACGACGACGGCTCGTCCTTCGACTCCTGGGATGCTGCTGCCAGATCGAAGATCTCACCCTTGTAGATCCACACCTTGATGCCGATGATGCCGTAGGTGGTTTTCGCTTCGGCAGTGCCGTAGTCGATGTCGGCGCGCAGCGTATGCAGCGGCACGCGACCCTCGCGGCTCCACTCGGACCGGGCGATCTCGGCACCGTTCAGGCGACCGGACACGTTGATCTTGATGCCCAGTGCACCGAGGCGCATTGCGTTGCCGACCGAGCGCTTCATCGCGCGGCGGAACATGATGCGACGCTCGAGCTGCTGTGCGATCGACTCGGCCACCAGCTGTGCATCCAGCTCGGGCTTGCGCACTTCATTGACGTTGATGTGCGTCGGGACGCCCATCATGTCGCTGACTTCCTTGCGCAGCTTCTCGATATCCTCGCCCTTCTTGCCGATCACCACGCCCGGACGGGCGGTGTGGATCGTCACGCGTGCGGTCTTGGCCGGACGCTCGATCTGGATCTTCGAGATGCCGGCGGCAGCCAGCTTCTTCTTCAGCATGTCGCGGACTTTGATGTCAGCCACGAGATACTTGGCGTAATCACGCTTGTTGGCGAACCACTTCGAGTTCCAGTCCTTGGCAATGCCGAGGCGGATACCGGTGGGATGAACTTTATGACCCATCGTCTATATCCTCGGTCAGTTACCAACAACCACAGTGATGTGGCTGGTGCGCTTGAGAATGCGCGAACCGCGGCCTTTGGCGCGGGCGTGCATGCGTTTCATCGCCGGACCTTCGTCAACGAAGATGCTGGCCACTTTCAGCTCGTCGACATCGGCGCCGAGATTGTTCTCGGCGTTGGCGACGGCCGACAACAACACCTTGCGGACAAGGAGCGCGGCTTTCTTGTTGGTAAAGGTGAGCACGTCGCTGGCTCGGCCGACGGGAAGCCCGCGGACGAGGTCAGCCACCAGGCGTGCCTTTTGCGCCGAAATGCGGGCGCCACGCAGGATCGCTTTGGCTTCAGTGCTCATCACTTGCCCTTCTTGTCGCCGACATGGCCCTTGAACGTACGGGTCACCGCGAACTCGCCGAGCTTGTGCCCGACCATGTTCTCGTTGATCAGTACGGGTACGTGCTGACGGCCGTTGTGAATAGCGATGGTCAAGCCAACCATTTCCGGCAGGATCATCGAGCGACGCGACCAGGTCTTGATCGGACGCTTGTTGTGGGCGGAAACCGCAGCTTCCACCTTCTTTACGAGGTGAAGGTCTACGAACGGACCTTTCTTCAGAGAGCGAGGCATGTCGGTTTCCTGTTACTTCGTACGACGACGCACGATGAACTGCTGCGTGCGCTTGTTGTTACGGGTCTTGTAGCCCTTGGCCGGCGTGCCCCACGGGCTGACCGGATGACGACCACCTGAAGTCTTGCCTTCACCACCACCGTGCGGATGGTCGACCGGGTTCATCACCACACCGCGAACGGTCGGACGAATACCCAGCCAGCGCTTCGCACCGGCCTTGCCCAGCTTCTTCAAGCTGTGCTCGCCGTTGCCGACTTCACCGATGGTGGCGCGGCAATCGACCGAGACGCGACGCATCTCGCCGGAACGCAGACGGAGCGTGGCGTAACCGGACTCGCGTGCCACCAGCTGCACCGAGGCGCCGGCGCTGCGGGCGATCTGCGCACCCTTGCCCGGACGCAGCTCGATGCAATGGATCGTGCTGCCCATCGGGATGTTGCGCAGCTGCAGGCAGTTGCCGGCCTTGATCGGCGCATCACGACCGGACACCAAGCGATCGTCCACCTGCACGCCCTTCGGCGCGATGATGTAACGACGCTCGCCATCGGCGTAGCACAGCAGCGCGATGTGCGCGGTGCGGTTCGGATCGTATTCAATGCGCTCGACACGGGCGGCGATGCCTTCCTTGTCACGCTTGAAGTCGATGATGCGGTAATGCTGCTTGTGACCGCCGCCGCGATGACGCACGGTGATGCGGCCATGATGATTGCGACCACCGGTGCGGGACTGCGACTCGGTCAACGCCGCATACGGCGCGCCCTTGTACAGACCTTCCGTCTTGACGCTGACTGCGTCACGACGACCCGGCGAGGTCGGCTTGTGGTTGATTAGTGCCATCTCACAGAACTCCTGGCTCAGGCCTTGGCGGAAACGTCGATGGTCTGGCCATCGGCAAGACGCACATAGGCCTTACGCTTGCCCTGGCGGCTGCCAGCGCGTTGACGGAAGGCTTTGACCTTGCCCTTGGTGTTGACGAGGTTCACCTGTTCGACCTTGACGTCGAACAGCTTTTCCACGGCAGCGCGGACATCGGCCTTGGTTGCCGCAGGGGCGACCACGAATACGTACTGGTTGTGCTCGGCCAACCGCGCCGATTTCTCGGAGATGTGCGGCGCGCGCAGCGTATCGAGAATGCGTTCGTTGTTCATGCCAGCCACTCCTCGATCTTCTTCACCGCGTCAACCGTGACCACCACATGGTCGGAACCGACCAGGCTGACCGGGTTCAGGCCCATCACATCCAGTACGTGGATATAAGGAATGTTGCGTGCGGCCAGGAACACGGACTCGTTGGCATCTTCCGACACCAGCAGCACGCGACCGGACACTTCCAGTTCAGCCAGCTTGGCCACCATCGCGGAGGTCTTCGGCGTCTCGATGTCGAAACTCTCGACGACCTTCAGACGATCCTGACGGATCAGCTCGGAAAAGATCGAGCGAATCGCGACACGGTAGGCCTTGCGATTGACCTTCTGCTCGTAGCTGCGCGGCTTTGCCGCGAAGGTGCGGCCACCACCGACAAAGATCGGTGCACGGTAATCACCGTGACGGGCGCCGCCGCCCTTCTGCTTCTTGAATTTCTTGGTGGTACCAGACATCTCGCCGCGCGACAGCTGCGACTGGGTACCGGCACGGCCGGCCGCCTGATAGGCGATCACGACCTGATGGACCAGGGCCTTCTTGTACTCACCGCCGAACACTTCGTCCGACACGCTGAGCGACTTGGCGCCAATAACATTGAGTTCCATGGCGTCTCTCCTCAGCTCTTCGTCGTCGGGCGGATGATGACGTCGCCACCGGTTGCACCCGGTACCGCACCCTTGACCGCGATCAGATGACGCTCGGCGTCGACCTTGACCACTTCCAGGCCCTGCTGCGTACGGTTGACCGCACCCATGTGGCCGGACATCTTCTTGCCCGGGAACACGCGACCCGGAGTCTGGCGCTGACCAATGGAACCCGGTGCACGATGCGACAGCGAGTTACCGTGGGTGGCGTCACCCATCTTGAAGTTCCAGCGCTTGATCGTGCCCTGGAAGCCCTTGCCTTTCGACACGCCGGCAACGTCGACGATCTGGCCGACGGTGAACACGTCGTCAGCCTTGATCTCGCTGCCCACGGTGTACTTGCCGAGATCATCGGCAGACACGCGGAATTCCCACAGGCCCCGACCCGGCTCAACCTTGGCCTTCGCGTAGTGGCCCTTGAGCGGCTGCGTCAGCAGGTTCGCGCGCTTGCTGCCCGCGGAAACCTGGACGGCGCTGTAGCCATCGTTATCGTCCGTCTTCAACTGGGTCACGCGGTTCGGCGTCGCTTCAATCAGCGTCACCGGAATCGAGCGGCCATCCTCAGTGAAGAGTCGGCTCATGCCGCATTTGCGGCCAACCAATCCGATACTCATCTTCGTATCCTGTCTGTCGCTCAACCGAGCTTGATCTGAACATCGACGCCAGCGGCGAGATCAAGCTTCATGAGCGCGTCCACGGTTTTGTCGTTCGGGTCGACGATGTCGAGCACACGCTTGTGCGTACGGGTCTCGTACTGGTCGCGTGCATCCTTGTCGACGTGCGGCGACGTCAGAATGGTGTAACGCTCGATCTTGGTCGGGAGCGGGATCGGGCCGAGTACCGTGGCACCCGTGCGCTTTGCCGTCTCGACGATCTCGCTGGCTGAACGATCGATCAGACGATGATCGTACGCTTTCAGCCGAATCCGAATCTTCTGGTTCGCCATAACCGTGTCCTGTTGTCGAAAGAACGTAATGTGAAACGAAACGGCTTCTCACCGCCTCGCACAACCCTTTAGCACCACATCGGTAGCCGTGTACAAACCGCACAGCCCGAATTCTAAAAGTCCAGGCGAGCGCTAAGCGGCTCGCCTGGACAGAAATTGCGGTCACGCAAATAACATGATCGACAGGGCACGCCCCGTGATTACATTGAATTGCGAGGGCCATCCAGGCCAGCGAACTCGAAGCACTTCCTGTGCCTCATTTCGCGGTAGCTCGACCGAGAACGAGCCTGGGTCGATAAGCAAGCTGCCAAGTATACCTGCAAAGATCTGCTTAGTGAAGTAGTCCGATGAAAAAATCAGACAACAGGCAACTCACACGCATGGCAGACATGAAACCTGGCAGCACGGGTCGCCACAGGCGACTCCGTGCAAGTAACCGAGTCTTACTTGATGACCTTGGCCACCACACCGGCGCCGACGGTACGGCCGCCTTCGCGAATGGCGAAACGCAGGCCTTCGTCCATCGCGATCGGGTGGATCAGGCTCACCACCATCTTCACGTTGTCACCCGGCATCACCATT
>DAHUXL010000216.1 GCA_027307195.1 Rhodanobacter sp. | reverse complement strand
GTCGAGCCGACCACCGACTCCGCGGTGTACACCGGCGACGAACATCTGCTCGACACGCTGGGCGTGCACCTGATCGCGGGGCGCAACTTCCATCCCGACGAAGTCGTCGAGCTGGGTACCCAGCAGGCGATCATTCCGCCGGTAGCCATCGTGAGCAAGACGCTCGCCGACCGGCTGTTCCCCGATGGTTCGGCGCTGGGCAAGAGCTTCTCTGCGATGGGTGCAACGCCCAGCACGATCATCGGCATCGTCGACCCCTTGCACCGGCAAGGTACGAGTCAGTGGAACCAGCCCTATGCCGGGCAGTCGCTGATCTGGCCGCTGCGAGCGGACGACGCGCGCGGGATCTTCTACATCGTGCGCGCCAGGCCCGGCCAGCTCGCCGCCGCGATGCGCGAGGCGCCGAAGGCGCTGTACGCGCAGAGCCGCATGCGCATGATCGACCCCAAGGACGGCATCCAGGATTACGCCGAGATTCGTCACAAGGCGTATGACAGCGACCGCGGCATGGCGATCCTCATGGGCATCATCAGTGCGGTGCTGCTGGCGATCACCGCTGCCGGTATCGTCGGTCTGACCAGTTTCTGGGTCGGCCAGCGGCGCAAGCAGATCGGTGTGCGCCGTGCGCTGGGTGCTACCCGCGGCGACATCCTCAATTACTTCCTCACCGAAAACCTTCTGATCGGCATCGGCGGCGTGCTGGTGGGTGCGGTGCTGGCGGTCGGCATCAACTTGTGGATGGTGACCCAGTTCGAAATGGCGCGGCTGTCGCTGGTCTATGTGGCGGTCGGTGTGATCGCGTTGCTGCTGCTCGGTCAGGGTGCGGTGCTGGCGCCGGCGCTGCGTGCCTCGCAGGTGTCACCGGTGGAGGCGACGCGCTCGGTGTGACTTTTTTCTACCTCCTCTGCTCGTCCCGGGGGGATTCCCTTCGGTCACAGGGGAGGGCTGGGGAGGGGTGCTCTTGGCTTCCGGCGAAAGAGCACCCCCTCCCAACCTTCCCCTGCTTCGCAGGAGGAGGGGACAACCCTCATGGGAGTACTTGGAATGTTCAACTATTACCTCGAATTGGCGTTGCGCAGCCTCAAGCGCAGTCCCGGCCTCACCGCGTTGATGGTGCTCGCCATCGGCTTCGGCGTGGCTGCGTCGATGACCACCTGGTCGGTATTCCGCGCGGTGTCGGGCGATCCGATTCCGTGGAAATCGTCGAAGCTGTTCGTGCCGCAGATCGACATGTGGGGGCCGAAGGGGCGTGGTCCCAACAAAACCGACAACGAGCCGCCGGATGCGCTGGATTACACCGATGCGATGGCGTTGATGCGTGCGCATCGCGGCAAGCTGCAGTCGGCGATGTACCAGATCTCGCCGTCGGTGGTGCCGGCCGATGCCGGCAAGCATCCGATCAATGTCAGCGGGCATGCGGTCTACGGCGAATTCTTCCCGATGCTCGACGTGCCGTTTCTCTACGGCAACGGCTGGAGCGCGGACGACGATACCCAGCGCGCCGCCGTCGCCGTGATCAGCGGCAAGCTCAACGACAAGCTGTTCGGGGGCGCCAACAGCGTGGGACGCACGGTCAGCATCGAAGGCAAGGACTATCGGGTGGTCGGCGTGCTGGGCAACTGGAACCCGCAGCCGCGCTTCTACGATGTGGTCAACACCGGCGGCTTCTCCACCGGCGTCGAAGACGTGTTCATACCGTTCGAGCGTGCCATCGCGATGGGCATTCCCAACGACGGCAATACCAATTGCAGCGAAACTCCCGCCGAGTCCGGCTTCGTCGGCCTGCAGCGATCCAGCTGCATCTGGATTGCCTACATGGTGCAACTGGATGATGCCGCCGCCGTCAGCGCCTATCGCTCGTGGCTGGATGGCTATGCGAAGGAGCAGCAGACGGCTGGCCGCTTCAGCTGGGCACCGAACAACCGGTTGCGCGACGTGCCGGCCTTCCTCGACCACGAGCAGGTGGTGCCGAGCGACACCAAGGTGTCGCTGCTGGTGGCACTGGGCCTGCTGATCGTCTGCCTGGTCAACACGGCCGGACTGTTGCTGGCGAAGTTCCTGCGCCGCAGCAGCGAGATCGGCGTGCGCCGCGCGCTGGGTGCGCCACGCATGGCGATCTATGCGCAGTTCCTCACCGAGGCCGGCATGATCGGATTGGCCGGTGGTGTGCTGGGTCTGCTGCTGACCGGCGTCGGCGTGGCCAGCGTGAGTTGGGTCCTGCCCAAGGACATCGCCGCGCTGGCCCGACTGGACTTCTCCTTGCTCGCGCTCACCCTGCTTGTCGCCGTCGTGGCGACCACGCTGGCCGGGCTGTATCCCACCTTCCGTGCTTCACGCGTGCAACCCGCGTGGCAGCTCAAGTCCAACTGAGGATCACGACATGACCTTGCATCCCATGATCGCGGCCCTGCGCCGACACAAGGCGGGCGTGGTGTTGATCGCACTGCAGATCGCGCTGACCCTGGCGATTGTCTGCAACGCGGTGTTCATCATCGGCCAGCGCGTCGAGCGGGTGAACCGCCCGACCGGCCTGGACGAAAGCAACCTGTTCCTGGTCAGCCAGCAATGGGTGGGCGCGCCCAGCGGCGACGATCCGGCCAGCGTGGAGAAACTCGACAGCCTGCAGCAGGCCGACCTCGCCGCACTACGCAGCCTGCCAGACGTGGCCTCGGTAACGCCGATCAATTCGCTGCCCCTGCTCAATTCGTCATGGAACGGCGCGGTCGACCTCAAGCCGGGAACCACGGGCCAGGGCAGCTTCAATGGCACGCGAACGACCTATTACTTCAGTGACGAGCAGGCACTCTCCACCCTTGGCCTGCACCTGGTGGCCGGTCGCAACTTCACCGTGGCCGATGTGCAGCACCGTGGTTTTCGCGATCAGGGCGAGCCATCGCTGGTGATCCTGACCAAGGCGCTCGGCGACAAGCTGTTCCCGAAAGGAGATGCGCTGGGCAAGGTGATCTTTCTCAATGGCGCGACCACGCCCACCACGATCATCGGCATGGTGGAGCGGATGCAGGTGCCGGGCACTGGCAGCTGGACCAACAGCTTCGTGTGGAACGCGACGCTGGTGCCGACCCGGCTGGATGCCAATTTCGCGCGTTACGCCATCCGCGCCAAACCGGGCCGGCTCGACGCAGCGATGCATGCGGTGACGCCGACGCTGTATGCGGCGAACCCGCTGCGCGTGCTCGACGACGACAGCGTCAAGTCGTTCGCCCAGATTCGCGCGGAGGCCTATCGCGCCGACGTCGGCATGGCGATCCTGATGGGTGTGGTGTGCCTGATCCTGCTGGCGGTTACCGCCGCCGGCATCGTCGGTCTCACCAGCTTCTGGGTCGGCCAGCGCCATCGGCAGATCGGCGTGCGGCGTGCGCTGGGCGCGCGCAAGATCGACATCCTGCATTACTTCCAGATCGAGAATCTGGTGATCGCCAGCGTCGGCGCGGTGATCGGGCTGATGCTGGCGATCGGCCTCAACCTGCTGCTGATGCAGAGTTTCGAGATGGAACGCCTGCCGGTGGCCTATGTGCTGGCCGGCATCGTCATGGTGCTGGCACTGGGGCAGGGTGCAGTGTTCGTGCCGGCGCGACGCGCGTCCAACGTGCCACCGGTGGTGGCAACGCGCGCGGCTTGAGGTTCTTTTGACTCCTCTCCCTGCAAGGCAGGGGGAGGAGATATCCGACGGGGAATGGAATGTTCAGCTACTACCTTGACCTGGCACTGCGCAGCCTGCGTCGCAACAAGGCGCTCACCGCGCTGATGGTGGTGGCTATCGCGCTGGGTATCGGCGCGAGCATGACGATGCTCACCGTGCTGCATGTGCTGTCGGGCGATCCGCTGCCGGGCAAGAGCCAGACACTGTTCTATCCGCAGCTCGATCCACGCGACAAGGCCGACTATGAGGCCGGCGCGGAACCGCCGCGGCAGGTCACCTGGATCGATGGCATGAATCTCCTGCGCGCCAGGCGCGCGGATCGGCAGGCATTGATGACCGGCGGCGCGGTGCCAATCCAGCCGGCGCAGTCGAGCGTGGATCCCTTCTTCAGCGATGCCCGCTACACCACCGCGGATTTCTTCCCGATGTTCGACACGCCATTCCGCTATGGCCGCGGCTGGAGCGAGGCAGACGATGACGCCCGGTCGCGCGTGGTCGTGATCACCAGCGAACTCAACGACAAGCTGTTCGGTGGGCGGGACAGCACCGGCCAGATACTGCGGATGAAAGACACCGCTTTCCGCATCATCGGCGTGCTGGGTGACTGGCGGCCCAATCCGCATTTCTACGATCTGAACATGGGCGATTATTCGGGGCTCGAAAGCGTGTTCCTGCCGCTGTCGGTATCGCGCGACCTGCACCTGCCGCTCAACGGTTCCAGGAATTGCTGGGGCGATGGCGGCTCGGACGAGGCACATTTCGAGACGGCGTCCTGTGTCTGGCTGCAGTTCTGGGTGCAGATCAACGAGCCGGCGAAGGTCGCCGATTACCGCAACTTCCTTGTCCGTTATTCGCAGGAGCAGCAAGCTCTGGGCCGCTTTCAGCGTTCGCCCAATGTGCGCCTGTCGGGTCTCATGCAGTGGCTTGATGTGAACAAGGTCGTGCCCAGCGACGTGCGCCTGCAGACATGGCTGGCGCTGGGTTTCCTGCTGGTGTGTCTGGTCAACACGGTGGGCCTGATGCTGGCGAAGTTCCTGCGCCGGTCGGGCGAGCTGGGCGTGAGGAGGGCGTTGGGCGCCTCCAGGCAGGCGGTATTCGGCCAGTTGCTGGTGGAGTCGGCAGTGATCGGCCTGGCCGGTGGCGTCTTCGGCCTGCTGCTGGCGTTCGTCGGCCTTTGGCTGGTGCGGCGCCAGCCGTCCGACTATGCCGCGCTGGCGCACATGGACCTGACCATGCTGGCGGCGACCTTCGCGGCGGCGATCGCGGCAAGCCTGTGCGCCGGCCTGCTGCCCGCCTGGCGTGCCTGCCAGATCACGCCAGCCTTGCAACTGAAGAGCCAGTGAGGCCTGCCATGGACATCCTGCCGATTCTCTCCACGTTGCGCCGTCACAAGGTCACCGCCTTCCTGGTCATCCTGGAAATCGCGCTGACCTGCGCGATCGTCTGCAACGCGGTCTTCCTGATCATCCAGCGCGTCGATCGCATCCACATGCCCAGCGGCGTGGCCGAGCACGAACTGGTCCAGATCCAGCTGGCCGACACCGGCGCGAAAGCCGACGAGTACGCGCGCGCGCAGGAGGATCTGGCCGCGCTGCGACAGATCCCCGGGGTGACCCAGGTCGCTTCGGTCCGCCAGGTGCCGTTTGGCATGTCGTCCAACAACGCCGGCATCAGGCTCGATCCGGACCAGAACAAGCCCACGCTCGACGCCGCCACCTACTTCGGCGAAAACGTGATCGATGCATTCGGTACGCGGCTGGTCGCAGGACGCAACCTGCGGCCGGATGACTACCGCAGGCTGGACATGGTGGCGGAGGGTGTCCGCACCAAGAATCTCAAGCTGTTTCCCAACACGGTGGTCATCACCCGGGCGGTGGGCGAACGCCTGTGGCCTGGCCAGGATCCGCTGGGCCGGACGCTCTACCTCGGCAAGGCGCCGTTGCAGGTGGTCGGCGTGCTTGCCGAACTGGTCCGCCCGCAGATCGAGGATGATTCAGCCGCGCTTTTCAGCCTGGTCATTCCGATCCAGCTGGGGGGAGGGCAATACGTCATCCGCAGCGCGCCCGGCGATCGCGAGCGCGTCCTGAAGGCGGCGCTTGAGAAGCTCAGGCAGAACGATCCACACCGGATCGTGGTGCAGAAGCGGACGATGGATGAGCTGCGGGAGAGTTTCTTCCAGAACGACCGCGCGATGGCCGGCCTGCTGATCGGTGTCTGCGTGGCGCTGCTGGTAGTGACCGCGCTCGGCATCGTCGGCCTGGGCAGCTTCTGGGTCGCGCAACGGCGACGGATGATCGGTGTGCGGCGCGCACTGGGCGCGACCCGACACGACATCCTTCACTATTTCCAGACCGAGAACTTCCTGCTCGCCACGATCGGCATCGCGTTCGGCATGGTGCTGGCCTACGGCATCAACCTGTTCCTGATGCTGCACTACGAATTGCCGAGACTCCCCGCCGTCTATTTCCCGATCGGCGCGGTCGTGCTGTGGCTGATCGGGCAGATCGCGGTGCTGGGGCCAGCGCTGCGCGCGGCGGCGGTGCCGCCGGTAGTCGCCACGAGGAGCGTGTGATGCCGCCGGCAAGGGACGCTTGAGCATGCTTGCCTATTACCTCGGCCTCGCACTGCACAGCCTGAAGCAGAACCGGGTGCTTACCGCCTTGATGGTGCTGGCGATGGGGCTGGGTATCGGCGCCAGCATGACGACGCTGACCGTGTTCCATCTACTGTCGGGCGATCCGTTGCCGGGTCGCAGCGGGCAGCTGTTCTACCCGCAGCTCGATCCGACGCCGACGGCGGCTGCCGTCTTGCCCGGGAACATGAACTACATCGATGCGGTGAACCTGTGGCAGGCGAAACGCGCCGACCGGCAGGCGATCATGGTCGGCGGCAACATCAAGACGAAGGCGGCGCAAACCGGCGCTAGGCCGATGAGCTTGCACACGCTGGCGACCACGGCGGATTTCTTCCCGATGTTCGGCGTCCGCTTCACCCAGGGCAATGCGTGGACGCCGGCCGACGATCTGGCCAAGGCCAGGGTCGCGGTGATTTCACGCAGCGCCAGCAACCGGCTCTTTCACGGTGAAAGCGGCCTTGGTCAGAACATCCGGCTGGGACAGTGGGATTTCCGCGTGGTCGGCGTGATCGACGACTGGCGGCCGACTCCGCATTTCTACGAACTCGATCGCGAGAGTTATGGCGGCGGCGATGAGGTGTTCATCCCGTTCCTCACCTCGCGCGACCTGGCCAAGCTCGGCGTCACCGGCTACAGCCTCAATTGCTACGGCAACACCACCGATGATCTTCATCTCGAAAACCAGCCGTGCCTGTGGCTGAGTTTCTGGGTCGAGCTGGACAATTCTGCCAAGGCGCAGGCGTACCGCCAGTTTCTCGACAACTACGCGCGTGAGCAGCAGGTACTGGGACGCTATGCCCAGGCCGGACCGCCGCGCACCGCGTTGCCCGACGTGATGCAGTGGCTCGACCAGAACGGCGTGGTGCCCAGCGATGTCAGCCTCAAGACCTGGATCGCGCTCGGTTTCCTGCTGGTGTGCCTGATGAACACGACCGGGCTGCTGCTGGTCAAATTCCTGCGCCGGACCACCGAGATCAGCGTGCGCCGCGCACTGGGCGCCTCGCGCCAGCAGATCTTCATGCAGTGTCTGGTGGAAGCGGTCATCGTGGGCATGGCCGGCGGTGCGCTGGGACTCTTGCTCGCACTGGCCGGATTGTGGGGCATACGCCATACACCGGCGGATTACGCCGATCTGGCGCATCTCGACCTTCCGATGTTTGCGGCGACGTTCGTCATCTCGCTGGCGGTGAGTCTTGTCGCCGGGTTGTTGCCGGCGTGGCGGGCCTGTCACATCGCACCTGCGCTTCAACTCAAGGTGATCTGAGGCCCACGCATGCAGATACGACACGTCCTCGCTGCGTTGCCTCGCCACAAGCTGGTCTGCCTGCTGGTGGTGTTCGAGATTGCGGTGGCCTTCGCGATCCTCTGCAACGCCGCGTTCATCATCAACCAGCGCGTGCAGCTGATGCGCATCGACACCGGCATTGCCGAAGACCAGCTGGTCTTCGTTCGCACCGACGGCGTCGGCGCGGACGAGAACGCGCCCTTGATCACGCGCAACCTGATCGCGCTGCGGGGGCTGGCCGGGGTGAAATCGGCGGTGGCGATGTTCGGGTTGCCGCTGGAAAACATGTCGATCAATTTCAAGCCATGGCTGACAGCGGACATGAAAACCCGCGCCCCGAGCGTCGGCATGGTCGCGGGCACGCCCGGCTATCTGGATACACTGGGTCTGAAGATCGTGCAGGGACGCGGGTTCGCCGACGCGGACTACGACGGCGTGGATCAGACATCCAAACCGCTGTCGCCGGTGGTGATCGTGCCGCTCGAACTCGCCGAACGGTTGTGGCCGGGGCAGAACCCGATCGGGCAGAAGATTTGGCGCAGCCCCACCCGCAGTTACACCGTGATCGGCGTGGTGCAGCGAATAGTACGCGGCTACCTGCGCGAGGATTTCGTGCCCGGCTATACGGCACTGTTTGCGGTGAAGCCGGTGGCGGCGTACTCGGGACTGTATGTGATGCGGGTTGCGCCGCAGGATCGCGAGCGGCTGGTGCGCGAATCCGCCGAACTGCTGATGCGCCTCGATCCCGACATGCTGATCGATGCCAAGGGCAATTACGTCGATATGCGCGCCGACTATTTCCGGCAGGACGCTTCGCTCGCATGGCTGCTTCTGGCAGTGTGCGTGGCGATGCTGCTGGTGACCGCTATGGGCATCGCCGGACTGGCCAATTTCTGGGTGCAGCAGCGGCGTCGCCAGATCGGCATCCGGCGTGCGCTGGGCGCCACCCGCGGCGACATCCTGCGTTACTTCCAGGCTGAGAATTTCCTGATCGTCAGCGGCGGCATTGTGCTGGGCATGCTGCTGACGCTCGCGTTGAACCTGCTGCTGACGATGCACTACGAACTGCCGCGATTGCCGGTCGCCTATTTCCCGATCGGCGCGGTCGTGCTGTGGCTGATCGGGCAGATCGCGGTGCTGGGGCCAGCGCTGCGCGCGGCGGCGGTGCCGCCGGTAGTCGCCAC
>DAHUXL010000212.1 GCA_027307195.1 Rhodanobacter sp. | reverse complement strand
CTGGCGCACCTGGTTGATGGCGTTCTGGCCGGTGGTGCCGTCGATCACCATCAGCACTTCGTGCGGCGCCGCGTCGTCGATTTTCTTCAGCACGCGGGCGATCTTGCCCAGCTCATCCATCAGGCCACCCTGGGTGTGCAGGCGGCCGGCTGTATCCGCGATCAGCACGTCGATGCGGCGCGAGCGTGCGGCCTGCAATGCATCGAAGATCACACTGGCGGCATCGGCATCCTGGCCCTGCGAGATCACCGGCACCTGGTTGCGTTCGCCCCAGGTCTTCAGCTGTTCGACGGCGGCGGCGCGGAAGGTGTCGCCGGCGGCCAGCATCACCGCGCGTTTCTCATCGCGCCATCTGCGCGCCAGCTTGCCGATGGTGGTGGTCTTGCCGGCACCGTTGATGCCGACGACCAGCACCACGAATGGTTGCTTGCCCCGCACGTCCAGCGGCTGCTCGACCGGCTTCAACAGCGCGATCAGCGCCTGACGCAGGGCGGCCAGCAATGCGGGCGCATCGGCGAATTCGCGCTTGTGCATGCGCTTGCGCAGGTCCTCGACCAGCTCGCTACTGGCTTCGACGCCGACATCGGCGGTGATCAGGGTGGTTTCCAGCTCGTCGAGCAGGTCGTCATCAAGCTTGGGGTGACGCACGAACAGCGAGCTGAGGCCGCGCGCGAAGGCGTTGCCGTACAGTCGTTCGCGCCAGCTGCGCTTGGCGGTTGTTTCCGATGGAGCGGATACAGGTTCGATGTCCGGCGCAGCGAAGCGTTCGGCTTCGGGCTGGGTTTCGGCGGGTGCGGGGACTTCCGCCAGTGCTTCGTGCAACAGCGGATCACCGCTTTCCGGTGCGACGGCGTCGGCGGGCTTCTCGCTGGTGGGCTGCGCCGATCCTGTTTCGGTGGGCTTTTTCTTCCAGAACTTGAGCATTGCGGCCGTGATTCAAAGACAATGGGCGGCATGCTAACACTCCAACCTGTACTGGCCGCTGAGGGTCCGGCCGCCAAGGGCGTGACTGCGTGAACGGTGGCCGGAAGCCGGGACCGGGGCGGATCCGCATCATCGGCGGCAGCCTGCGCAATTCGCGGCTCGACGTGCCGGATCTGCCGGGCCTGCGACCCACTGCCGAACGGGTGCGCGAGACGCTGTTCAACTGGCTGGCGCCGGTCATCGACGGCGCGCGCTGCCTGGATCTGTTCGCCGGCACCGGCGCGCTGGGCATCGAGGCGCTGTCGCGTGGCGCGGCCAATGCGCAGTTTGTCGAGCGCGACACGCGCGCGGCACAGGCGCTGCGCGACAATCTGGTGCGGCTCAAGGTCAGCAACGGTCAAGTGACGGCGCTCGATGCAGTGCAGTTCCTGCGCGGTGCGCCGCAGGCGCAAGACCTGGTCTTTCTCGATCCGCCGTTTGCGCTGGAGCTGTGGTCGGTGCTGGCGCAGCAGCTGGAGCAGGGCGGCTGGCTGGCCGCGCAGGCATGGGTTTATGTGGAGTCACCGCGCGCCGTTGCGCCGGCACTGCCGCCGAACTGGCAGCTGCACCGCGAAGGCCATGCCGGCGAGGTGCGTTTTGCGCTCTATCGGCGCTCGCTTCCGTTAAGCTAGGGTCAATTCAGCTGCCGCATTCGTCTCGTGAGCAAACCCTTGGGCAATCCGCGCCTGGCCATCTATCCGGGCACCTTCGATCCGATCACCAACGGTCATACCGACCTGGTGACGCGTGCTGCGCCGCTGTTCGATCGGGTGATCGTGGCGGTGGCCGACAGCTCCACCAAGGGGCCGGGTTTCAGCCTTGGCGAGCGGATCACCCTGGCGCGGCTGGCGCTGGCTGACCTGCCGAACGTGGAAGTGCGCGGCTTTGACTGCCTGCTGGCCACCTTCATCGAGGAAGTCGGAGCCGGCGTGATCATCCGTGGCCTGCGTGCGGTGTCGGACTTCGAATACGAATTCCAGCTGGCCAGCATGAATCGCCATCTGATTCCGCAGGCGGAAACGCTGTTCCTGACGCCGGCAGAGCAATACAGTTTCATTTCCTCGTCGCTGGTGCGCGAGATCGGCCGCCTCGGCGGGGATATTTCCGGTTTCGTGCATCCGGCGGTACAACAGGCCATGCGGCAGCGCTGGCACAAGGGCCGGACCGGCTCCAACAAGCAACCCGAAACAGAAGGTGATAACCATGCGTAAGTTCGCTCTCATCGCTGCCATCGCACTGACCGCCACTCTGGCCCTGAGCGCCTGCGGCAAGCACGGAGATGACCAGCAGGCCGGTCAGCAACAGGCGCAGCAGGCGCCCAAGCCGACTGATCCCAACGATTCCAAGGCATGGGGTGCATACCTCGGCCAGATCGTGCAGAAAAACATGCAGGGGATGAGCGCGAACCAGCCCTATGCGTACATGGTGACGGCCGGCACCACCGACGAAACCAAGGCACAGAATGACCGCCAGTTGCAGAGCGTGCAGGACACTGTCGCGCGTGGCGTGCTGCCGGGCAACCTGCTGGCCTTCGGCGGCCCGGTTTCCGCCACGACGGCTGACCTGGTCGTGGCTGCCTTCAAGGATGCCAAGCCCGGCTCGTTCAAGGACGTGATCATCCTGTTCATCGGGGACCAGGCTGACGAACAGCGTGTCACCGATGCGCTGAAGCCCACCGGTGCCACGATCCGCTTCGTCGTCATGTAATTGATGTGGTTGCAACACCGCGCCGGCATGGCCGGCGCGGTGTTGCAACGTCGCCCTCGCTGCCACGGCGCGAGGGCGATGGGTGGGGCCGGTCGCTGTGAGATAGCCAGTGCGCCGGTACGCTCTCCCCAGGCGTCACTCACCAACATGTAGTATCGATTGCCATGTCTCTGAAAATCCTCGATACCTGCGTCAATTGCGACGTCTGTGAACCGGCTTGCCCGAACAAGGCGATCTCGCTGGGCGAGGAGTTCTACGTGATCGATCCGGCATTGTGTACGGAGTGCGTTGGTCATCACGACGAACCGCAGTGCGTGGTGGTGTGCCCGGTCGAATGCATCATCAGCGATCCCGAGCATGTCGAGTCGCCCGCGCAGCTCGATCTCAAATACCGCCACCTGATGGCGAAGGAGTCCGCCGCATGAACTTTCCCCTGAACTGGCGTGTGCTGTCGCTGAGCCTGCTGCTGGTTGGCGGTGCGGCATTCGCGGCCGACGGCCCACCAAAGGCGGTCGTGGCGGCTCATGCCGCCTCGATGCAGCAGCGCCCGGGCCATGCGGCGATCGCCAGCGCGAATTACCTCGCCACCAATGCCGGCCTCGAAGTGCTGGCCAAGGGCGGCAACGCCTTCGACGCGGCGGTCGCGGTGGCCTCGACCTTGTCGGTAGTGGAGCCGGAGAGCTCCGGCATCGGTGGCGGCTTCATGGCCGTGCTGCATCGGGCGAAGGACGGTCATGATGTTTTCATCGACGCCCGCGAAGCCGCACCTGCGGCGGTCAATCGCAAGGATTACCTCAACCCCGACGGCAGCCCGAACCGCGATGCTGCGCTGAAGGGCCCGCTCTCGGCCGGCATTCCGGGCGAGCCGGCCGGACTGGTGCTGATCGCGAAGCGCTACGGGCGACTGCCGCTGCAGCAGTCGCTGGCGCCGGCGATCCGCATTGCCCGCGACGGCTTTCAGCCGGATGCGCGCCTGCGCGGCTCGATCGCCGCGGAGCAGAAAGCCCTTGAGCGCTGGCCGGCATCGGTGGCGAAATACCTGCCGAACGGCAAGCCACCCGCCGAGGGCCTGATCTGGCGCGATCCGGATCAGGCGCGCACCTGGGAATTGATCGCCGCACGCGGCGATGACGGTTTCTATCGCGGCGAGACCGCGCAGAAGCTGGTTGCCGCCGTGCGCGCGGCTGGCGGCAACTGGACGACGGCCGACCTGGCCAGCTATCAGGCCAAGGAGCGCACGCCGATCACCGTGAATTACCGCGGCTATCGCATCGTCACCGCACCACCACCGTCGTCCGGTGGCGTGGCGATTGCCGAGATACTCAACATTCTCTCCGGTTTCGATTTGACGAAGATGAGCCAGGCGCAGCGCGTGCACTACATCGTCGAGGCGATGCGTCGCGCGTTCCGCGATCACAACGATTATCTGGGCGACCCGGATTTCGTGAAGATGCCGCTGGACATGCTGCTGTCGCCGTTCTACGCCGATGGCCTGCGCCAGGGCATCCTGCCGGACAAGGCCACACCGTCGTCGATGCTGCCGCGCGCCGAGGCACCGGAGCCGGGCATGCACACCACCCACTTCTCGATCATCGACGCCGACGGCAACATGGCGGCGGTGACCTCGACGGTGAACTACACCATGGGCTCCACCTTCGTCGCCGAAGGCACCGGCGTGCTGCTGAACGACGAGATGGACGATTTCGCGCTGGTGCCGAACAAGCCGAATGTCTACGGTCTGCTCGGCAGTGCGGCGAATGCACCGGAGCCCGGCAAGCGCATGTTGTCGTCGATGTCACCGAGCATCGTGATCGGCGCCGACCGCACCGCGGTGATCGGCTCGCCCGGCGGCTCGACCATCATCACCCAGGTGCTCGAAGGCATCCTGCATTTCATCGACGGCGAGAGCGCGCTGCAGATCGCCGCGCACAAGCGCTTCCACCATCAGTACCTGCCGGATGAGGTGATGGTTGAGGACGGTGTGTTCGACCCGGCCACCAGCGATGCACTGACGAAGATGGGCTACACGCTGAAGCAGCGCGAGTCGTGGGGGTTCATGAACGTGGTGACCTGGGACCGCAAGACCAACAAGCTCGATGCGGCCAGCGATCCGCGCCGACCGTCGGGACTGGGCAAGGTGCAGTAAGGTCAGGCCATGGAACTGTTCTCGATTCAGGGCAATTCGCAGCAACTCGATGGTGGCGCGATGTTTGGGAATGCTCCCAAGGCGCTGTGGTCGCGCTGGATTGCGCCGGATGAGCAGAATCGCATTCCGCTGGCCTGCCGCTGCCTGCTGGTGAAGGATCTTGACGGCCGCAACGTGTTGTTCGAGACCGGCATCGGCGCGTTCTTCGAGCCCGCGCTGCGCGAGCGCTATGGCGTGGTCGAATCACGGCACGTACTGCTGGAGTCGCTGGCCGAGATCGGTTTGAGCGATGCGGACATCGACGTGGTGGTGCTGTCGCATCTGCATTTCGATCACGCCGGCGGCTTGCTGGCGGCGTGGGAAAAGGATCGGCCGTTGCGTCTGCTGTTCCCGAACGCACACTTCGTGGTCGGTGCCGAACACTGGCGTCGCGCACTGCAGCCGCATCCGCGCGATCGCGCCTCGTTCGTGCCCGAACTGCAGCCGCTGCTGCAAGCCAGCGGCCGGCTGGAGCTGGTCGAGGGCGAGTATTCGCAAACGCTGGGCAATGCCGTGCGCTTCAGTTTTTCGGACGGCCATACGTCGGGCCTGATGCTGGCCGAAGTCGGCGGCGTGGTGTTCTGTGCCGACCTGATCCCCGGCCGCTTCTGGGTGCATCTGCCGATCACCATGGGCTACGACCGCTGGCCCGAAAAGCTGATCGACGAGAAGAAGGCATTTCTGGAGGACAAGCTGGCGCGCGATGTGCGGCTGTTCTTCACCCACGATCATGAGTGTGCGCTGGCGTGGGTGACCCGCGACGAGCGCGGCCGTTTCGGTACGACCGACGAGCAGGGCGTGCTGCATGGTGTGTCGCCGCAGCCATCGGCTGGAGCGGCCTGATGAATTTGCGCAAGGGCATATCCATGCACGGGTTGGTGCTGAACATCGCCGGCGCCCTGCTGGTGCTGGCCGGCATCGGCCTGGTGGCGATGACGGCGCGTGGCCTGCTCAATTATCGCGCCGCAGCCGGTCGG
>DAHUXL010000211.1 GCA_027307195.1 Rhodanobacter sp. | reverse complement strand
GAGCCGATTTCGTCGAGGTCTATCGTTACTTCAGCAACTGCGGACAGAACGCCGCGGACAGCTTCCACTCGGCGCAGCGGGTGTTCCGTGGCGTGCCGTTGAGCGGCGGTGCCGCGTTCGCCAAGGACAATGTGTACTTGTCCGGCCTGCTCACTGTGCACACGTTCTTTCGCTGGGCGTTCAAGCAGCAGCGGATGGACCTGTTGCGCCACCTGTTCGCCGGCAAGCTGACCCTGCACGACGTGATCGCGCTGCAGCCGCACTTCGCATCGGGTGCGATCCTGCCGCCGCGCTGGCTGCCACCATGGATGCAGCATGTGCACGGGCTGGCCGGCAAGCTGGCGTTCTCGGTCTTCATCAATGGCATCCACATGAACCGGGTGCAGGGCGACGAGCTGTTGTCGAGCGTCTAGCGCGATTCCGGTGCGTCGTTGCGTCGCAAGAACAGGCTGGTTCGGCGGGCCCCAGTGCTAACATCACGGTCAGTCAGCCGCCATGACGGCTGCCACTCCCTCCCTCGATAAATCGCCGCCGATGTCCCTTCCCGAAGAACTTCGCCTCGCCGCCCTCGAATATCACCGCCTGCCGCGTCCCGGCAAGATCAAGGTCACCCCGACCACCTCGCTGCTGACCCAGCGCGACCTGTCGCTGGCCTATTCGCCCGGAGTCGCTGCGGCCTGCGACGCAATCGTCGAGGACCCGACCACGGCGGCGGAGTACACCGCGCGCTCCAACCTGGTCGCGGTGATCACCAACGGTACCGCGGTGCTTGGCCTGGGCAACATCGGGCCGCTGGCGGCGAAACCGGTGATGGAAGGCAAGGGCGTGCTGTTCCAGAAGTTCGCCGGCATCGACGTGTTCGACATCGAAATCGCCGAGAACGATCCGGACAAGCTGGTCGACATCATCGCCAGCCTGGAGCCGACCTTCGGCGGCATCAACCTGGAAGACATCAAGGCGCCGGAATGCTTCATCGTCGAACGCAAACTGCGTGAGCGGATGAAGATCCCGGTGTTCCACGACGACCAGCACGGCACCGCGATCATCGTCGGTGCAGCGGTTTTGAATGCGCTGGAAGTGGTTGGCAAGCGCATCGAGGACGTGCGCATCGCCACCACCGGCGCCGGCGCAGCCGGCATCTCCTGCCTCGACATGCTGGTCGCGCTGGGCGTGAAACCCGAGCATATCCTGGCGTTCGATCGCCATGGCGTGATCCACAGCGAGCGCGACGATCTCGATCCGGACAAGCAGCGCTACGCGCGCAACACCAACGCGCGCACGCTGGCCGAGATCGTCGACGGGGCGGATGTGTTTCTGGGCCTGTCCGCCGGCGGCATCCTGAAGCCGGAGATGGTGGCGACGATGGCGCCCCGACCGATCATCTTCGCGCTGGCCAACCCGAACCCGGAGATCACGCCGGAAGAGGCCAAGGCAGTGCGGCCGGACTGCATCATGGCCACCGGTCGTTCGGACTATCCGAACCAGGTCAACAACGCACTGTGTTTCCCGTACCTGTTCCGTGGCGCGCTGGACGTCGGTGCCACGGTGATCAACGAGTCGATGAAGATCGCCTGCGTGCGCGCGATCGCGCAGATTGCACGGATGGAGGCCGGGGATCTCGCCGGCGCCTACGCCGGTGAAGTGCCAACCTTTGGTCCCGAATACCTGATCCCGCGTCCGTTCGATCCACGCCTGCTGGTGATGCTGTCCTCGGCGGTGGCGCAGGCGGCGATGGACTCCGGCGTCGCCATGCGCCCGCTGCAGGACATGGATGCCTACCGCGAAAAACTCGGCCAGTTCATCTATCGCACCGGCCTGCTGATGAAGCCGGTCTACGAGCGCGCGCGCGCCAACCCGCAACGCGTGGTGTATGCCGAGGGCGAAGAAGAGGTCGTGCTGCGTGCCGTGCAGACAGTGATCGACGACAAGCTGGCGCGACCGATCCTGATCGGCCGCCCCGATGTCATCGCCACCCGCATCGAGCGGCTCGGCCTGCGCATGCGTGCCGGCGTCGATTTCGAGCTGACCAACATCAACGACGACCCGCGCTTCAACGAGTACTGGCAGCAGTATCACGCGCTGACCGAGCGCCGTGGCGTGTCGCCGGCGGCGGCCAAGAACCTGCTGCGCTCGCGTCCGACGCTGATTGCCGCGCTAATGGTCGAGCGCGGCGAGGCTGACGCGCTGATCTGCGGCCTGGTCGGGCGCTACCACAAGAAGCTCGGCTACCTGCGCAGCGTGTTCGGGCTTGATCCTGGCGTGCAGTGCACCTCGGCGATGACCGGCGTGATCAACGAAAAAGGTGCGTGGTTCTTCCTCGACACCCACGTGCAGGTCGACCCGACCGCCGAGCAGATCGCCGAGGCGACGATGCAGGCGTCCTACCGCCTGAAGCTGTTCGGCATCGAGCCGAAGGTGGCGCTGCTGTCGCACTCCAACTACGGCAGCCACGACAACCCCAGTGCCGCGAAGATGCGCAAGGTGTGGCAGATCCTCAAGGCACGCATGCCGAAGCTGGAGATGGACGGCGAGATGCAGGCCGATACGGCGTGGGACGAGGCGCTGCGCCAGCGCATGTTCCCCAACACCACGTTGAGCGGTCGCGCCAATCTGTACGTGCTGCCGAACCTCGACAGCGCCAACATCACCTACAACATGGTGCGGGTGATGACCGATGGAGTGGCGATCGGGCCGATCCTGATGGGTCTGGACCGGTCGGCACACATCCTGACCCCGGCCTCCAGCGCGCGTCGCGTGGTCAACATGACCGCGATCGCCGCGGTGGATGCGCAGATCAGGGCGGCCCAGGGCGAACGCCGCAGCTGAGCGATGTGGCATGCCTCGACCGGTGCGGCGCGCCGGCCGGTCCGTGCGCAGGCGAATGGGCCCCTATTTGGCGCTGATGCATGGCGGCGGCTAAACTCAGGCGTTGACCCGCCGTATCCCCGACGACGGGAATCCCCCTCAAGTCTGGCGCCGCAATGGCGCCGCGGAGAATCTTCATGGATCAGCTCGACGATATCCTCAACCAGGACATCGACCCCACCGAAACCCGCGAGTGGATGGATTCGCTCGATGCGGTGATCCAGCACGACGGTACCGAGCGCGCGCATTTTCTGCTGGAGCGCATGGTCGATTCGACACGGCGTTCGGGCGGCTACCTGCCGTTCAATCCGACCACCGAATACGTCAACACGATTTCGCCCAGCCAGGAGGCCAAGAGCCCCGGCGATGCCGCGATGGAATGGCGCATCCGCACCCTGATCCGCTGGAACGCGATGGCGATGGTGGTGCGCGCGAACCGCAAGCCGGGCGAGCTGGGCGGCCATATCGCCAGCTTCGCGTCGAGCGCCACGCTGTACGACGTGGGCTTCAATCATTTCTGGCGCGCGGCGAGCGCCGATCATCCGGGTGACCTGGTATTCCATCAGGGCCATTCCAGTCCGGGCATCTACGCGCGATCCTTCCTCGAAGGTCGCCTGGCCGAGGACCAGCTCGACCTGTTCCGCATGGAAGTGGTCGGCAAGGGTCGTGCGCTGTCGTCGTATCCGCACCCGTGGTTGATGCCGGATTACTGGCAGGTGCCGACGGTGTCGATGGGCCTGGGTCCGATCCAGGCGATCTACCAGGCGCAGTTCTTCAAGTATCTGGAGCATCGCGGCCTGGTGCCGAAGAGCGACCGCAAGATCTGGTGCTTCCTCGGTGACGGTGAGACGGACGAGCCGGAGTCGCTCGGTGCGATCTCGCTGGCCGGCCGTGAAGGCCTGGACAACCTGATCTTCGTGATCAACTGCAACCTGCAGCGCCTGGACGGCCCGGTGCGCGGCAACGGCAAGATCATCCAGGAGCTGGAAGGCAGCTTCCGCGGCTCGGGCTGGAATGCGATCAAGCTGACCTGGGGCAGCTATTGGGATCCACTTTTGGCGCGCGACACCAAGGGCGTGCTGCGCAAGCTGATGATGGAAACCCTCGACGGCGAATACCAGGCGTGCAAGGCGTTCGGCGGCGCGTACACGCGCGAGCATTTCTTCGGCAAGTATCCGGAGACGCGCGAGATGGTCGCCAACCTCAGCGACGACGACATCTGGCGCTTGAACCGCGGCGGCCACGATCCGCACAAGGTCTACGCGGCCTACCACGCGGCCTCGAACACCAAGGGCATGCCGACGGTGATCCTGGCCAAGACGGTGAAGGGTTACGGCATGGGTGCGGCCGGCGAGTCGCAGAACCCGACCCATCAGCAGAAGAAGCTGGACGAGGAAGCGGTGCGGCATTTCCGCGACCGTTTCCAGATCCCGATCAGCGACGACAAGCTCAAGGACGTGCCGTACTACCACCCGGGCAAGGATTCGCCGGAAGTGCAGTACATGCTGGAGCGCCGCAAGGCGCTCGGCGGCTTCCTGCCGCAGCGTCGGCGCAAGGCCGAGGCGAAGCTGAAGGCGCCGGAGCTGGCTGCGTTCGAGCAGATCACCAAGGGCACCGGCGAGCGCGAGATCTCCACCACCATGGCGCTGGTGCGCGGCATCAACCTGCTGCTGCGCGACAAGCAGCTGGGCGAGCGCGTGGTACCGATCGTCGCCGACGAGGCGCGCACGTTCGGCATGGAAGGCATGTTCCGCCAGATCGGCATCTATGCGCCGTTCGGCCAGAAGTACAAGCCGCAGGATTCCGACCAGCTGCTGTATTACCGCGAGGACCAGAAGGGCCAGGTGCTGCAGCAAGGCATCAGCGAGGCCGGCGGCATGGCGTCGTGGATGGCGGCGGCGACCAGTTATTCGATCAGCAACCAGGCGATGCTGCCGTTCTTCATCTACTACTCGATGTTCGGCTTCCAGCGCATCGGCGACCTGTGCTGGGCCGCTGGCGACATGCGCTCGCGCGGCTTCCTGATCGGCGGTACCGCCGGCCGCACCACGCTCAATGGCGAGGGCCTGCAGCACGAGGACGGCCATTCGCATCTGATGGCCGGCACGATCCCGAACGTGAAGTCGTACGACCCCACTTTTTCGTACGAGGTCGCGGTGATCCTGCAGGACGGCACGCGCCGGATGATGCAGGAGCAGGAGGACATCTACTACTACATCACCGTGATGAACGAGAACTACAGCCATCCCGATCTGCCGCAAGGCGTCGAGGACGGCATCATCAAGGGCATGTATCTGTTCAAGGACGCTGGCAAGCCGAAGAAGGGCGAGCCGCGCGTGCAGCTGCTCGGCTCCGGCACGATCCTGCGCGAGGTGATCGCGGCGGCCGAACTGCTGGAGAAGGACTTCGGCGTGACCTCGGACATCTGGTCGTGCCCCAGCTTCACCGAGCTGCGTCGCGACGGTTTCGATGCCGAGCGCTGGAATCGTCTGCATCCGGAAGCGGAACAGCGCGTGCCGTACGTCACCAGTCTGCTCGACGGCCGCCAGGGTCCGGCGATCGCCGCCACCGACTACGTGCGCGAATACGCCGACCAGATCCGCGCGTTCATGCCCGATGGCATGCACTACACCGTGCTCGGCACCGATGGCTTCGGCCGTTCGGACACGCGTGCGCACCTACGTGATTTCTTCGAGGTTGACCGCTACTGGATTGCGCATGCGGCGCTGGCCGCGCTGGCGAAGGACGGCAAGATGAATGCGAAGGATGTCAGCCGCGCGATCAAGGAATACAAGCTCGATCCGGATCGACCCAACCCGCTTAGCCAGTAAGTAGTCGGTCACGCGCAACGAGAACCCCGCTACGGCGGGGTTTTTTATGCGCCCGAACGGTTTTCTTCACCTTCGCTGCACCCGGTGCAGCGCCCGGCCACTATATCCTGCAAGGCATGGGGGAACCGGCGATGGGCGGCGACTGCCTCGGAGGCACCCGCGACTGCGGGCGATACCCGACAGTCACTCGACACATGAGGATTGGGCCATGCAAACCATACGTCCGTACGTTTACCTCCTCGGCGGCGCCGTCACCCTGGCGTTGTCCGGTTGCCACACAGCGGCGCCCCAGCCGACTCCGCTGCCAGCCCCGGAGCCGCAGGCTGCACCCGCCACTCCAACGCAGCAGAATCTGTCGGCCGATGCGCTGTTCGCGTTCGGCAACGCGCGGCTGAAGTCCGCCGACAATGCCGAGCTGGACGCGTTGGCCGACAAGCTGAAGGCCGCATCGCAGATCGACTCGGTGCAGGTATTGGGCTATACCGACCGGATCGGCAGCGAACAGGCCAACCAGAAGCTTTCCGCACAACGGGCCGAGGCGGTACGCGATTATCTGGTGGCGCATGGCGTGCCGGCCGGAGTGATCCGGACCGAAGGCCGCGGGGCGGCCGATCCGGTGGCCGCTTGCCCGGATCAGAGGGGTGGGAAGCTGATCGCCTGCCTGGCGCCGAATCGGCGTGTCGTCATCAACACTACCGTGAGCGATGCCGGCAGCGCAGCGCCCGCCGCGATCGCACCGGGCAAGCGCAGCGTGACCCGCACGGTGTGGATCGGGCCGCACACGGTACCCTGCGACGCCAACAACTCGGGTCGCTGCTACCGCGTACGCGAGAGCGAAGACGGCCCATGGAGCAACTGGCATGGTCGCATCCAGGACTTCGATTATGTCGAGGGTTACGACTACGAGCTGGTCGTCAAGGCATATCGCTCGGATGTGAAACTGGAGGACCAGTCCAAGGACCCGGCCTCCCGTTACGTGTTCTCCGGCGACAGCGGTCCGTTCGTGGTGTGGGTGCTCGACCATGTGGTAAGCAAGAGGCTGCACCTCGGCCGCTGAGACCTTGCGTGTCATCGGCGATCCACTACGGGCGATCCACTGCGCCGTTTCGCCGCGGAAAAACAGAAGGGCCGGACGATCACTCGTCCGGCCCTTCTGTGTGAGGCATGGCGTTTACTCGTCGTCGCTGCGGAACGCGCGGCGCAACAGCAGGAACGCACCGATGGTGCCGGCGACGATCGCCACCGTGGCTGCGGGATGACGGTTGACCTGGCGACGCAGCCGGCGATAGTGGTAGTTCGCCTCGTCGGCAAAGTCCTCGGCGGCCTGGGTCAACTGCTGACCGTATTGCTTGCTGCTCCGGCCGAAGCGTTCGTTGATGCGGCGACGGCCACGCTCGAGCAGGCTCTGCGCGGTACTGGCGGCGCCGTCGGCGTAGTGGCGTGCGCGTTCGCTTGCATGGTCGGCGGTGTCGCGGATCTGGCGTTCGATATCACGGTTGCGCATGGCGTTCTCCTTGGCTCAGATGTCACAGGCTGCCAGTGGGGTCGTGAGCGATGCGTAAACAGCGAGGCTCCGAAGCACAGATTCGTTCAGCCTAAGCGGTATTCGCCGCCCTGCTGCAGGGCCCGCTGATATGCCGGCCGTGCATGGATGCGCTGCAGGAACGCCGACAGGCGCGGGTAGCTGGCATCCAGTCCGCCACGAGCGGCGAAGGCCTCAAGCGGAAAGCTCAGCTGGATGTCGGCTGCGCTGAAGGTGTCGCCGGCAAACCACTCGCTCTTGCCGAGTTCACCCTCCAGGTAGTCCAGGTGCAACTTCAGCTGCGGATCGACGAAGCTCCGTTGCACCTTGTGCGCAATGCCTTTCGCGACCGGTTTCACGAAGAACGGCATCGGCGCGGTCTCGACCCGACGGAACACCAGCTTCAGCAGCAGCGGCAGCATCGCCGAGCCCTCGGCGTAATGCAGCCAGTAATTGCAGCGCAGCCGTTCCGGCGTGCCATGCGCGGGGATCAGCGTGCCGGCGCCGTAGCGGTCGGCGAGGTATTCGATGATCGCGCCGGATTCGGCCAAGGTCAGCCCGCCATCGGTGATCACCGGCGACTTGCCCAGCGGATGCACTGCGCGCAACTCCGGCGGCGCCAGCATGGTTTTCGGATCGCGCTGGTAGCGCTTGATCTCGTACGGTACGCCGAGCTCTTCCAGCAGCCACAGGATGCGTTGCGAGCGCGAGTTGTTCAAATGGTGGACGGTGATCACGTGGTGCTCCCTGTGATGATGCGGCGGGTAGGGGCGCACTCTGTGCGCGATCGGGTTGCCTCAGCCTCTATCGCGCACAGGGTGCGCACCTGCGAGGGCGATGTCGTGACGGCATCAATAAATCTCGCCCACGCAACAGCGCAAACTGCCGCCGGCCTTCTCGATCTCGCTCAGGTCCACGGCACCGACCGCAAAACCGTAGCCGCTCAGTGCCTCGATCTGTTCGTCACTCAGCGAGGCGGCGGCGCAGGCGCTCATCCAGACGCGCGCATCGGACAGTGTGATCGCATTGGCGGCAAACGCCTGCTTCTGTGCCGGGGTCAGCCAGATTGCGCGGTCGCCGTAGGCCGCGGCGATCGCCTGCGGCACGGCCGGGTCGCGGAAGCCGTCGGCGGCGATGATCGCAGCGCGGCTGGCCAGCAGGGTCATCACCACGTTGGTGTGGTATTCGGATGCGGCCAGCTCGAAACAGTAGGTCAGGCGCAGGTTGAACGCCTTGTGCATCGCGTGCGCGCCGGCGAGGTCGCAGCGCTCGCTGAGGCCGCAGTAACCGACCCCGCGTGCGCGGTCGATGATCAGCGAGCCGGTCAGCTCGGCGACCAGATCCTCGCAGCCGGACAGGTCGATCTCGTCGTAGCCAAGTACGTCGCCGAAGAAACCGCGGATGTCGGTGCGATCGGCTTCGCGCTGACGCACGGCGTGGCGCATGCGGCCGATGATCAGCCGGCCGGGGGCGGTGCCGAACACGTTGTTGGGAAATACCGCATCGGGCGTGGCCGGGTTGCCGGGGAACGTGATGACCGGGCAGTCCGCGCGCAACGCCTGCGCCAGCGCGCTGTGCTGGGCCAGTGCCTTGAGTGGATCGACCGTGAGGCTCATGTCCATGTAGTGGTTGTCGCGCGCCGATTCCGCCGCCAGCGTGAATTCGGCCGGGGCCACCAGATACGCCGCTCGCGCGGTGGCCGCGGCGTCCGGCAACGGCGCCAGCGCGGCATAGGCTTCGAGGAATTCGCTCGGCGACGTGGTGATCACGGTAGGGCTCCGGATGGCGGCAGAAAGGCACGGCTTCGTGCGGCTGGAGCGCTAGAGAATATCCGCTGCCGGTTGCTCTGGCGCGCCCGCTTCCACATGCAGACGCTGGCGCCGGCGCAGGCTCGGGAACATCCCCATCCACAGGCCGACCACCACCAGCGTGCCGATGCCGCCGATCACCGTGGCGCCCACCGCACCCAGCCACGCGGCAAGCATGCCCGACTCGAACTCGCCGAGCTGGTTGGAAGTGTTGATGAATATCGCGTTCACCGCACTGACCCGGCCGCGCATGTCGTCCGGCGTATCCAGTTGCACCAGCGCGCCGCGGATCACCATGCTGACCATGTCGAATGCGCCCAGCGCGAACAGTGCGAGCAGCGACAGCCACAACGTGGTCGACACGGCGAATACCAGCGTGGCCACGCCGAAGCCGGCGACCGAAGCAAACATGATCGCGCCGACCCGCTCCTGCATGCTGTGCCGCGCCAGCCATACCGACATCAGCAGCGCGCCCACCGCCGGCGCCGCGCGCAGCAGGCCGAGCCCCCACGGACCGGTATGCAGGATGTCTTTCGCGAAGATCGGCAACAGCGCGGTGGCACCGCCCAGCAATACGGCGAACAGATCCAGCGAGATCACGCCGAGCACGTCCTTGCGCGCGCGGATGAAATGCACGCCGGCGAACAGCGTCTTCAGCGTGGCCGGCTCGCGCTTCGGCGGTGCCTGCTCGTAGCGCAGCCGTCCCATCAGGATCACCGAGACCACGTACAACGCGCCGCATATGGAATACACCACACCTGGCCCGGCGACATACAGCAAACCGCCCAGCGCCGGGCCCATGATCATCGCCGCCTGTCCGGCCGACGCGTTCACCGCCATCGCCCGCGGCAGGATCTCCGCCGGCACCAGCGCCGGCAGCATCGACTGCAGCGCCGGAAACTCGAACGCCTTGGCGATGCCGATCACGAACACCAGCAGCAGGATGCCGACTTCGTGGATGCCGTGCGCCAGACTCAGCCCGGCCAGCACGGCGATCGCGATCCATTCCACGATCTGCCCGAGCAGCACGATGCGGCGCCGCTCGAACTGGTCGGCGACATGCCCGGCGGGCAACGCCAGCAGCACCGACGGCACGAACTGCACCAGGCCGATGAGGCCCAGGTCGAACGCGCGGCCGCTGATCGCGTAGATCTGCCAGCCCACCGCCACCGACAGCATCTGGAAGCCGAAACCGGAGGCGATCCGGGCGAACCAGAACGCGACAAACGCAGGGTGTTGCCGCAGCGAGCCCGCTGTCGGTGAAGTGGCAGATGACATCGGGTGTCCTTGCGGGGCGGCCATTATCCAGCTGCCGCGACCACCGGCAAAGTGCCGGGGCCGCGCCGGTCATTCAGCTGCCAGACGGGCAAATTGACACGATCTTACCGATACGCCGACTACGGTCATGACTCATCGAATCGTGCGGGATGAGTTCCATGGGCAGTCAGGCGCAACATGTCTATACCGATCAGGCCAGCATCCGCAAGCTTGAATCGTTGATCGACCAGCTGCCGACCCATGGTCATGTGGTGCTGGTCATGCAGGACGGCTGCAGTTGCGATGGCGTGGTCAGCGCACGGCCGAACATGCAGGTGTTTCACGATGCCGACCAACATGAAGGGATCAACGCCCGCGTGCAGCTGCAACGTCCGGACGTGCCGGAATGGAGCCGGCGCGTCTGGCTGGATCAGGTCGCGCGGGTCGAGCATCTCTGGGTTTGATCATGGCGAGCAACAGCTGAGCTTCCACAGCCGGGCCAGCTGCGTCATGCATCATGCAATCGCGTGAACCCATCCGCACTCCACGCTTCGCTGCCCACGCCGTGGTGGACGAAGAACAGCCCGTCCGGATCGTACTTGCGCTTCACTGCGGCGAGCTTCGCGTAGTGGGAGCCCCAGAATCCCTGCTGCCAGTCGCGCAGGAAATAGTCGCTCTCGGAAACGTATGAACCGGCGCCGGGCGCCACGGCGCGCAGCGCATCCATCGCCTGGTCGATGGTGGCTGCTTCGCGTCGCGCGCGGGCCAGTTCGGGCTTGGCGCCCGGCATGCCAGGGAAGGCGGGGTCGCCGCTGCTGGCGCAGATGGCCAGCGCAAAGGCGTCCAGTACTTGCGGGTGGGTCGCGGTGTCGCGTGCGCGTTCAATTGCGTCGATGGAACCGCCCGCCAGCCCCTTGTTGAAGTGCAGCGCGAAACCCCAGTGCCGCGACGCGGCGAACAGGGCGTCCACCAGTCGCGACTGCTGGCCAGGCTGCAGCAACGTCGCCGGCAGCCATGCCGATTGATAGCTGTGGATGAACCAGCCGACCTGATCCTGGTCGCCGGCCCAGAGCGCATGGTGGGCCGACGCACCGGGGCGGTCGTCCGCCACGATGAGCTGGGGTGCGTGGGCGCGGAAAAACTCCGGGTCCCAGAAATGCCGCGCTGGCAACGCCAACACCTGCACGGGTTTGGCAAACCGGTAGTCGCTGCTGGCGCGGACCCAGTCGAGAAACGGTGCCCAGACCTGCTCAGCTTCTTGCTGGGTCAAACCCTGGAACACCATCGACAGGTTCAGCGTGTTGCTGCCGCGGAACGACATCTGCTCACCCCAGTGCGGGTTGAACAGCGCACTGCGGTAGAACTCCATCGCCTTGGCAATCAGCGCGCGAAACGCGTCGTCGGAGGATGCCTTGATGCTGCCGAAGATCGCGCCGAACACCGGCGACAGCTCGAACGTGCGCAGAGTGAGGCGGGTGATCGTCCCCAGGCTGCCGCCACCGCCGCCCTTGATGCCCCAGAACAGATCGGCATGGGAGCAGGCATTGGCAATGCGTACTTTTCCATCGGCGGTGACGATCTCCGCCTCCAGCAGGTTGGCGGCCGCCGTGCCCCAATTTTTCGAGAAACTGCCGAAACCGCCGCTCTGCACCAGACCGGCGACGCCCACCGTGGTGCAGCCGCCACCCTGCACGTAGCGGCCGCCTTTGGTGGTGACTGCGTCGTAGGCATCGCTCCACATTGCGCCGGCCTCGATCGTCACTGCGTGCTGTGGTGCCTCGGTACAGCCCTGCGCGACAAAGGCATCATGCACGGTCACCTTGTTCATGTGCCGTGGCCATACCAGCAGCGAATCCGGCGCGTCCGAGGTGCCCTGATAACTGTGGCCGCCGCCTTTCACCACCAGCCGCAAGCGGTGCTGGCGCGCGAAGTTGATCGCCGCCACCACATCGGCGGTGCTTTCCGCCGCCACCGCGTAGGCACTGGGCTGCGATGTCCACGCATCGGCCCAGCCGCTGGTCTGGGTCAGCGCCGGGTTGTCGCCCAATGCGAAAGGGTTGTCGAGATGTTTCAGCGCTTCCGCGCACACGCTGTCAGAGGGGGATGTGGCGCAGTGCGCGAAGGGCGATTCGAGCTTCAGCAGGCGGCCGCCGACGGCGTGCTTCAACCGTTCCCATTGTGCTGCCAGCGGCCAGCCCGGATCGCCTGGCCGTACCCGCGAACGAAGCTTCGTCGCGACAATGCTGGCGGTGTCCCGCGCCGGGGCCACACCGCTACGCATCAGCAGCGGCAACAGCGGCAGCGTTGCCATGGCTTTCAACAGTTCGCGTCTTTTCATCACGCTGCTCCGCATCGGTCTGCATGGGATCGCCACGATCGGCTCGGGCAGGTCGTGACGGCCAGCCCATGATGATCTGATGAAGCGTGTTGTCGATTCCCGGGTGATGGATTGTTGTTGAACAGGGACGAGCCGCGGTTCCGTGGGACGAAGAGGCATGGGCAAACCCCCGCAGCCACGTAGAATCGCCGGCATGACGGAACCGGCCGATTTCGAATACCGCGATTTTCAGCGTTGGCGACGCCCGGCCGAAGTCGGCTTCTGGGTCGTGCTGTGCATTCTCAATACCGTGTTCAACAGCATGGTGGCGCGGATCGACCATGCCCGGACGGCAGCCTGGGAACCGTGGGTGTGGGAGTGGACCAGTTCGATCCTGATCCTGGCGCTGATTCCGGCGGTGCTGGCGGTCGAACGGCGCTGGCCGTTTCGCTTCGATACCTGGCGCCATAGCCTGCCGTGGCACCTGCTGGCCAGCGTGCCGTTCAGCCTGCTGCATGTCGGCGGCATGGTCGGGCTGCGCAAGCTGGCTTACGACCTGGCCGGCTGGCATTACAGCTTCGGCGCATGGTGGCCGAATTTCGGCTACGAATACCTCAAGGACATCCGCACGTATTTCCTCATCATCGCGCTGGTCTGCCTGTCGCGCTTGTGGCTGATGCGCTGGCAAGGTGAGGCACGCCTGCTGGTTGCACCGGAGGAAGGGCCACCGGTGGAGCCGGTGGAGCGGCCCCAGCGCTTTCTGGTGCGCAAGCTGGGTCGCGAGTTTCTGGTCAACGCCAGCGAGATCGAATGGCTGCAGGCGTCCGGCAATTACGTGAACCTGCATGTGCGCGGCCGCGAGTATCCATTGCGCGCGACCATGGCCGGGATCGAGGAACGGCTGGATCCGGCCCGTTTCGTGCGGGTGCACCGCAGCTACTTCGTCAACCTCGACTATCTGGCCGAGATCGAGCCGCTGGAGACCGGCGATGCCCGGCTGCAGATGCGCGACAGTGTGAAAATTCCCTGCAGCCGGCGTTATCGGGCGGCATTGCGCGAACGTTTCGGCCAGCCGGACTGAACGCCGCCGGTTGCACGACGGCCGCGGCTCGTTCCAAGCTAGCCGCCTGTCCCCTTCGGTAGGTCACCCATGAAGTCCGCCTTTTTCCGTTATGCCGTGATGGCTTGCTGTGTGGCGGCGCTGCTCGCCGGATGCTCGCAGCAAAGCGGCGCACCGGCGCCCGATGCCGCCCAGCAGCAGGCGCCATCCCAGACCGGCGACGCCACGCGCAACCTCGACACCTACCGCCAGCTGCTGCGCATCCACAACGACGAGATGGCGGTGACAATGGGCCAGGACATCGTCAAACGGTTTCCGGACAGCGCCGCAGCGAAGGAAGTGCGGCAGACCTTGCCGGAGATCGAGAAGCGCTACACCGAAGCCAGCGAGAAAAACCGGTTGGCCGGTTTGTGGCTGTACCAGGTCTCGCCGATGGCCGGCGGCACCCAGTCCACCGCCACCATCGTCAACAATCGCGTGCAGCTGGTACTGCGCCGGCACACCAGCTGGGGCCAGAGCGTGTTCCTGTATGGCAGCAAGCCGGGCTTCGTCTGCCGCGGCAACTGCGCCATCGCCGGCACGGTCGATGGCAAGCCGGTGCGCATCATGGCGTTCGCGCCATCCACCGGCGAGCCGGGCCTGATGATCCGCGACGACAAGGCGTTCATCGCGATGTTGCAGAAGGCGAAGAAGCTCACGCTGGAGGTGACCCTGGCCGATGGCGAGAAGAAGCAGACCCTGATCTATGAGGTCGGCGGTTTCGATCCCGCCAAATGGGTCGGCGTGGGAAAGCAGGGCAAGAAGTAGTTCTGGTGCACCGGAGGGCGGCCCGCGCGTTGTGCATGTATTCCGCCGATGGAGTCTGAAGCCATGTCGATGATCCGCATCCTGTTGGTGACGATGTTGGCAGCAATGCTCGCTGCCTGTGCCAGCGCGCCCTATGCGCAACGCACCAGCGAACGCCAGGCCGCGTATGCGGCGGCGGCCGGTGCTCCGGTGCGCCACTTCCGCTTCTTCTCGCTGTATTCGTGGGAACCGTTGAGCGACAGCCAGTTGGCCGTCTATACGAGGCCCAACGAAGCGTGGTTGCTGGATCTCGGCGGTGACTGCCAGGATCTGGCCTTCGTCAACAGCATCGGGCTCACTTCCAACCTCAACCAGGTCATGGTGGGGTTTGACCGGGTGCTTACCGGACGAGGCAACTTCCCCTGCACCATTTCGCAGATCCGTCCGGTCGACGTGAAGAGCCTGAAAGCCGTGCAGCAGCAACAGCGGCTGATCAAGAGCGAACCGCGCGGCGCAGACAAACCCGCGGCGGCGCAGTGATCGGAGCGCTCCCTGGCGGTACCGGCACGTGATTCGCTTCGAGTTCCAGCTTTGCCGTTCGCCCTGAGCGTGGCGTAGCGAAGTCGAAGGAGACTTCACGGGGAACTTCCGCCCTGCGGGCCTACGCTCAGGGTGATGGGTATGTCACGTCGTGCAGAGGTACCCGGAAGCGCTCAGCGCAGGAACAGTTTCTCGGTGAGCCGCGCCAGCGGCTTTTCCAGCGCATTCTGCAGCCGGGCCGGCAGATCCAGCGGTTTGAGCAGCATCTTCACCGTCATGCCGGCCGGAATGTGCCGGCGCAACAGTCCCTGCGCGCGATCGCTGATGCGGCGGAACTCGACCTCGTTGTCCAGGTGCTGCGGATAGCACTGGTTGAATACGTGGCGCAGCGCGATGTCGCTGTCCTCGCTCTTGATCTCGTTGACCCGGCGCAGGATCGCGCGGAACACCTTGTAGCGGCCGAAGCCCTCGCGTTCCCGATACAGCCGGTAGTGCTGGTAGAAGTGCTTGTAGTGGCGCACTTCGTCGCTCTTGATGTGGTTGGTCAGCTGCTTCAGCACCGGCTCGTCGGTGATTTCGCTGAGCGCGCGATACAGGCTGGCCGTACCGGTTTCCACCACGCAGCGGGCGGCCAGTTCCAGGCCGCGGCAGGGTTCCAGCTGCTCGGCCGTGCACACCGCGCCGTACTCGTTCCAGAACGCCTGAAAGCCCTTGTCCCAGTCGAACTCCGGCCAGACCTTGCGCACGTAGGCGGCCAGTGCATGACCATGTTGCAGCTCCTCGTGTTCCCAATGTTGGCTGAGCCAGCCCTGCAATTCTTCATCACCGGCGAAATGGTCGATCAGGTTCTGCGTGTACAGATCCGAGCCGCTCTCGACGAATGACGAACTGCACAGCAGGAAAAACAGATCCTCATGGTGGCGTATGCGCGCGACATCGATGCGATCGAGATCGAGGCTCTCCAGGGTCCAGGGCAGGGCAGTGGAATAACTCAAACGGATTTCCTGTGCGGCAAGGCATGCGGCGCAAGCCGGGCGACTACGCCTGCATGACGAAAAGATGACACAGGATACGGCTTGCGTGCGGCATCGGATTAACGCGGCCCGACTCGCGGTTCAGCGATGCCGGGCACGGCGGCTTTTCAGCGCACCACCGTC
>DAHUXL010000207.1 GCA_027307195.1 Rhodanobacter sp. | reverse complement strand
CTGGCGCTGCTGGAGCGTGAGGCGGTCGACGTGGTGATCCAGGACATGAACTTCACCGCCGATACCACCTCGGGCGAGGAGGGCGTGGCGCTGTTCCGGGCGATCCGCGAGCGCCATGCGGACTTGCCGGTCATTCTGCTCACCGCTTGGACGCATCTGGAGACCGCGGTGGAACTGGTCAAGGCCGGCGCGTCGGATTACCTGGCCAAGCCGTGGGACGACAACAAGCTGCTGGCCACGGTGGAGAACCTGCTGGAGCTGTCCGAGTCCACCCGCGAGATGACCCGCAGCCGGCGCGAGCGGCGCCAGCGGCGCGAGCAGTTGCAGAAGAAATACGAGCTGGACGGCCTGGTGTTCGCTTCCGAGGCGATGGCGCGCACGCTGGATCTGGCCTGCCAGATCGCCCGCTCGGATGTGCCGGTGCTGATCACCGGGCCGAACGGCACCGGCAAGGAGCGTATCGCGGCGATCGTGCATGCGAACTCGGCGGTGAAACGTGGCGCGTTCGTCGCGGTGAACTGCGGCGCGTTGCCGGGCGAGCTGATCGAGGCCGAGCTATTTGGCGCCGACGCCGGTGCCTACACCGGCGCGAACAAGGCGCGCGAGGGCCGCTTCGAACTGGCCGATGGCGGCACGCTGTTCCTCGACGAGATCGGCAACCTGCCGTTGCCCGGTCAGATGAAATTGCTGCGCGTGCTGGAGACTGGTCAGTTCGAACGGCTCGGCTCCGGCCGCACACGCCAGGTCAAGGTGCGCGTGCTGAGTGCGACCAACGCCGATCTCAAGGCGATGATCCGCGCCGGCACGTTCCGCGAGGATCTGTATTACCGGCTCAACGTGATCGAGGTGAACCTGCCGCCGCTGACCGAGCGCAGCGACGACATTTTGCCGCTGGCCGAATTCTTTCTGGATGGCCGGGCCGAGCTCGGCGATGCCGCGCGCGAGGCCTTGTTGAGCTATCCGTGGCCGGGCAATGTGCGTGAGCTGAAGAACGCCATCGAGCGTGCCGCGTTGCTGGCCGGTGGCAACCCAATCACGCCGGATTTGCTCAATCTGCCGGCGCATACCGCCGTGGCGGCCCGCAATCTCGACGAGCCCAGCCGCGAGACGGTGGAGGCAGCGCTGCACAAGGCCGATGGCGTGGTCAGTCGCGCCGCGCAGAATCTCGGACTGTCGCGGCAGGCGCTGTACAGGCGGATGGAGCGCTACGGTCTGGCGACGCCGGCGTGACCCCATAGGTCTGTTGTCAGGCTTGCCGTTGCGCAGATGGCGTACAAAGATGGCCATACCCCCGAACAGCTGGAGTGGTGTCGTGCGATATCGACTTGTCCTGACGGCTTCGGCATGGCTGATTGCCGCGATGGCGATGGCGCAGGCTGCGCCGACAACACTGGCGAGCCAGAGCGACAGCTGGACGGCGCCTCCGGCCACCGCCAGTTCATCCGCTCACCGCAGCCATCCTTCGACGGAGGCTCCAGCCAAGACCCATTTCAAGTTCAGGGACCGCAGGCAGGACGACCCGTCGAACCCGCTGAATCAGCCGCCGCCGAGCGCGAACGACAAGGCGGCCGTGATGGGCAAGGATCGTCCCTGGCAGAATGGGCGTCCGCCGGTCGACTGCGCGAGTGCACCGATGGATCCTGCATGCCATTGAGCCACGCCTTTTCCGCGACGGGAAATTGCTGATGTGGCGCCTGCTGAACTCGCTGCAGGGCCGGCTTACGCTGCTGCTGGGTTTTGCCAGCGTGGCCGGTGCGCTGATCTATGCCGGCGTCACGCAGTGGCCACTGCCGCAACTGTTGTTGTGGCTGCAGGCAGCGCTGACGGCAAAGCCGGCGACGGGTACGGCAGCGGCGATCAAGGCGCCGCCCGAGCTTCATCTGGGCATCTACGGTGGCCTGGGCATCTGCGCCGTGCTGCTGTTGCTGCTGGCGTTCTGGCTGGCGGGTCGCGCGATGTCACCGGTCAGTCGCCTGCTGCGCGCGCTCGAGGGCGCGGTCGCGAGTTATCGCGACGGCGATTTCAGTTTCTCGATCGCGATCAACCGGCGTGACGAGCTGGGCGAGCTGATCCGCATGCACAATGCGCTGGGACAGACTCTGCGCGAGCAGCGCCAGCATCTGGTGCAACGCGAACTGCTGCTCGACACGGTGGTGCAGAACACGCCAGTGGCGCTGGTGCTGACCGACTCGATCGGCCGCGTCGCGTACGCCAACATCGCTTCGCGCCATCTGTTCAACGAAGGGCGCAACCTGGTCGGGCTGGATTTTTCCGAACTGCTGGCCGATGCGCCGGAAGCGCTGCGCAAGGCCGTGGAAAGTGGCGAGGATGCGCTTCTCAGCGTGGAGATGGACGGCAGTGAAGAGACCTTCCATCTGTCGCAGCGCGCGTTCCGCCTGCAGGGCCGACCGCATCGGCTGCAACTGTTCCGCCGCATGACGCGCGAGCTGTCGCGGCAGGAAGTGGCGACCTGGAAGCGGGTGATCCGGGTGATCAGCCACGAGCTCAACAATTCGCTGGCACCGATTTCCTCGCTGGCACATTCCGGCGCCGAGCTGGCGCGACGCGGTCAACTCGACCGCCTGCCCAGCGTGTTTGCCACCATCAGCGAACGCGCGCTGCATCTGCATGGCTTCATCGCCGGCTATGCGAGCTTCGCCAAATTGCCCACGCCGCAGCCGGTGGCGGTGGAGTGGGTGCGATTCCTCGAAGGGCTGGCACTGCACTGCCGCTATTGGCTGGCCATGCCGCCGCCGGAGCGGCCGGGCGTCTTCGATGCGGTACAGATCGAGCAGGTGCTGATCAACCTGATCAAGAACGCGCACGAATCGGGTGGCGCCGAAGACGAAGTCACACTGTCGATCCTCGAAGTCGGCACCGAGCTGCGTATTGAAGTGGCCGATCGCGGCCCCGGCATGAGCGAGACCGTACTGGCGCAAGCGCTGCTGCCGTTCTATTCGACCAAGCGCTCCGGCACCGGCCTCGGCCTCGCGCTGGCTCGCGAGATCACCGAAGCTCATGGCGGCCGCGTGCTGCTGGCCAATCGCGAAGGCGGTGGTTTGCGGGTTAGTTTGCGGCTGCCGCAGTCGTCACCGAGATAACCATCGACTCGCCTATACTCAAGGCTTCTTCAGGAGTAGGGGATGGGTGATGGGACAGCTTCTCGCGCTGGTGATCGTATTCGTCGTCGTGGTCGGCGTGGCCAAGCTGGTGCGCATCGTGCCGCAGGGTTTCGAGTGGACGGTGGAGACGTTCGGCAAGTACACGCGCACGCTCAGCCCCGGCCTGCATTTCCTGATCCCGATCTATCAGGCGGTCGGGCGCAAGATCAACATGATGGAGCAGGTGCTGGACGTGCCGTCGCAGGACGTGATCACCAAGGACAACGCGGTGGTGCGCGTCGACGGCGTGGTGTTCTACCAGGTGCTCGACGCGTCCAAGGCCGCCTACGAGGTATCCAATCTTGAGCAGGCCTCGCTGGCGCTGGTGATGACCAACATCCGCACCGTGCTCGGCTCGATGGACCTCGATGAATCGCTGAGCCAGCGCGATGCGATCAATGCGAAGCTGCTCAAGGTCGTCGACGAGGCGACCCATCCGTGGGGCGTCAAGGTCAACCGCATCGAGATCAAGGACATCGCGCCGCCGCGCGACCTGATCGACGCGATGGCGCGGCAGATGAAGGCCGAGCGCGAGAAGCGCGCCAACATCCTCGATGCCGAGGGCTTCCGCCAGGCGGCGATCCTCAAGGCCGAAGGCGAGAAGCAGTCGGTGATCCTGGCTGCCGAGGGCGAGAAGGAAGCCGCGTTCCGTGCCGCCGAGGCGCGCGAGCGTTCGGCCGAGGCCGAGGCGAAGGCGACCACGATGGTGTCCGACGCGATTTCCGGCGGCAACGTCAACGCGCTGAACTACTTCGTCGCCAACAACTACGTCGAGGCGCTGAAGGAAATGGCGAAGTCACCGAACCAGAAGATGCTGCTGCTGCCGATCGAGGCCACCGGCATCCTTGGTTCGCTGGCGGGTATCGCGGAGCTGGCCAAGGAGTCGCTGGGCCAGCAGCAGAAATCGGCGGCAATCCAGCCGCCGCTGCGCTGAGGTGGATGCCATGTGGGAGCTTTCCGCGCATTACCTGTGGTGGAT
>DAHUXL010000206.1 GCA_027307195.1 Rhodanobacter sp. | reverse complement strand
GAGCCGCGCGCCGAAGGCCCGACCGCGTTCGTCTCGATCATGGAAGGCTGCTCCAAGTACTGCAGCTACTGCGTGGTGCCGTACACCCGTGGCGAGGAACTCAGCCGTCCATTTGACGATGTGATCGTTGAGGTCGCCAAGCTCGCCGTGCAGGGCGTGCGCGAGGTGAACCTGCTCGGCCAGAACGTCAACGCCTATCGCGGCCCTACCCACGACGGCGGCATCGCCGACCTTGCCGTGCTGATCCACGCGATCGCGCAGATCGACGGCATAGGCCGCATCCGCTTCACCACCTCGCATCCACTGGAGTTCTCCGACTCTCTCATCGAGGCCTATGCGAACGTGCCGCAGCTGGCGAACTACCTGCATCTTCCCGTGCAGGCCGGTTCGGACCGCATTCTCAGCGCGATGAAGCGCGGCTACACCGCGATCGAGTTCAAGCAGAAAATCCGCAAGCTGCGCGCGGTGCGCCCCGACATCTGCGTGTCGTCCGACTTCATCGTGGGCTTCCCCGGCGAGACCGCCGAGGACTTCGAGAAGACCATGAAGCTGATCGACGACATCGGCTTCGACCAGAGCTTCTCCTTCATCTTCTCCTCGCGCCCCGGCACGCCAGCGGCGAACCTCGCCGACGACACCCCGGCGACGGAGAAGCACGCGCGACTGACCCGGCTGCAGGCGACCATCAACGCGAACGCGAAGAAGATCAGCCAGGCAATGATCGGCAGCGTGCAGCGCGTGCTGGTGGAAAAGCCCAGCACCCGTGATCCAAGCGAACTGACCGGGCGCACCGAGAACATGCGCTTCGTCAACTTCCCCGGCCATCCACGCTTGATCGGCCAGTTCGTCGATGTGGAAATCACCGAGGCGATGAGCAACTCGCTGCGTGGACGAGTGAAGCTCGTCGAGGAAGCTGCAGCTTAATCCCCTCTCCCTCTGGGAGAGGGGTTGGGGAGAGGGTTCGGGACTTGCGCAACGTTCAACGATACGCTCCGCTCGAACCCTCATCCGCCTGTCGGCACCTTCTCCCAAAGAGAGAAGGGTTTCATCCTCCAACCCTTCTCAGATCCCATGACCAACGGCCTCAATCAGCGCGACTTCACCCTCGACCCCGAGGACAACGCCCGACTCGCCAATCTGTGCGGGCCGTTCGACGAGCATCTGCGCCAGATCGAACTGCGCCTCGGCGTGGAGATCAATCATCGCGGCAGCATCTTCCAGGTGATCGGCGAGGACGCGCCGGCCAGGGCCGCCGAGAAAGTGCTGCGATCGCTGTATGCCACCACCGAAGACGAATCGCTGACCGGCGCGCGGATCAACCTGCACCTGGCCGAATCCGGCATTGATGCGATCACCGCGGCATCGACCGAAGGCACCCAGGAGGTGGCGATCCGGGTCAAGCGCGGCGTGATCAAGGGCCGCGGCGCGAATCAGGCGCGCTACCTGCACGCGATCGCCAGTCACGACATCAATTTCGGCGTGGGCCCGGCCGGTACCGGCAAGACCTACCTCGCCGTGGCCAGCGCGGTCGAGGCACTGGAAGCGAACCGCGTGCAGCGCCTGTTGCTGGTACGCCCCGCAGTGGAGGCTGGCGAGAAGCTCGGCTTCCTGCCCGGCGACCTGTCGCAGAAAGTCGATCCCTACCTGCGCCCGCTGTACGACGCGCTGTACGAAATGCTCGGCTTCGAGAAGGTGGCCAAGCTGATCGAGCGCAATGTGATCGAGATCGCGCCGCTGGCGTACATGCGCGGACGCACCCTCAACGATGCGTACGTGATCCTCGACGAGGCGCAGAACACCACGGTCGAGCAGATGAAGATGTTCCTGACCCGCATCGGCTTCGGCACGGTGGCGGTAATCACCGGCGACGTCACCCAGGTCGACCTGCCGCGCAACACGCGCTCCGGTCTGCGTCAGGCGGTGGAAGTGCTGCGCGACGTCAGTGGCATCAGCTTCACGTTCTTCACGTCGCGCGATGTGGTGCGCCACCCGCTGGTGGCGAAGATCGTGCGCGCGTATGAGGCGTTCGAGCAGAAGGAAGAGGACGCTTCATGAGTCGGCAGCTCACGCTCGCCGTCGGCTACGCGGTGCCACGCGCCGGCCTGCCCTCCGCAGTCAGCTTTCGTCGCTGGGTGGAAGCGGCATTGCGCGGCGCCAAACGGCGCAAGCCAACCGAGCTGGCGATCCGCATCGTCGATGCCGACGAAGGCCGCGCGCTCAACCGCGACTATCGCGGCAAGGACTACGCCACCAACGTGTTGTCGTTCCCCGCCGAACTGCCCCCCGGCGTGGCCTTGCCGCTGATCGGCGACCTGGCGATCTGCGCGCCGGTGGTGCTGCGCGAAGCCGCCGAGCAAGCCAAACTGCCGCGCGATCATTGGGCCCACCTGACCATCCATGGCGTGCTGCACCTGCTCGGCTACGACCACATCGAAGATGGCGAAGCCGAAGCGATGGAGGCGCTGGAAACCCGCATCCTCGCCAGCCTCGGCATCGCCGACCCGTACGCCTGAACCGTGCTCCCTCCCCGCCAGGTGGAGAAGGGTTGGGCGACCGAAGGAAGTCCCTTGGGGGCTTGCAGGGGGAGGAGCCAATACGCTCTTACTCTGAACCGTCAAAACTTTTCCGCTAGAATCGACCTTCCGCCCGGTTTCGGGCTGCATTCAAACGAGTGATGAACGACGACCCTGGCAGTACCAGCGGCCCGGCACACCGCACCTGGTGGGACCGGCTGGGCCACATGTTTTCCGGCGAGCCACGCAACCGCAGCGAACTGATCGAGGAGTTGCGCTCCGCCCAGACCAACGGACTGCTGTCCGTCGACACCCTCACCATGGTCGAGGGTGCGATCAAGGTCACCGAACTGAGCGTGGACGACGTGATGGTGCCGCGCGCGCAGATCGTGATGCTGGCGGCCGAGTCGCCGCTACCCGACATTCTTGCCACGATGGTCGAATCCGGCCACTCACGCTTCCCCGTACACGGCGACGACAAGGACGAGATCCTCGGCATCCTGCTGGCCAAGGACATGCTGAAGTTCTTCGGCGCCGCGGAGCATTTCGACATCCACGCGATCCTGCGCCCTGCCGTGCTGATTCCCGAATCGATGCGCCTGAACGTGCTGCTGGAGGAATTCCGGCGCTCGCGCAACCACATGGCGCTGGTGGTCAACGAATACGGCGGCGTCGCCGGCCTGATCACCATCGAAGACGTGCTCGAACAGATCGTCGGCGAGATCGACGACGAGCACGACGACGAGGAAGAGCCCAAGCTGATGCACGAACAGCCCGGCGGCGACTGGCTGGTCAGCGCGCTGACCCCGATCGAGGATTTCAACGAACAGGCCGGCACCGAATTCTCCGACGAGGAATACGACACCGTCGGCGGCATGGTCACCTCGGAATTCGGCCATCTGCCTGAAGTCGGCGAAGAGGTCAGCATCGGCGACTACCTGTTCCATGTCACTGAAGCCGATGACCGCCGCGTGCAGCAGTTTCGCGTGGTGAGGCAATAACTCGCTCCGCCCCCTGCACGCAGGGGAGGGCTGGAGAGGGGTCAAGCTCTTGCCGTTACACTGCAAAAAGCACCCCCACCCAGCCTCCCCCCTGCGACCGAAGGAAGTCCCTTTGGGATAAACAGGGAGAGGGACAAAAGCGCACAGGCCTCGAATGACTTTTCCCTGTCACCAAACCCGCCATTTCCGTCTGTACACGCTGCTGCTCGCTCTGCTGCTGTCCGCTCTGCTCCCATCCGCCCATGCCAGCGTCGCCAATGCGCCCGGCGCCAATCTCCAGGTATCGCTGATCACCTACGGCCCCGGTGAAACCTACTGGGAGCGTTTCGGCCACGACGCAATCGAACTGCGTGATAGCGCCTCGGGCGAAGCGATCAACTTCAACTATGGCGTGTTCGATTTCGACGAAAGACACTTCTTTCTCAACTTCGCCCGCGGCCGCATGCACTACCTGATGGACGCAGGGTTCAGCAATCTCGACCAGAGCTACTACGTCGAAGCGGGCCGCTCGGTCACCCGCCAGCAACTGGCCATGACGGCCGAACAGGCCGGCGCGCTGCGCGATTTCCTGCTGTGGAACCTGCGTCCGGAAAACGCCGGCTACAACTACGACTACTACGTCGACAACTGCACCACCCGCGTGCGCGACGTGCTGGACAAGGCGCTTGGCGGCGTGCTGAAAACCCAGCTCGGCGCTCGTGCCGGCGGCATGACCTTTCGCCAGCAGACCGTCCGCCTGATGAGCGCACAGCCATGGCTGATGCTGGTGATGGATCTCGGCCTGGGTCCGTATGCCGACCAGCCACTCAGCGCGTGGCAGGAAAGCTTTCTGCCGGAAGTGCTGCAGATGCAGCTGCGCGAAGTACGCATCGACGACGGCCATGGCGGCCTGCAGCCGCTGGTGCGGAGCGAACAACTCGTCTCGCCGAACCGGCTGGACGTGCCGCCGGCAGCCGCACCCGACCTGCGCCTGCCGCTGGCACTGACCGGTCTGCTGCTTGCCGCGCTGATCGTGGTGAGCCGGCGCTGGTGGCCGACCGGTTACGCCCTGCTTGGCACGGTGTATCTGCTCTGCGCCGGCATCATCGGCCTGGTGTTGCTGGTGTTGTGGACGCTGACCACCCACCACTCGGCCTGGTCCAACGCCAACCTGCTGCTGTTCAACCCGCTCGCATTCCTGCTGCTGCCGACATGGTGGCGCTCGCGTCGCGGTTTCGCCGCCTCGCGTTTCATGGATGGCGTGATCGCGCTGCAACTGCTGGCCATCATGACCGCCGTGCTGCTGCACCTGCTGCCCGGCATCGTGCAGCAGAACCAGCCGTGGCTGCTGTTCGCGTTGCCGTGCTGGCTGGCGCTGGCCTGGAGCCTGCGCCGAAACCGGTAAGGTCCGGCGATGTGTAATTGCCCCGTCTTCCACGGCGGGGCATGATGCATGCATGAACCTGATCACCCCGCCGCCACCGGTCGCCCCGTCGACCACCGACCAGCCAATGGTGGTCAACTGCATTGCGTACCACAAGGACGGCCGCCGGATCGGCGACGTCACCCTCGACGCAATCAGTGACGTATTGACGGAACCGGGCACCTTCGTCTGGGTCGGCCTGCATGAACCCGACGAACACCTGCTGCTGAAGCTGCAGGATGAATTCGGCCTGCATGACCTGGCGATCGAGGACGCCCATGCCGCGCACCAGCGCACCAAGATCGAGACGTATGGCGACTCGCTGTTCCTGGTGGTGCAGACCGCCCAGCTGATCGACGGCCACCTGGCCTTCGGCGAAACGCACATCTTCTTCGGCCCGCGCTATCTGGTCACCGTGCGTCACGGCGCGTCGTTGTCCTATGCGCCGGCGCGGCGTACCTGCGAACACACGCCCGCACTGCTGGCACTCGGCCCCAGCTATGCGCTGTACGGCGTGCTCGACTTCATCGTCGACAACCTGCTGCCGATCGTGCGCGAATTCCGCGAAGAACTGCAGCAGCTGGAGCAGGACATCTTCGCCGAGACCTTCAAGCGCAGCACCGTGCATCGCCTGTATGACATGCAGCGCGACCTGATGACGTTGCGTCTGGCGGTGGCACCGCTGCAGGACATCATCAGCCAGCTCGTACGTCTGCACCCGCAGCTGATCGCCGACGAATTGCGCCCGTATTTCCGCGACGTCTACGATCACGTGTTCCGCGTCAACGAATCCATCGGCGCGATGCGCGAGATGCTCGCCGCCGCGATCAATGTCAATCTCTCGCTGGTCACCTTCGGTCAGAACGAAGTGATGAAGAAGCTCGCCGGCTGGGCTGCCATGCTCGCCGCGCCGACCCTGCTCACCAGCTGGTACGGCATGAATTTCACCCACATGCCCGAACTCGACAAGCCATGGGCGTATCCGACGATGATCACCGTGATGATCCTCGTCGTCGGCGGTATTTATCTGGGGCTGAAACGGGCGAAATGGTTCTGATCACGTTCGGATTTCCCGTTCGACGAAAACCCCAAGCAGCCATGCGACCAACATGAAAACGGCGGCCCGAAAGCCGCCGTTTTCATCACACGAGGTGGATCAGTGCGACGCCGCTTTCGGTGCGTCCTTGGCCGTCCATTTCTTCAGCCAGTCGTTGACGGCGTCATGCCACTGCACGCTGTTGTGCGGCTTCAGTACCCAGTGGTTCTCGTCCGGAAAAGTCAGGAACTGGCTGGGAATGCCGCGGCGCTGCAGGGCGGTGAACGCGCCCAGGCCTTGGGTGATCGGGATGCGGAAATCGTCACCGCTGTGGATCACCATCATCGGCACGCGCCAGTCCTTGACGTGGTTGAGCGGATTGAACTTCTCGTAGTTCTCCGGGTGCTCGTACTGGGTACCGCCGTTCTCGCGCTCCTCGAACCACAACTCCTCGGTGTCGTAGTACATCGCACGCGTATCGAACACGCCGTCGTGATCGATCAGACACTTCCACGGCTGGTTCCACACGCCCGCGATCCAGTACGTCATGTAACCGCCATAGCTGGCACCCATCGCGCAGGCGCGATCGCCATCGAGGAAGCTGTACTTGTCCAGCGCAGCCTTCCAGCCGAGCTTCAGATCTTCCAGCGGCTTGCCGCCCCAGTCGCCCGAGATCGCGTCGGTGAACGCCTGGCCATAACCGGTGGAACCGTGGAAGTTCACCGTCACCACGGCAAAGCCCTGACCGGCATAGGTCTGCGGATTCCAGCGGTAGCTCCAGCCATTTTCCATCGCGCCCTGCGGGCCACCATGGATGATGAAGGCGACCGGGTAGGTCTTGCCCGGCTGATAGTCGACCGGCTTGACCACGTAACCCTGGACGGTCTCGTTGTTCCAGCCCTTGAAGGTGAAGAACTCCGCGTCACCCATCTTCGTGTTCTTCAGATCCGCCGCGTTGTAATGGGTGATCTGCTTCAGGCCACTACCGTCGGCGCTGGCAAGGTAAACGTCGGACGGTCGCTTCAGATCATCGCGCGTCAGCAACAGCTTGCCGGCAGCCATCGAATAGCCGCCTACCGTGCCATCGCCAACCAGCTGGCTGACCTTGCCGCTGGCCGCGTCGATCGCGAACAGCGGATGCTGGCCATTGTCGTCGGCCGTCGCGTAAAGCGTTTTGCCTTCGGCGGAAATCGTCAGGCCACCCGGTGAACGATCCCAGCTCGGATCCACTTCGTGCCTGGTACCGCTTGCCAGATCCAGCGCCATGATCGCGAAGCGGTCGGCCTCGGAACCCGGCGTCTTCATCGCCAGGTAATACAGCGTCTTGCCGTCCGGCGACGCCACCGGGTACGCGTCCCACGCCTTGTTGTCGGCGGTGAGGTTCCTCGGCAGGGTCGAGCCATCGACCGGCACGCTGTACACGTCGAAATTGGTCGACCACGGCTCGCTGGTACCGGCAATACGCACATCGAAATACACGCTCTTGCCATCCGGCGCGAACGCGAACTCGCTCTCGTCGCCAAACGGCTTGCTCGGCACGTCGCCGTCGATGCCACGGCTCAGCAGCTTCGGCTCGACCGCCAGCTGACCCTTGCCGTCGAAGCTGGCCACGAACAGCTGGTTGCGCCGACCATTCGCCCAGGTATCCCAGTGCCGCACGAACAGCTTGTCGTAGAGCGTGCCGCTGGCCTTGTCCTTCGCGCGCGCGTCGACGCGCTGCTGGGTGCACGCAAGCGTGGCGCAATCGGTGAACACCTCGTACGACAACAGCACCTGCTTGCCGTCCGGCGACAGCTTGTAGCCGCCAACGTCCAGCACCCCATGGCTGACCTGCATGGCGGGAGCATGCTTGGCCAGGTTCAAGCCACCCTTGCCGGCGAGGTCAACCCGCCACAACTGCGCCACGCCCTTGGCCGGCGCCATGAAATACAAGCTGTGCCCATCTGCCGACCAGCGCGCCGAACCGCCCTTGTCGACCACCTTCACCGGCTGGCCGTCCCTGCTCAGGTCCAGCACATACACCGCGTTGATACCCTTGTTCGCGGTGTAATCTGTGCTGCGCACGCCAAACGCGGCATAGCGCCCGTCCGGCGACAACTGCGGATCACTGACCCGATCCATCATCACCAAGTCGCGCACATTGAACGCATGCGCGCCCTCGGCCTTGGCGAAAGCGGTGTCCACAACATTGCTCGCCAGCGCAGGCGCAGCCGCTTGAGCAAGCAGCAGCGCGGCAATCAGAGGTTTCATGGTCGGCGTCCCCGGTTGAGTAAAACCGTGACGGTAAGCGCCAAACCTGTCCCAGGCAAGTTTCGCCTGGATCGGCACTCGCAGGAGCACGCCCTGTGCGCGATGCCTTTCTCCACACCAGCAAGAGCAATCGCGCACAGAGCCTGCCCCGGACTCGATCCGGGGGGCGCGCTCCTACCCTGTGCGATGCTCTTCTGTAAGAGCGACTTCAGCCGCGATGCTTTTCAAGTCTTGGTGAAACCCGAGCCATCGCGGCTGAAGCCGCTCCCACGACCGCAGGGAGTCCCTTGTGGACAAAAGCAACTCCCTACCGGACGCATACCAGCTGCATCGGCGCACACGACATCGTATATTTCGCCCCGACCTGCTTTGTCCAACATCGTCAGAGCCACGCCATGTCACGCTGGAAAGCCGCAACCATCCACTTGTCGATCAGCCTGTCCGTGGCTGCGATCGTCAGCATCTTGCTGTACACCTTGTGGTTCCCTCCGCCGTATTTCCGCGCCGCCGGGGCCAGTGACCTGATACCGCTGTTGATGGGCGTCGATATCATCATGGGTCCGCTGCTGACCCTGGTGGTGATCAGCCCCGGCAAGCCGAAAAAGCTGCGGCAGTTGGACCTGTCGATCATCGTGGCATTGCAGGCGGTCGCATTCGGCTATGGCTTCTATGTCGTGTGCCAGGCGCGCCCGGTATTCATCGTGGCGGAAAGCGACCGGCTGGTGATCGTGGCGGCCGACGAACTCACGGATGCGGATCTGGCCAAGGGCAGCCGCCCGGAATACCGCAGCCGTTCCTGGCGCGGGCCACAGCTGGTGGGTGCACTGCCGCCGACGGGACCGCAGGTGGCCGAGTTCACCATGAAGGTGCTCGCCGGCGGCAAGGATATCGACCGGCTCCCTGAGTACTACGTGCCTTACGAGCAGTTGGCCGATCGCCTGATGAAACATGCGCTCCCACTGGATCTGCTCAAGCCGGCGGATGCCGAACAGCGCAGACAACTCGCCGCCCTGGAGGGTAACGCCGCTACCCGCGGACAGACCCTCCATTTCCTGCC
>DAHUXL010000200.1 GCA_027307195.1 Rhodanobacter sp. | reverse complement strand
TAATCCTTGAACTCGCCACCAAAACGTTCCGCACCGACCTTCGTCAGCGCTGCCGTCAGCGTCGTCTTGCCGTGATCCACGTGACCAATCGTGCCGACGTTGACGTGCGGCTTGGTGCGTTCGAATTTACCCTTTGCCATGCGCGCTAAACCCCGATGGAGTCAATGAATTGATGGAACTGGCCCTTGCGGGGCGGTGACCTTGACGGTCGAAAAGATGGTGCTCATAACAGGAATCGAACCTGTGACCTCTTCCTTACCAAGGAAGTGCTCTACCGACTGAGCTACATGAGCGTGTATTTCAGCCGTCCTCCGTGACGGCGAAGACAAGGCCGGCATCCTGCCGGACTCTTCAAAAATTCGTCGACCTGTGCATTTTCCGCACGGCTCGATCACTTTGACAGATGCAGCGCAATGGAGCGGAAGGCGGGAATCGAACCCGCGTAATCAGTTTGGAAAACTGATGTTCTACCATTGAACTACTCCCGCCCTGCGCGGAACTCTTGCTGGTGGAGGGAGGTGGATTCGAACCACCGAAGGCGTAAGCCAGCAGATTTACAGTCTGCCCCCGTTGGCCGCTTGGGTATCCCTCCAACAAAGAACGCGTATTGTGTGGATCGGGCCCCAAACTGTCAACACCTTGTACCGCCGAATTCGCACGCCGACGTGAAGTTTCAGCGGAACTCCGCGCCCATCTCAGCCCAGCGTTGCGGCACGCAGGTCGACCAGCTTCTCCATTCCCTTGGACAGTTCCAGCAGCTGCTTCGCCTGCGCCTGCAACTGACGTTCGGCGTCGTCATGCGGCTCCCAGTGCGGTACCGGCGTCGGCTTGCCGTCCGGGCGGTCCAGCGCCACGAACACCATCACACAGCTGGTCGCCAGCCGGTGCTCGTCCTTGCGCAGGTCGCGCGCCAGCACATCCACGGCGAAATGCATGCTGGAGGTGCCGGTGTGGATCAGCCGAGCCCGCACCGTGACCATGTCGCCAATCAGGATCGGTGCAACGAACTGGATGCCGCTGACCGAGGCAGTGACGCAATACGCCCCACTCCAGGCCACCGCGCAGGCATAGCCGGCCTGGTCAATCCACTTCATCACCATGCCGCCATGCACCTTGCCGCCGAAATTGACATCGGTGGGCTCGGCGAGAAAGCGGAACGTCACTTCGTGCTGCTGTCCTGGCATGAGTCTGCTGCTGTCTGGAGGCGAGATCCGGGAGCATGATTATGCCTCGACTGACGAGCACGCCGCAGTCGCCGCACCGCTGCCTTGCAGCTGACACCGCTTCATGGCTAGATGAGATCGGGACGGGGGAATCCACACACATGGTTCTGCGCAGCATTGCATCGCGAATGGCGCTATGGGTTCTCGCCGGCTCAACCCTGGTGCTCGCTGCCATCGGCGTCCTCTTGCTCAGCCTTACCCGCGCACAGATTCTGCAACACACCCATCGCGAAGCCGCCGCCCTGGCTGCCAGCGCTGGCAGCGAGATCCAGGCGCGGATCGACCGCGTCGCCATCTCGGCGCAGATGCTCGCGACGATCATCGCCACACGCCAGGACAGTGCCGAGCCGCTGTTGCGCGACACGCTGCAGGCCAATCACGACATCGACGGGCTGGCCGCCGTCTTCAGGCCTTCGTCTAGCCCAGTCGACGCCCCTCCCTACTCGCCCTTTGTGAATCGCGTGGACAATGGCGCCCTGGCCAGTCGCGATCTGTCCAGCGATGCCAGGCCTTACTGGAACAGCAATTGGTTCCTGGGTGGATTGAGCTGTTCGGCTGGCTGCTGGCAGCGTCCGTTCTTGTCACTGTCGCGGCAGCGGCAGCTGATTAACTACTCGGTCGCCATCAACCGTGAAGGGCGCCCCGTCGGCATCATCAACGCCGACGTCACGCTCGACTGGCTGCATCAGATCCTCGGACATCTGGACAAACCGGAAGGCGCCTATGCCTTCGTGCTCGACAGTGATGGCGATTACTTGGCGCACGACAATCCTGCCCTGGTGGGCAAGCGCGGCGCACCGGCCCTGCTCGAAGTATTGGCCAGCGACCAGGCTGAATCGGTGCGCCTGCCGGTAGCGCAGAACGCGCAGGTGCATGGCGCTGTGTGGGTGTACTCCGCGCCGATCGAGGGCACTCGTTGGCGGCTCGGACTGGTGGTGCCGGAAGCCCAGATCTATGCCGGCGTACGGCGCATCTTCCTGTGGAGCCTGCTGCTGGGCATGCTGGCGCTGCTGGGCGTTGCCCTGATCATCTTGCTGACCATCCGCCGCACGATGGCGCCGCTGGGTATGCTGGCCGACCGCGCCGAGCATGTCGCCCGCGGCGAACTGGATTTCGAGCTGCCTTCGACCAGCCGCCACGACGAAGTGGGACGGCTCACCCAGTCGTTCGACCAGATGCGCCATGAACTCGCGTTGCATCTGCAGGACCTCGCGCGGGTGGCACGGGAAAAACAGAGGCTGGCCAGTGAACTGGAAATCGCCCACCAGATCCAGATCGGCCTGCTGCCCAGCGAGCACTACCTCGACGCCGTCTGCGCCTACTTCGAACTGCATGCAGCGCTGCGCCCCGCACGGGCAGTCGGTGGCGACCTCTACAGCTATTTCATGCTCGACCCGGAACATTTCTTCGTCATGGTCGGCGACGTCTCCGACAAAGGCATCCCTGCTGCCCTGTTCATGGCACAGACCATTACCTTGGCCAAGGCGCTGGCGCCACGCGCGCAGACTCCACGGAATCTCCTGCAGTTGCTCAATCTCGAGCTTTGCCGAGGCAACGACAGCTGCATGTTCGTCACCCTGCTATGCGGCCTGCTCGACACGAAAAGCGGCAACCTGGTGCTGGCCAGCGCCGGGCATGAACCACCCATCCTGTGTGGCCACGGCGCTCCGCAGCTGCTGGATTTCACCACAGGCGCCGTGCTCGGTCTTTACGAGGATTCGGACTATCCGGAACATCATCAGCGTCTGCGCCAGGGCGAGACCTTGCTGATGTATACCGACGGCATCACCGAAGCCAGCGATCACCATCAGCAGATGTACGGCATCGAACGTACCTTGGGAAGCCTCGCGCAGGTTCCCCCAGCCGCCCCCACCGCTGGCTATATCGAACGGCTGCTGGGTGATGTTGACCGCTTCGTGGCAGACGCCGCCCAGGCCGATGACATCACCTTGCTGGCGCTGACCTGGCATGGTGCCGCGCAAGTGGACGTCGAAGTGTGCGTCGCCAGCCAGCTGGCGGATGTCTTCGCCGGGCTGGATCGCTGCGAGCATCTGCTGCAGGAAGCCGACGTCATATCCTCGTTGCGCAGCGACGTGCGTCTGGTGCTGGAAGAACTTCTGGTCAACACGGTCGAATACGGCTATCCCGATGGTCGCTCTGGCCAGATACGCGTTGTGCTGCATCCCGGGCCGGAGACCGTCACGGTCGAGCTGATCGATGACGGCATCGCCTTCGACCCGCTGCAGTCGGCCTGTCCGAACCTGCCGGGCGACCTCGCCGATCGCGAACAGATCGGCGGCCTCGGCATTCACCTCGCACGCACCGTGACCAGCGCAATGCGCTATACACGGAACGCGCACAGCAACCATCTGCTGCTCCGTTTCATCTACCCGAACCAGGACGGATCTTCATCATGACGCTCAGTCTGCACAGTAATTTTTCGGCACCCGATCGTGTCGTCGTGCAAGTCGGCGGTCGCCTCGATGCGATGACCTTCGGCGAACTCGACGAAGCCATGCTGGTCCTGCTCCCACGGCTCGACGTCGGCGGCACCGTGGTGATCGACCTGGCCGGGCTGGAATATGTCAGCAGTGCCGGGCTGCGCAGCTTCGCCAAGATCCGCAAGAGCATGCGTGCCCGCGGCGGGCATACCTTGCTGCTGAACCCGCAGCCGCAAGTGCGCAAGGTGTTTGACATCGTCAAGGCGGTGCCGGTGAACGAGGTTTTCACAAGTACACAGGAACTTGACGCCTACCTGGATCGCATGCAGCGACAGATCACTGAAGGCGACAGCGACGCCTGATCAGCTCGGCACATTGGCGATGCGGTGCATGCCTTAGATGTTGACCGTTGACGACACACTGCCGTCCGCTCCCAAGATGATGGTGAACTACCTTCACCACTCATCTGGATTATTTCCATCAGTAATTGCCTCGGCAGCATGCAACGATGCACGCCACCGGCGTTTCAGACGTTGAACAGGAAGTGCAGCACGTCGCCGTCCTTGACGATGTATTCCTTGCCTTCCTTGCGCAGCCGGCCGGCCGCGCCGGCACCGGCTTCGCCCTTGTACTGGATGAAATCGTCGTAGCTGATCGTCTCGGCGCGGATGAAGCCACGCTCGAAATCCGTGTGGATCACCCCGGCGGCCTGCGGTGCGGTGGCACCCCGCCTCACCTGCCACGCGCGCACTTCCTTCACGCCGGCGGTGAAATAGGTCTGCAGATCGAGCAGCTTGTAACCGGCGCGGATCACCCGGTTCAGGCCCGGCTCGTCGAGGCCCATGTCCTTCAGGAACTCGTCCCGATCGACGTCTTCCAGCTGCGCCATTTCCTCTTCGATGGCCGCGCACACCGGCACCACCTCGGCACCCTCCTCCGCGGCACGGGCACGCACGGCATCGAGGTGCGGATTGTTCTCGAAGCCGTCTTCCAGCACGTTCGCGATGTACATCAGCGGCTT
>DAHUXL010000199.1 GCA_027307195.1 Rhodanobacter sp. | reverse complement strand
GCAACGAATGGCCCTTGCCATCCGCGACGTGCGCGAGCACGACCTGGATGCCGTACTGGCGCTCAACAACGCTGCCGGTCGCTCCATCCTCGCCCTCGACGCCAGCCAGTTGCGCTACTTCTACGAGCACGCCGAGTATTTTCGCGTTGCCGAAATCGACGGCCACCTGGCCGGCTTCCTGATTGCCTTGCGTGAAGGCGGCAATTACGAAAGCCCCAACTATCGCTGGTTCGCCGAGCATTACCCGCAATTCGTCTACATAGACCGCATCGTGATCGCGAACACCTACCGTCGCCACGGCTTGGGCCGCATCTTCTATTGCGACGTGCACAGCTATGCCGAAGTGCGCGTGCCGCTGCTCACCTGCGAAGTATTCCTGGAGCCGCGCGATGACGTAGTGCTGCTGTTCCACGGCACCTACGGCTACCAGGAAGTGGGCCAGCAGCGCATGGGCGAGCATGGTCCCAAGGTCAGCCTGCTGGCCCGCGACCTGCCCAGCTACGCCTATGTCCGCGATACCTGGCTCGATCACGGCGGCCTGCCTGATGTGCCCTGGCTGGCCGAGCGCGAACGCCCTTTTCTGCATGACACCACCCCGCGCCGCCTCGCCGGAGAGCGGCGCCCATGAATGCAAAGATGGATACAACCGACGCCTGTGACCTGCGCTTCGGCCAGGTCGGCATTGCCTGCGTGCGCGTGCGCCGGGTCGACGCGGCTGCCTTGTGCGACGAACTGGAACGCCGTGTACGTGCCGCGCCGCAGATGTTTGCCCGCGCCGCCGTGGTGCTGGACCTGAGCCACCTGCTCGACCTGCCCGATGACGGCGCCGTCGACGCACTGCTCGAAGCCGTGCGCAGCGCCGGCATGCTGCCGGTGGGCCTGGCCTATGGCACCAGCGAGACCGAGGCGCTCGCCAAGCGCATGGGGCTGCCGCTGATCGCCAAGTTCCGCGCCGCCTATGAGCCGGTCAACGGCGCTCCGGCCTCCGTCGCCGAACCGGCCCGGCAGGCCGAACCAGTTGCTCCCTCGGTGCGACGCGAACCGATCCTGTCCGCGCCGGCGCCCGGCAGCATGCAAGGTGCGCAGTACCATGCCGGCTCGGTACGCTCAGGCCAGCAGGTCTATGCGCGCGACCGCGACCTGATCGTCACCGGCGCCATCGCCAACGGCGCCGAAGTGATCGCCGATGGCAACATCCACATCTACGGCAGCTTGCGCGGGCGCGCCATGGCCGGCGCCCAGGGCGACGAGAAGGCACGTATCTTCGTGTCCGACTTTCGCGCCGAGCTGGTGGCGATTGCCGGGCAATATCGCGTGTTCGAACAGATTCCTGACGACCTCGAAGGCCAGTCCGTGCAATGCTGGCTCGATGGCGAAAAATTGATGATCGCCAAGCTGTGATCACTTACAACAAAAACAATCATGCGGAGATGGGCCCTTGACTGCTGAGATTATCGTTGTCACTTCAGGCAAAGGCGGCGTCGGCAAGACGACGACCAGTGCCTCGCTTGCCACCGGCCTGGCGATGGCCGGCAAAAAAGTCGCCGTGATCGATTTCGACGTCGGCCTGCGCAACCTCGACCTGATCATGGGCTGCGAGCGGCGAGTGGTTTACGATTTCGTCAACGTCGTGCATGGCGAAGCCACGCTGAAGCAATCGCTGATCAAGGACAAGCGCCACGACAACCTGTACGTGCTGGCCGCAAGCCAGACCCGCGACAAGGACGCACTGACCCAGGAAGGCGTCGAGAAAGTGCTCGACGGCCTGTCCGAAGACGGCTTCGACTACGTCGTGTGCGACTCGCCGGCCGGCATCGAGAAAGGCGCGCATCTGGCGATGTACTTCGCCGACCACGCGGTCGTGGTGGTCAACCCGGAAGTGTCCTCGGTGCGCGATTCGGACCGCATCCTCGGCCTGCTCGCCAGCAAGACCCGACGGGCCGAGCGTGGCGAAGGCCCGGTCATCCAGCATCTGCTGCTGACCCGTTACAACCCGGCCCGCGTCGCCATCGGCGAAATGCTCAGCGTCAAGGACGTCGAGGAAATCCTCGGCATCGAAGTGGTCGGCGTGATCCCCGAATCGGAAAACGTACTGACCGCCTCCAACAACGGCATCCCGGTGATCGTCGATGCCAATTCACATGCCGGTCAGGCCTATAGCGACACGGTGGCCCGCATCCTCGGCGAAGTGCGCCCGTTGCGCTTCATCGACGTGCCCAAGAAGGGCTTTCTCCAGCGCGTGTTCGGAGGTTGATCACGATGGGTATTCTTGATTTCCTGAAGCGCAAGCCGGAAGCCACCGCGACCGTGGCCCGCGAACGCCTGCGCATCATCGTGGCGCAGGAGCGTTCCAGCCGCGGCGCGCCGGACTACCTGCCGATGATGCGCAACGAGCTGCTCGAAGTGATCAAGAAATATGTTCACGTCGACCTCGATGCGATCAACATCAATTTCGAGCGTGACAGCGGCCACGAGATCCTCGAGCTTTCGGTGACCTTGCCGGATGGCAAGCAGACCGCCAGGAACGAAACCAAGAGCGAAGCCAAGACCGGCTGAGCCTTGCGCCGGGCGATGATCGCCACAGCTTGTCCGCCGGGCGATCCGTCGTCGCCTGGCGCCATCAATCCGCCCTGGTCACCTGCGCCCATCGCGCACGCACATGCATTCCCACTCCACTCCCCGTCCCTATCCCGACGACCCGGCCAACTCCGTGATGCGGGTGGGGCAGATCGGCTTCGATGTCCCCGCCGCCCTGCTTGCCCGGCTTGGCCTGCAGTTGCAGCGCGTGGCACCCGGCGAGCCGATCCCCGGCAGTTTCTGGGGCGACGAGGAAGCCGGCATCATCGGCAACACCGTGTATGCGCGCGATGACACGCCGGTGCACTCGCTGCTGCACGAAGCCGGTCACCTGATCGTGTTGCCCCCGGAAAGACGTCTGGACGTCCATACCGACGCCACCGATTCGATCGAGGAAGAGGACGCCACCTGTTACCTGCAGATCGTGCTGGCCGATCAGCTGCCGGGCGTCGGACGTGCCCGGCTGATGGCCGACATGGATGCCTGGGGTTATTCGTTCCGGCTCGGCTCTACCCGGGCCTGGTTCGAGCAGGATGCGGGTGAGGCGCTGAAGTTTCTCGAAGAGCGCGGACTGGTCTGAGCTGACGAAGCCGCGTCTACCTGGCGTGCCAGTCGCCGTCGTCGCCCTTGCTGTATTGCTTCTTCACCGCCGCCCAGGCGACCTTGTGCGCAGCTTCCTCGCGCGATTCGTCGCCGTGCCGCTCATTCTTGTCGGCGTATGCGTTCCACGCATGGTTGAACGCTTCCTTGTAGATCTCCTGTGCATGTTTCGGCACGTGATCGCGCACCGAATCGGGTAGATCACTGATGGCTTTGTACGGCATGGCGAGACTCCACTGATCGGGGTGAGGCCAACATCGGCGCATGCGTCGATGGATGAGATGCCCACCGTCAACCTTGCGCAGTCAAGCGGCCGTCAAAATCGCGTCACCTTCTCGATAGTGCCGCATGCCATTCAGCCGTTGACCCGCGAAATATCGTGGCCATGCCGGCAGCAAGACGACCATCGCCATGGCCATCATGGCAAAAAGCGCGCGCATGTCGGCGAGAAGTGCCGAGCCAGACCAGCCCGACCGGATTTGGCACTGGTCTCGCGACGCCTCGCGGCCTAGAGTCAGCCCAAGGAAAACACGACCGCGTCGGGGGCATCATGGCCACACGCAGGCTGGTGCTGCTGTTCGATGGCACCTGGAACAAACCCGAGTCGAACACCAATGTGGAACGGCTGCGCCAGTTGATCGCGCCGCGCGATCCGGCTGGGATTGAGCAGCTGATCAACTACCTTCCTGGCGTCGGTGTGTCACCGGGCCTGACCCATCTGCTTGGCGGTGCGTTCGGCTACGGCCTGTCGGACCATGTGATCGAGGGCTACCGCTGGCTGTGCGAGGTATGGCAGCCCGGCGACGACGTCTATCTGTTCGGCTTCAGTCGCGGCGCGTATACCGCACGCAGCCTCGGCGGCCTGATCCGCAAGTGCGGCCTGCTCAGACGCGGCGCCGATGGCAGCGTGGCGAAGGCGGATATTTCCACCGCGTACGACTTCTATCGCGAAGTCACGACCAAGCCGGACGATCCGGCCGCGCTGGGGTTCCGCGCGAGCCACTCGACCGAGATCGAGATTCACTTCATTGGCGTGTGGGACACCGTCGGTTCGCTCGGCATACCGGACACCGCATCGTGGTTTCCGTATGCCCGCGCGCGCTATCAGTTCCATGACACCGAGCTCAGCAAGATCGTCAAGTACGCCTACCAGGCGCTGGCGCTGGACGAGCACCGCGCCGACTTTGCGCCCACCGTGTGGACGCGCAATCCCTACACGATAAAGCCCGGCGAAACCCTGACCTCGAAGAAACTCGAACAGATCGAGATCGAACAACGCTGGTTCATCGGCTCGCACTCCGATGTCGGGGGCGGCAATGACCGCGATGGCGCCGGCCGCAAGCCCGATCCGCTGCCTGAGCTTCCCTTGGCATGGCTGCAGCGCAAGGCGATCAATGCCGGCCTCGCCTGCGACGAGCTGGTCGCTCTGGCCATCGATGCCGACATGGGCATGCCGCGCAATTCGTATGCGGAGTTCATGTACGGCATCTACAAGGAATTCAAGCCGCCGTTCGATCGCACGCTGGGTACCGGCATCAACGAGAAAGTGGACGATTCGGTCTGGCAGCGCTGGCTCGCCGATGGCAGCTACCGTTCGCCGTCGATGGTGCAGGCGCTGGCGCGCGCCACCGTGCTGATGTCGACCGACGCCGTCGTGCAGATCACACCGGCCCACGCGGATCAACCGACGCCATCGGCGTAGTTCCCGCTCAGCGCGGCTCGACGATCTCTGCCTGCATCGCCGTGGCCGGATCCTCGCCTGCCGATGATTGATCCAGCGGACGGCGAGTCATCGCGTGATACCACCACCAGGCCAGCGCGCCGCTGAGGGTCAGCGCCGACGCACCGAGCGCGAGATACAACATGCTGACCGACAGCAGCGGCGACAGCACGCCCGCGACGAAGCTGCACAGCAACAGGCTGGCGAATGCCTGCACCGAGGAAATGCCGCCGCGCTCCCGCGGGAAACGATCCAGCAGCAACAACGTCAGCGTGGGGAATGCCAGCTGCACGCCGACTCCGTGCAGGATTAGTGGCAGCATCGACCACGGCAGCCGCGGCATCGGAAATACCCATGCCAGTACAAGGTGCAGCGTAGAGGCCAGCAGCATCAGCGCGTAACCCAGCTTCACCGTGAACTCCGCGCTGTGTCGCTCGGCCATCCGGCCGGACAACCATGCACCACCGATCAAACCGGCCACGACCGGCATGAACAACCACGGAAATCCCGCTGCCGACAGATGCAGCAGCTCGCGCACGATGCGCGGCGCCGAGGCGATGTACAGGAACAAGCCGGCAAAGTTGACCGAGCTGGAAATCAGCAACGGCCAGAACGGCCGATCGCGACTGAAAGACAGGTAGCTGGCCAGCAGTGGCCTCGGTGCAAACCGGTTGCGCCGCTCGACCGGGTGACTTTCTTCCAGCTGCCACGCCAGCGCCAGCGCCAGCAGCGCGGTGAATCCGGCCAGCACCCAGAAGATGCCGTGCCAGCCGCCCAACGGCAGCAGCAGCGCGCCGACCATCGGCGCAATCACCGGCGCCACGCCGAAGATCATCATCACCCGCGACATCAGACGCTGCGCGTCGGCGCCTTCGAGGCTGTCGCGGATCACCGCGCGTCCCACCACCAGACCCGCGCCAGCCGACATGCCCTGCACCGCACGGCAGGTCAGCAGCATCGCAAACGAGGTCGACTGCGCCGCGCCCACCGAGGCCAACGCGTACACCAGCATGCCGGCGACCATCACCGGCTTGCGCCCGATCGCGTCGGAGATCGCGCCGTGGAACAGGCTCATCGCTGCATAGGTGACCAGGTACACGCTGATCAGCTGCTGCAGCGCGACGTTGTCCACCGCAAACCCGGCACCGATCAGCGGAAACGCCGGAAACACCGCGTCGATCGAGAACGGTCCGATCATCGACAGCGCCGCCAGCAACCATGGCAGGCTGCGCCGCACAGTGCGGGGGGATGGGTTCATGGCGACGCAACTGTATCGACGGGGCCACGCAGTATAGAACCGCCGCAACCATGCACCGCGCTTGACGGCGGGGCCGCCTGATCGACTAGGATGCCCACTCGGGAGATGGCATGCCTCCCGTTCCGGGAAATCTTCGGCCGCCTTGGAACAAACCACCTCTCGTCCGTCGTTGAGGTTGATGATGCCTGCACCACCGGCTTCCGGCGGCGCAGGCGTGCCTGCCACCGCGACAGCCGGACGCTTTCATTGTCAGGAGACGCGCTCGTGGGCTTTACCGGATTTTTTGCGATCGGCATCGGCGGCGCCATCGGCTGCTGGCTGCGCTGGGGCCTGGGCATCCTGCTCAATCCGTTGTTCCCGACCCTGCCGCTGGGCACGCTGGCGGCGAACCTCGCCGGCGGCCTGATGATGGGTTGCGTGATGGGCCTGTTCGACCACTTCCAGACCCTGTCGCCGGAACTGCGATTGTTCGTGTTCACCGGCTTTCTTGGTGGCCTCACCACGTTCTCCACCTTCTCGGCCGAATCCGCCACGCTGCTGCTGCGCCAGCAATACCTGTGGTTCAGCGGTCACGTGGCAATGCATGTGGCCGGCTCGCTGGCGATGACCGTGCTCGGCATCTTCCTTACCCGCGGCCTGCTGCGTCATTGATCCGGGGAATCGCATGAATCAGGAAAACCTGCAACAGGGCGTACATCTGTACTTCTATTGCCACCTGCGCGCGAAGCACGACGGCATGCTGTTGTCCGAGTGGCTGCTGGAACAAGCCAGGCAGCATGGTCTCGGCGGCGGCTCGGTATTCCGCGCGATCGCCGGCTTCGGTCGGCATGGCGTGCTGCACGAGGAGCAGTTCTTCGAGCTGGCCGACGACCTGCCGGTCAAGATCGAATTCCTGTTGCGCGAGGACCAGGCCGAGTTGCTGCTGCAGCTGGTGCGCACGGCCGGTGTCGACGCGACGTATGCCTATTCGCCGGCAAGCTTTGCGCTGATCGGCAAGCGCTGATCAGTATCAGCCACACCATCAGCAAGTGCTGATTCGCACGAACCCCACCGCCGCGAGGCACCCATGAGCCAGGACGATCTGAAAAACCGCGCCAGCGAACTGCTGGAACAGGCCGGCATCCACATCGACGGCGACGCACCGATCGATCTGCGCGTGCATGACGAGCGCCTGTACGCCCGCGTGTTCGCGCGCGGCTCGCTGGGCCTGGGCGAGGCGTACATGGATGGCTGGTGGGATGCCGACGACCTGCCCGGCCTGTGCACGCAATTGCTGACCGCCGGACTGGATCAGGAACTTAAAACGCTGGACACCCTGCTAGCACATCTGAAGGCCCGCTTCATCAATCTGCAACGCGGCGAGCGCGCGTTCGAGATCGGCAAGGCGCACTACGACCTCGGCAACGATCTGTTCCAGGCCATGCTCGGCAAGCGGATGGTGTATTCCTGCGGCTACTGGGCCAAGGCCGACAACCTCGACGACGCGCAGGCGGCCAAGCTCGACCTGGTCTGCCGCAAGCTGCAATTGCAGACCGGCCAGCGCGTACTCGACATCGGCTGCGGCTGGGGCGAGGCGCTGAAATACGCGGCCGAGCACTACGGCATCGAGGGCGTCGGCATCACCGTATCGCAGGAGCAGGCCGACTATGCGCGCGAACTGTGCGCGGGGCTGCCGATCGAGATCCGCCTGCAGGATTACCACGACATCAACGAGCACTTCGATGCGGTGTACTCGCTGGGCATGTTCGAGCACGTCGGCGGCAAGAACTATCGCGCGTATTTCGAAACCGTGCGCCGCTGCCTGAAGGGTGATGGCCTGTCGCTGCTGCATTGCATCGGCAGCAACAGTGCGCCGGCGCAGACCGATCCGTGGATCGAGAAATACATTTTCCCGAACTCGATGATCCCCGCCGCCAGCCAGGTGGCCGCCGCGCTGGAGGACCTGTTCGTGGTCGAGGACTGGCACAACTTCGGCGCCGACTACGACCGCACCCTGACGGCCTGGCACGACAACGTCGAAGCGGCGTGGCCGACGCTTCCGGCAAGCTACGATGAACGCTTCCGGCGTATGTGGCGCTATTACCTCGCCGTGTCCGCCGCGGTGTTCCGCAGTCGTCGCGACCAGCTGTGGCAGATCACGCTGAGCCCGCATGGCGTCGCCGGCGGTTACCGCGTGCCGCGTTGAAGTCGCTGTTCACTGGGAGTTGCCGCCAACACCGGCGCGACGCATAGTGCAGTCTGTCACCGCATGGGGAACTCCGATGAAGCA
>DAHUXL010000195.1 GCA_027307195.1 Rhodanobacter sp. | reverse complement strand
CCCCACCGCGTTCAACGTCTTCATGAACGTGCCGGTGGATGCGGCGACCGGCGTCATCCGGGTGGAACCGCCACTCAGCCGCGCCGGCGACTACATCGTGTTCCAGGCGCAGACGGATCTGCTGATCGGCCTCACCGCGTGTTCGGCCGGGCAGTCGAACAACTTTGCGTACAAGCCGATTCATTACGAAGTGATCGCGCATGCATGAGCCGCTTGGCAGCGCGCTGGAGGTGCGGCCGCCGCCGCTGGCGGTGCCGCGGCCGGGCACGATCGAGCGCATTCCCAAGTGGCTCAACCTGGTGCCGATGGTGCTGCAATGGTGCTGGCTCGGTCTGCGCCATCGCAGCCTCACGCTGCCGTCCGCGGCCAATCCACAGATCACCGCCGGCGGACTGGTGGGCGATACCAAGTCCGAATATTTCGCCCGCATGGGCGCGCATGCGCGCTCGATGGTGGCGCCGTACGTGATGCTGCGTGTCGCCGGCGACGACATGCTGGCGGCCGCGCTGTCGGCAATGAGCGAGGCCGGGCTGGTGTTTCCGGTGGTGGCCAAGCCGGACCTGGGCTGGTGTGGTTTCGGCGTGCGCCGGCTGGACGATGCGCTGGAGCTGGCCGACTACCTGGCGCGTTATCCGGTCGGCGAATCGCTGATGTTGCAACGCTATCTCGACGAACCGGGCGAGGCGGGCATCTTCTACGTGCGCCATCCGGAGCAGTCGTCCGGCTGGCTGCTCGGCATCCTGCTGCGCCACTACCCGCAGGTGACCGGCGATGGGGTCAGCACGGTGACGCAGCTGATCGAGGCCGACGCGCGCCTGCGTCGCGCGGTGCGCAACCAGCGCGAGCACGAGTGCCGGCATGATCCCGACGAAGTGCCGGTTGCTGGCGATAGCGTGCGCCTGTCGCTGATCGGCTCGACCCGAGTCGGTGGCCGTTACGAGGACGGTTCCGTGTTTGCCACGGCGGAGCTGACCGCAGCAATCGATGCGATCGCGCGCGACATGCCGCAATTCCATGTGGGCCGTTTCGATGTGCGTTATCACACGCTGCAGGAGCTGCGCTGCGGCCGCTTCACCATCATGGAGGTGAACGGCGCCGGCTCCGAAGCGGTGCATGCGTGGGATCCGAAGTACTCGGTGTGGCAGGTCTATCGCATGGTGTTCGCCAAGCAGCGCCTGCTGTTTGCACTGGGTGCGGCCAATCGCGCGCGCGGGCATCGGCCGATCGGCATGCTGGCGCTGGCGCGGCATCATCTGCATCAGCAACGCTTGATCCGGCGCTATCCGCCGTCCAACTGAGCGCTTCGGTTGTACCGGCGCTGGCGGATCTCGAACACGGCCAGCGCGGCGCTGGCCAGCATGAATGGCAGCAGGCTGTAGATCACCCGGTAGCACACCATCGCCACCAGCAGGTCCGCGCGCGTCTCTGCGGGAAACGCCGCCAGCATGATCGTCTCGAACACGCCCAGCCCGCCCGGCGAGTGGCTGATGATGCCGGCCAGCACCGCACCGACATAGATTGGCAGGAAGTCCACGAACGGCGGTGCCATGCTGGCCGGCAGCAAGACGTAGAGCGCGCTGATCGCGGCCAGCATCTCCACGCCGCCGATCAGCATCTGCGCCACCGCGATACCCGCGCTGGGAAACGCCAGCGTCCAGCGCCACACACGCAGCGTACGCGGACGCCGCGCGAGCCAGGCCAGCAGCGCCACCAGCAGTACGCACAACACGATGCCCGGCAGGCGCCCCCAGCCGTGCGTGATCGCCGGCTGCCAGCACAGCGCGCCGGTGATCACCACGGCGAAGCCCAGCCCCACGCCAAGCCCGGCCAGCCCGACGATGCGCGCGGTATCACCGGCACCCACGCCGGCCGTCGCATAAATGCGATAGCGCAGCGCGGTGCCGGTGATCGCATGGAAGCCCAGCGTGTTCGAAATGCCCTGGGTGACCGCGCCGGCGAACGCGGCCAGCCCTGCGGAGACGCGATCGCGCACCACCGAGTGCGCCGCCAGCACATCGAACAGCGCCAGCATCGCGATGCTGATCGCTGTCGCTGCGATGGAGTACGCGATGCGGTGAGCCGGCAACTGCGACCATGCCGTTGCCACGTCGCGCCAGGCGATCTGGCTCAGGTAGCGATGCAGGATCCACACCGCCGCGCCGACTATCGCGAGGCATCCGATCCACGACAGGATATGCAGCCAGCGCGTGGGCGATGCGGCTGTCGTGGTGGAATCCTGCTGGTCAGGCCGGTGCGGCATGTCAGGGCGTGCTTGCCCGTGCGGACACCTGGACACGAGCGAGGCGCCCGGCCACATCCTGCGCGAGGCGTTCGGCCGCGGCCGGACGCACGGCCAGATGCAGGAACGGCTCGATCAATTCCAGCTCCATGATCAGGAAGCTGCCGGCGCTGATCACGCCATCGACGCGCACGTAGGCGTGCCTGCCATGGCCGAGTGCGGCGACGGCGGCAAGTGCGCGGTTGGCCGCCGCCAGCGTGGCGGCATCCGGCTGGATCGGTTCCGCACTGCCGCCGAATTCACCCTGCACGCGATAGTCGCCCACGGCCGGGCGCTTGATCACCGCATGGCTGAACTCGCCGGCGAAATACAGCAGCGACCATTCGCCGTCGCTGATGATCTCCGGCACGAACGGCTGCACCAGGTAAGTGAATTCGCGCGGCAGCTGTGCCACCGCTGCGGCGAACATCACGTCGTCGACCGTGCCGCGCAGCGTATGCCAGGCGCCGCCGCTGATGCTGGGCTTGATCACCACCTGCTGCCCCGACATTGCCGCCAGCACATCCGGAAGTTCGGCGGCGTCCGCTAGTTGAGTTGGGATGATCGCCACGCCATGCCGGGCCAGTTCGAGCAGGTAGCGCTTGTCGCTGTTCCAGCGCAGCAGGGCGCTGTCGTTGATGGTGGGCACGCCCAGCCGGTCGAGTCGGTCCAACCAGTCCAGGAACGCCGCGTGGTGCTTGAAGTAATCCCAGATGGTGCGGATAAGCACCGCGTCGAATGTCGACCAGTCGATGCCCGGGTCATTCCATACGCAGACGATCGGCTGGACGCCGAGACATTCCAGCGAGGTTGCCAGATGGGCATCGTCCGGCTGGATCGCCGGGTAATCCACCGAAGTGGCGATGGCGAGCCGGCGGGCGGCAGCAGGATGGGGCATGGCGACGTCTCCAGTAAGCGGAAAGGGCGCCCTTGCGACGGAATCGCGTACCAAGCGTGGCGGACGGATGTCCGCTGCAGCACCCCTCGGCAGCGATGACGCTGCGAGATTCCTCACGGCGTCATAAACCGGCAGCGCGTGTCGCACTGCCGGCGACAGTCTTCCGGGGTGGCTGGCGCTTGTCAATTTGCGATAGCGCTTTGAGTTTCAGATCTACCGTTCGTTCCGAGCGTAGCGAAGCGCACGCGGGGAGCGGCCAGGGATGGTCGCTGCTTTGAGGAGCGAGGAAGTCGAAGGATACTCGTCGAGGCATACCCTTCGACTTCGGCCCTGTGGACCTACGCTCAGGGCGAATGAGTGAAACATCACATCGTACTGAAACTCGCTGGGTGTGCCACACGGGACTGGCCGAACCGGTACGGACAATGGCAAGGTAGCCGCCATGCTGACCGAACCCGCCAATGCCTATGCCCGTCGCCTGAACACCTGGGACGCCGCGATGATCGTCATCGGCGGCGTGATCGGTGCAGGCATCTTCATCACGCCGGCCACGGTGGCGCAGAACACCTCGTCCGGCCTGCAGGTGCTGATCCTGTGGGCGCTTGGCGGCCTGCTGACCCTGGCTGGCGTGCTGTGTTACGCCGAGCTCGGTGCACGCCGACCGCAGGCCGGTGGCATCTATGTCTACCTTCGCGAGGCGTTCGGGCTGCTGCCGGCATTCCTGTTCGGCTGGACCATGGCGCTGATCAACTATCCCGGAAGTGTGGCCGCGGTGGTGACCAAATTCGCCGTCTATTTCTGTCGGGCGATCGGTATCAGCCGGCTCTACGAAATGCCGGTGGCGGTCGGCGCTATCGTGTTCATCGTCAGCATCAACCTGTTCGGCATCCGTGCCGGTGCCTGGATGCAGAACATCTTCACCGTGCTGAAGGTGCTGGCGATCGCGTTGCTGGTGGTCGCCGGCATGATGCTGGCGCATGGGCAGCTCGGGCTGGTGCTGGTGGCGGACACCACGCAGCCGGTGTCGTCGTGGGCGTTTGCCGGCGCCTTGCTGCCGGTGCTGTTCGCCTATGGCGGTTTTCACTACCTCAACGATCTGGCCGGCGAAGTGCGCAACCCGCAACGCACCCTGCCGCGCGCGCTGGGCATGGGCATGGTCGGCGTCGTGGTCTGCTATGTGCTGGTCAACTTCGCCTATCTGGGTGGGCTCGGCCACGCCGGCCTCGCGGCCAGCATTGCGCCGGCGGCGGACCTGATGCAGAAGCTGTTCGGTCCGCATGGCGCCACCGTGATCGAGGTCGGCATTGCCTGCTCCACCTTCGGCTACTGCAGCATCGCGATCGCCGGCGGTGCTCGCGTGCTGCAGACGATGGGTGCCGACGGTGTGTTCTTCCACGCCACCGCGCGCGTCGATCCACGCACACGCGCGCCGCAGATCGCGCTGGCGGTACTCGGCCTGTGGGCGATCGTGCTGACCGTATCGGGCAGTTTCAACCAGCTGCTCAACTACACCACCGTGGGCGAGTGGCTGGGCCATGTGTTCGGCATCGGCACGCTGTTCTGGTATCGCAAGCACTTCATCGACCAGCCGGCGCCGTACCGGGTGCCGTTCTATCCGCTGCTGCCGCTGATCTTCGTGATCACCGTGTTCGGCGTGATTGTGGCCAGCGCGATCCACGCGCCGGGCGACGCGGGCATGAGCCTGCTGATCATCGCGCTGGGCGTGCCGGTTTATTACGGCTGGCAGTGGTGGTCGCGCCGGCGTTCCTGATTCTGTCCACAAGGGACTTCCTTCGGTCGTGGTAGCGGCTTCAGTCGCGATGCTCTGACTCGATCGTTCTACAAAGGCATCGCGGCTGAAGCCGCTCCCACAACTCCATCCTGCCAATCCGACGCACGTACCAATCTCTGCACACTGCACTTCACGCCTTCGCCGCATAATGCCCTGGCATCTCATCGCGAGGTCTGTTGCGCATGAATCGTCGACTATCGATCTGGCTGTGCCTGTGCTGTCTTGGCGCCTGTCACGCGGCGAACCTCCCTGCCGTTGCGGATCTCGCCAGCCCCAATCCCATCGCACGCATGGCACTCAACCAGGTCCAGCGCACCGGCGCCGTCGAACACGCCGCCGATGGCGTGGCGCAACAGCGTTACGCCTTCCAGCCCACGGCACATCCACAGGTCGTGCTGACGCCCGCCGATGGCATGTGGGACTGGTCGAAGCAAGGCGAACTTCGTCTGCGCGTGCAGAACGCGATGCCGTGGGCGGTGACGTTGACGGTCGATATCGACGATGCCGCCGGCCAGCAGTTGCAGGCGGCCGTGGGCGTGCCGGCCGGGCCGGCACAGACGCTGGTGATGCCACTTCACGCCGAGTCACCGCGGGGCGAGGGTATGCAGGTGGGGCCGCCGATGCCGTTCGATAATCGCGGTCAGCCGACCCTGCTGGCGACCGCAGTGCAGGGTGCACTCGATCTGCACAAGGTCAGCGCGATCCGTCTCGGCGTGCCCGCGCCGCAGGCCGTGCAGACGCTGCTGTTCGGTCGTGTCGACACCGCATCGGGCGAGACCACATTGCACGATGCGTATGCCGGCATCGTCGACCGCTACGGCCAGTTCACGCGTGGTC
>DAHUXL010000192.1 GCA_027307195.1 Rhodanobacter sp. | reverse complement strand
CCGCTCGATCCCGAGCGCGTGACGATGTATCTGTGCGGCCCCACCGTCTACAACTACGTGCACATCGGCAATGCGCGTGGCCCGGTGGTGTTCGACGTACTGGCACGACTGCTGCGCCGGCATTACCCGCAGCTGGTGTATGCCCGCAACATCACCGACGTCGACGACAAGATCAACGCTGCCGCCCAGCAACAGGGCGTGCCGATTGGTACGATCACCGAACGCTTCGCGCAGGCGTATCGCGACGACATGGCCGGGCTCGGCGTGGCGCCGCCGGACATCGAGCCACATGCCACCACCCACATCGGCCCGATCATCACGATGATCGAGAGCCTGCTCGACAGCGGCCACGCTTATGCCGCCGAAGGCCACGTGCTGTTCGACGTCGGTTCGTTTCCCGCCTATGGCGAGCTGTCCGGCCGCGACACCGGCGAATTGATCGCCGGCTCGCGCGTCGAAGTGGCGCCGTACAAGCGCAGTCCCGGCGATTTCGTGCTGTGGAAGCCGTCCACACCGGATCTGCCCGGCTGGGACAGCCCGTGGGGCATCGGTCGCCCGGGATGGCACATCGAATGCTCGGCGATGAGCGCAGCGCACCTCGGCGACACCATCGACATCCATGCCGGCGGCGTCGACCTGCTGTTCCCGCACCACGAGAACGAGATCGCGCAATCCACCTGTGCGCACGGCGGCAAGGTGTTCGCACGCTGGTGGATGCACAACGGCATGCTGACCTTCGACGGTCGCAAGATGTCCAAGTCGCTGGGCAATGTGCTGCTGGTGCACGAATTGCTGAAGCTGCACCCGGCCGAGGCGTTGCGGCTGCGGCTGCTGAGCGGTCATTACCGGCAGCCACTGGACTGGTCCGACGGCGCCATCGCGCAAGCCGTGAGCACGCTGGACGGCTGGTATCGCGCGCTGCGCGATCTGGCCGATGTCGAACTGCCCGCTGGCGACCTGCCGGTACCCGAGCGGGTCGAGGCAGCCTTGTGCGACGACCTCAACACGCCGCAGGCACTGGCCGAACTGTCCGTGCTGGCCGACGCCGCGCGCCAGTCCGGCACCGCCGCGGCGAAAGCCGCATTGCTCGGTGGCGGCGCTCTGCTCGGCCTGCTGCAACAGAATGCGGAAGCATGGTTCAAGCGCGGCGAGAGCAGCGTCGACGCGGCGCATGTGGAAGATCTGCTGCAACAACGCCAGGCCGCCCGAGCTGCCCGCGATTTCAAACGTGCCGATGCAATCCGCGACGAACTGGCCGCCATGAACATCGCGATCGAGGATGGCACACAAGGCACGCGCTGGAGCGTGCAGAAGAGCTGAGCGCGGGCCGCCCGGGTTCGTGAATTCAGCCCGTCCGCGCGATAATGCCGGCATGAACAGCATCGCCACCACCAGCGCCGCACAGGCGCAGCAGGATATCGCCGAGGAATTCGCGTTCTTCGGTGACTGGACCGAGCGTTACCAGTACCTGATCGATCTCGGCAAGCAATTGCCGCCGTTTCCCGAAGACTGCAAGACCGAGCAATACCGCGTGCATGGCTGCCAGTCGATGGTGTGGCTGGTGCCCAGCGGCGATGCCTCGAACATGCACTTCGAGGCGATCAGCGACTCGGCGATCGTCTCCGGGCTGATCGCGCTGGTGTTGCGGGTGTATTCGGACCGCTCCGCGCAGGAGATCGTCGCCACCGAACCGC
>DAHUXL010000184.1 GCA_027307195.1 Rhodanobacter sp. | reverse complement strand
GCCCATGGCGCAAACCGAGATAAGTCTCCGACATGGTGACCACCGCGCCACCGCTCATTTCCAGCATCTTCAGCGCAGACTCGTGGGCAGCGCCGAGCGCACCGCCGCTGCCGAGATAGACGACGTTGCTGAACTCGCTGCAAGCGATCGCCGCCAGCGCATCGGCCTGTTCGTCGAAGACGTGCTGCACGCTGTGGGCCAGCCGGTTCACCGCGGCGATCGCTTCGTTGCTTTCGCGTTGAACCAGACCGAAACCGGCCAGCAACAGATTGGTGAAACTGCTGGTCATGACCAGGCTGCGGTCATTGGTACACTCATCCAGCACCAGTACAGTGACCCGCGGATCGTGGCGATAGCTGGTGGCGAGCTTGCCGTTGGCGTTGCAGGTGATCACCAGATGGCGATAGTCGGGGGCATCCGCCAACAGGCGATCCACCACGCCGCAGCTTTCCGGGCTGTCGCCCGAACGCGCCAGCGAAATCAGCAAACCGGCATCCGGCGGTAGCACACTGCGCCAATGCGTGAGCAAGCTGCCCGCGGCGATGGCCTGGGTCGGGATACCCAAGCCGAGCTGCAGGCTGGGCGCCAGGCATTCGCCGATATACATCGAGCTGCCCGAACCGGTCAGCACGACATGGCTCGGACGCGGTGCCAACACTGCCTGCAATGGCTCGCGCAGCGACGACTGGCACAGCAGGTCGGCCGTACCCAGCCAGGTCGTCGGCTGTTGCAGAATCTCGCGCAGGGTGTGGACATAGCCGCGCGCCTGCTGCTCCGCCAATGGAGCCGCAAGCAGCGCATCCAGTGCTATCAAATCTTTCGTTTGCTTGCCTAATTTTGACATTTTGCCAAATTCGATTGAATATGAAAGTATGTAACTTCTGAACCGAGAGTATTCGAAATGAAACAAAACTTGCAAGAGGTTTCGAACACCGGCAGCCAACTGTCCCGGCTCGCCCTGTCCCACGGCAAGCGCACCCGCCTGTGGCGGCTGCTGTACGGCCATGGACCGCGCAACGGCAGCCTGCTGGTGTTGCCGCTGGACCAGGGACTGGAGCATGGTCCCACCGATTTCTTTCCCCACCCACCGGCTGTCGATCCGAGCTACCAGTTTGAGCTCGCCGCGGCCGGGGGTTTTTCTGCCATCGCGCTGGGCATTGGCCTGGCCGAGAAGTACATGACCGAGTACTGCGGCCGGGTGCCGCTGATCCTCAAGCTCAACGGCAAGACCAATATCGCCAGCGACGCCGAGGCCACCTCGCCACTGTTCGCCTCGGTCGAGGACGCCGTGCGCCTCGGTGCCGATGCGGTCGGCTACACCATGTACGTGGGCTCGCCGCGCCAGCACGACGAGTTCCGCCAGTTCGAGAAGGTGCGCCAGGATTGCGAGCGCTACGGCATGCCGCTGGTGATGTGGGCGTACCCGCGTGGCAGCGCCGTCAACGCCAAGGGCGGCACGAATACCCTGTATGCGCAGGATTACGCCGCCCGCGTCGCGCTGGAAATGGGTGCCGATATCGTCAAGCTGCACGAGCCCAACGACAGCGTGGCCAATGTGCCAGCGCCTTACGACAAGCTGCAGGAAGATGCCGGTGCCCGCTGCGCCCGCGTGGTGCGTTCGGCCGGCCGCACGATGGTGCTGTTCTCCGGTGGCGAGAAGAACGACGATGATGCGGCGGTACTGCGCAAGGTCGAGTTCTACATGCAGTCCGGCGCCAA
>DAHUXL010000174.1 GCA_027307195.1 Rhodanobacter sp. | reverse complement strand
CCTTCGCGGAAGCCCGGAATCACGCCAGCCAGCGGAATCTTGGCAGCGCCCGGCGGATTGTGTTTGGCCGAAGCATCAAACACCGTACCGTCGACGAAGGTACCTGTGTAGTTGATCTCGACCGTATCGTTCGGACCCGGACGGGCACCCGTACCCTGGCTGATCACCTGGTACTGCAGGCCCGACGCGGTGCTCTTCACGCCCGGAGCGGTCTTGTTCTTGGCCAGGAAAGCATCGCCTTCGGCCTTGTTCTTGGCGCCGAGCTTGGTCATCTCAGCCTGATACTTGGCCTGGATCTTCGCCATGAACGCGTCATGCACCTGCTTGGCTTCGGCATCGCTCATGGTCGGCTTCTGGCCAGACAGGGCAGCCTTGACCGCATTCGCCACCGCGTTCGGGTCCAGCTCGTCACGCATGATCGGCGGAACCTGGGAAGCAATCTCCCAACCCACTACATAGCTGGCCTTGGCTTTGTCGACGGTACCGGCAGCGCCGGCCGTCTGGGCGGATACGCCCGCCGTCATGCCCAGCGCAACGGCCATCGCGACCGCCGTCAGCGTGGGACGCAGAAAATGCTTCATTCGTAACTCCCTCATGTTTGGAAATGCCGGCATTGCCGGCCGGGCCCCCCCGATGGAGGCAGGCCTCGCATTGTGCGGTGCTTGTCCGGTCTTTGGCAACGATTCAGGGCTCTGACCGTCAGCCGGCAGAAAGGTTCACGCACCGTCGCGGCGACCTCGCCTATCAGCCAGGGCCGTGTCCGGATGGTCCCGGCTTGTCCAGAGTTTCCTTCAGCGCGGCTTGCAAACGCGCATGCATCTTCACCAGACCGCGCCACAACACGACCGCCAGCAGCACGCCGAGCACCACCAGGGACAGCGCAATGCCGCGCGGCGGCAGGATCGTCGAACCCAGGGCACTGACCAGCAATGCCAGCGCCAGCAGGGTGACCAGCGGGATGATCCGGGCCAGCACGTTGCGAATGGCCTGGGTATACGAACCGGCAAACCGTTCGCGTATGCCGATCTCGGCCAGCAACATGCCCAGCGCCTCGGCCTTGCGGTATATCGCGATCAGCATCGGCAGCGACAGGAACAGTGCGCACGCCCAGATCAGCGTGTGGCGCAAATCGCGGTGGATGCCGAAGATCGAGAACCAGCCCCAGCTGTGTCCATTGACGTAGGCACCGATCATGAACAACGTCACCACCAGCAGGATGTTGATCGCGATATGCCACAGCAGCCGCCGGAAAATCGCGGCAATCGCGGCGTTCTCGTTGACCGGCTTGAGATTCTCCAGCCAGCCGCTGTAGCTGCTCGCAAGCAACTGCACCGAGCGCGGTGTCACCCGGCGCAGGCCATTCGCAAGTCCGCCAGCCGAGCGGGTCAGATACGGCGATGCCGCCATGCACAGCACCGACACCGCCACCGCGATCGGATAGATGAAGGGACTGATCACGCCGAGCGATAGCCCGAGCGTGGCGATCACGAACGAGAATTCGCCGATCTGCGCCATGCCCAACCCGGAGCGCAACGCAGTACGGGCGTCGTGACCAACCACGAAGATGCCCAAGCTGCACGCCAGCGTCTTGCCAATGATTACCACCGCCGCGATAAGCAACGCCGGCAACGCGTACTGCAGCAGCATCGCAGGATCAATCTTCAGGCCGATGGCCACGAAGAACAGTGCGGCGAACATGTCGCGCAAGGGCTCGACAAGACGCAGCACGCGCCCCACGCTGCGTGATTCAGCCACTACTGCACCTGCCAGGAAAGCGCCCAGTGCCACACTGAAACCCATCCAGGCCGCCAGCAGACTGGCACCGAAGCAGATGCCCAGCACGCTGACCAGCAATGTTTCATCGCGACCGAAACCGGCCACGTAGTCCACCAGCCGCGGCAGCAACAACAGACCGAGAATCATCCCGACGACCACGAACAGACCGAGGTGACCGATCAGCGTGAACGCCGCTTCCGCCTGCACCGAGCCACCGATCGCCACCGCCGTCAGCAGCGTGAGCATGACGATGGCCAGCATGTCCTCGGCGACCAGCAGTCCCACCACCAGTTGGGCAAACGGCCGCTGTCGCTGCCCTCCTTCGGCCAACGTACGCGTAGCCACCATGGTCGATGACAGCGAGATGATCGCGCCCAGAAAAAGCGCGTCCATGCCGGTCCAGCCGAACAGGCCGCCAAGGCCATAACCGATCCACAACATCAAGCCGACTTCGCCCACCGCCACGGCGAGCACGCCGATGCCGACCTCACGCAGTTTGCGTACGCTGAATTCCAGGCCCAGCGTGAACATCAGCAGCACCACACCGAGATTGGAAATGTCGTCGATCGCACGCGGATCGTCCACGAGCATCCCCGGTGTATGCGGTCCGATCAGCACGCCGGCAAGGATGTAACCCAGCAACACCGGCTGACGCAGGCGCTGGAACAGGATCGTGGCGGCGCCAGCCACGATCATCACCACGGCCAGGTCGCGAATGAAACCGATTTCGTGCATGCCTCGACTCTTCAATCGCACAAGTCACTGCAGCTTAAACGAACCACCGCCGGCATCTGCCGGATCACGACTTGTGGTCACGAACCGCGATCGATTCCATCGTCATCCATCCTGAAAAAAAGCTTGACGGATATCCGGCTCGACCCTATTCTTCTCGGCTTCCAGCGGCGGGGCCATAGCTCAGCTGGGAGAGCGCCTGCATGGCATGCAGGAGGTCGGCGGTTCGATCCCGCCTGGCTCCACCAACTTGAATTGTCCCCATCGTCTAGAGGCCTAGGACATCACCCTTTCACGGTGGCGACCGGGGTTCGAATCCCCGTGGGGACGCCAAGTTGGCTCGCAAAGCTGGAAGCAATCAAAGCTGCAAAAGAATGTGGAGCGGTAGTTCAGTTGGTTAGAATGCTGGCCTGTCACGCCGGAGGTCGCGGGTTCGAGTCCCGTCCGCTCCGCCACTACAAAACGGAAAGCCCGCCTTGCGCGGGTTTTTTGTTGCCTGTCGTCTGAGCATCCCTGTGTTGCAAGCCGGTCAAGTTTCAGCTTCCAGCGTGCCGATGGAATGCCCCTGCTCGGCCAGATACTCCAGCCAGCGCGACAGAAATCCGTTCATGCGCAGCCGATGCTGGAACACCGTATGCGCCGGCGTGAACGGCCCGAGCACCTGCCACAGATGCCGTCCGGGATGGCAATGCAGCGCTTCGGCCACGTGCGCATCGGTGTACATCCGCAACTGCGCCGACGGCGCGCGCTGACCCGTGTGCGCATCGACGAAGTCGTAGGTGAGCTCCAGCTCCAGCGTGTACGGATGGCATTCCTGCACATGCAGATGCACGGCGAGCCCGTCATCGACATCGGAGACATAGCGACCCGGCGCGAGTTGCTGCGGCGCGAACAACCGTGTCAGCCGATGATAGTTCTCCGCATACAGTCCCATCAGGAACTCGAAGCGTCCCGGCAGCAGGCTGTGGCGATTGTCCAGTACGGCACTCATGAAAGGTGTGGCAACTCCAGTCGGCAATCAGAACATGGTCCGCTCGATCCCGAAGCGGTCGAAGATCTTGCTGGCGATCTCCTCGATCGACACATGCGTGGTGTTGAGGCTGGGAATGCTGGCCTGGCGCATCAACCGATCGGCCTGTTCCAGCTCCCAGCGGCATTGCTTCAAGGTCGCATAACGGCTGCCGGCACGACGCTGCTCGCGGATCTGCGCCAGCCGCTGCGGATCGATGGTCAAGCCGAACAGCCGATCCCGGTACGGACGCAGGCGCACCGGCAGTTCAAGTTTTTCCAGGTCCTCGTCGGTCAGCGGATAGTTGGCGGCGCTGACACCGTAATGCAAGGCCATGTACAGGCAGGTCGGCGTCTTGCCCGAACGCGATACTCCGACCAGGATCAGGTCAGCCTGGGAATAATCCACGTCCATGCCGTCATCGTGGGAGAGCGCGTAGTTGGTCGCGTTGATGCGTGCCTCGTACTTGGCGTAGTCGACCATGCCATGCGAGCGATTGACCGCACCGGAGCGCTTGGTCGCCAGCTCTGCTTCCAGCGGCCCGATGAATGGTGCGAACACGTCCAGCATCAACGCGCCGCTGGCGGCAACGATGTCGCACAACGCGCGTTCGGCCATGGTGTTGACCACGATCGGACGCTGTCCGCTCTGCGCATAGTTGGTCTTGATGCGCAGCGCAGCCGCTTCTGCCTTGTGGGCACTGTCGGTGAATGGCAGGCGGTGCTTGTCGAACTGCACGCCCTCGAACTGCGCCAGGATGCTGTTGCCGATCGTCTCCGCGGTAATACCAGTGGAGTCGGAGATGAAGAAAACCGTGCGCTGCATACAAAACCCTAGTAACTGGAATGCGTCCGTCTGCACCATAACCCAAGCGCAAAACGCTGTCGCCGATTGACTGCCGGCTGACTGGTATGCCGTTGGAATGACATCCGGGGGCAATGGTCTTCTTGTGCTGTGCATCATAGGCAGCGGACAATACCAGTCCTTTGCAGCCCGCTTTCGGTCTGCCTGATGCATCCATACCGTTATCCATCAAAAGCTCTTGAGGAGACACCCTTGAACGATCTGGTGCTTTGGCTCGACCAACTGCGCATGACTGACCTGGGCAAGGTCGGCGGCAAGAACGCCTCGCTCGGCGAAATGATCGGCAACCTCGCCAAGCTTGGCGTGTCCGTACCGGGCGGCTTCGCCACCACCGCCGACGCGTTCCAGCAATATCTCGAAAAGAGCGGCCTGGCCAAGCGCATCCAGGAACGCCTGGCTTTGCTCGACGTCGATGACGTCGACACGCTGGTCGCGGCGGGCAAGGAGATCCGTGGCTGGATCGTCGACACCGCCCTGCCCGCCGAACTCGAGCAGGCGATCCGCACGGCCTATATCAAGCTGTGCAAGGACGCCGGAGCGGACGACATCGCCGTCGCCGTCCGCTCGTCAGCCACCGCCGAGGATCTGCCGGATGCCTCGTTCGCCGGTCAGCAGGAAACCTTCCTCAACGTGGTCGGCATCGACGACGTGTTGCACAAGGTCAAGGAAGTCTTCGCCTCGCTGTACAACGACCGTGCAATCGCCTATCGCGTGCACCAGGGCTTCAAGCACCAGGACGTATTCCTGTCCGCCGGCGTGCAGCTGATGGTGCGTTCCGATGTTGGCGCGTCCGGCGTGCTGTTCACCCTGGACACCGAGTCCGGCTTTCGCGACGTGGTGTTCGTGACCGGCAGCTACGGCCTCGGGGAGATGGTCGTGCAGGGCGCGGTCAATCCGGATGAGTTCTACGTATTCAAGCCGACCCTGCGCGATGGCAAGCCGGCCGTGCTGCGTCGCAATCTCGGTGCCAAGCAGCTGCGCATGGTCTATTCCAGCGCGCCCGGCGAACGCGTGCGCACCGAAGACACGCCAGCGGAAATGCGCAATAAGTTCTGCATCAACGACGAAGACGTGCAGGACCTCGCCCGTCAGTCGCTGATCATCGAAAAGCATTACGACCGTCCGATGGACATCGAGTGGGCGAAGGACGGCCACACCGGCAAGATCTACATCGTGCAGGCGCGCCCGGAGACGGTGAAGTCGCGCTCGCACACGACCCAGCTTGAGCGCTTCCACCTCAGCGAGAAGGGCAAGGTGCTGGCCGAAGGTCGTTCGATCGGCCAGAAGATCGGTGCCGGCAAAGCCCGCGTGATCCGCTCGCTGAACGACATGAACAAGGTGCAGCCGGGCGACGTGCTTATCGCCGACATGACCGATCCCGATTGGGAACCGGTGATGAAGCGTGCCTCGGCGATCGTCACCAACCGCGGCGGCCGCACCTGCCATGCGGCGATCATCGCGCGCGAGCTGGGTGTGCCCGCCGTGGTCGGCACCGGCAATGCGCTGGAGCTGATCCCCGACGGCGCCGAAGTCACCGTCTCCTGCGCCGAAGGCGACACCGGCACGATCTACGAAGGCATCCTGAAATTCGAGCGCGTCACTGCGGACCTGGGCGACATGCCCGAGGCGCCGCTGAAGATCATGATGAATGTGGCGAATCCGGAGCGTGCGTTCGACTTCGGCATGCTGCCGAATGCCGGCATCGGCCTGGCACGCCTGGAAATGATCATCGCCAGCCACATTGGCGTGCATCCGAAGGCGCTGCTGGAATACGCCAAGCAGGACGCGGAGACCAAGGCGAAGATCGACGAGCGTATCGCCGGGTACGCCGATCCGGTGAGCTTCTATGTGGATCGCCTCGCCGAAGGTATCGCCACCATCGCCGCCTCGGTGTATCCAAAGCCGGTGATCGTGCGGCTGTCGGACTTCAAGTCGAACGAATATGCCGGCCTCCTCGGTGGCTCGCGCTACGAACCTCACGAAGAAAACCCGATGATCGGCTTCCGCGGCGCCAGCCGCTACGTCGACCCCAGCTTCGCCGAAGCATTCGGGCTCGAGTGCAAGGCGGTCAAGCGTGTGCGTGAGGTGATGGGTCTCAGCAACGTGTGGGTGATGATCCCGTTCGTGCGCACCCTGGGCGAAGGCCGCAAGGTGATCGAGGTGCTGGCGGAGAACGGCCTCAAGCAGGGCGAGCACGACCTCAAGGTGATCATGATGTGCGAAGTGCCTTCGAATGCCCTGCTCGCGGATGAGTTCCTCGACATCTTCGACGGCTTCTCGATCGGCTCCAACGACCTCACCCAGCTCACGCTCGGTCTCGATCGCGACTCCAGCATCGTCGCCAGCCTGTTCGACGAGCGCGACCCGGCTGTGAAGAAGCTGCTGGCGATGGCGATCAAGACTGCTCGCGCCAAGGGCAAGTACATCGGCATCTGCGGCCAGGGCCCGAGCGACCATCCGGATCTGGCCGAGTGGCTGATGGAGCAAGGCATCGAATCGCTGTCGCTGAATCCGGATACGGTGGTTGATACTTGGTTGCGGTTGGCGAAGAAGAAGGCCGGCTGAGTCGGCTGGGCATCGTCTGGCGGCCGCAGTCGCGACAGAGTATGAAAGAGGGCCCGGGATCCTCCGGCCCTTTTTGTTGTGATCGCCGGAAAGCAAACGCACCGGGTGGATACGAGGCATCACGGTATCGGGTGGGATTGTTCGGCCCATCCCTGGGCCGAACCCCTCCGCAGTACGTGCTACGGGGCCAGCCTGCGGCTGTCCAAATTTGTTCCTGACAAATTTGTCGAACCCGGGTGGGTTCTCACCCAGCCATCGCCATCAGAAAAGCAAAACGCCCCTCGAGGGGCGTTTTGCTTTTCTGGCGGAGAGGGTGGGATTCGAACCCACGGTACGCTTACACGTACGCCTGATTTCGAGTCAGGTACATTCGACCACTCTGCCACCTCTCCAGTGGGTTGCATGGTGGCTCATGCGAGCCGGGAATAATACGCGAGCGAACTTGCCGTGACAACAACCATGTCTTCCGGCATGCTGCGACAGCTCGCCCCAACTGAAATCCCATGATCGAATTCGGACACGGAACGCATGTCGGCCTGCGCCGTACACGCAATGAAGACACCTATTACGCCGATGCCTCACTCGGCCTGTTTCTGGTGGCCGATGGCATGGGTGGCCATCAGCACGGCGAAGTGGCGTCGGCGCTGGTGCGCGATGCCGTGGTCGATCTGGTCACCCGCGGGCACAGCCTGATTGAGGCAGTGCATGGCGCGGCCGAGCGGCTGCTTGCGCACACCCGGCACAGCCTAGACATCCTGCCGATGGGCACCACCATCGCCGCGCTTCGAACAAGCAGCGACGGCTACGAGGTCGCCTGGGTGGGCGACAGCCGGATCTACATGTGGAAGCGGGAGTTGCGGCAAATCAGCCACGACCATTCACTGGTACAGGCACTGGTCGAGGCCGGTCAGCTGGATCCGGCCCAGGCATCACAGCATCCGCAGCGCAACGTGCTTACGCAAGCGCTGGGCGTGACGACCACCGAACAACTGCATATCGGCATGGCGCGCGGCCCGCTGGAGCCAGGCATGGGCTTCTTGTTATGCAGCGATGGACTGACCGAAGACGTCGACGACGCGTCGATCGCGCGCACGGTGGCGCGTACCGACCTGGCCGCGCAGGAGTGCGTCGATCAACTGCTGCTGAGCGCACTCGACAGTGGCGGCGACGACAACATCAGCGTGATCATCGTGCGTTCCTGCTGAGCCCCGCCCGCAATCGCATCGTTCAACTCAGCCGACGCCATACGCTCTGACCATCCGCGCTCTTGTCCAGTGCATCCAGTCGTCGTTCGTGCTGCAGGAGTTCCTCCGGCGAAGCATGCAGCACACAAGGGCGCGTACGCAGAATCACCGGCGCAGTCACCACCGCATGACGTTGCTCGGCGGCGCCTTCAAAGCCCAGGTCGAATGCATCCTGCCCCGAGGTCATCGCCAGATAGACGTCGGCCAGCAACTGGGCATCGATCAGGCCACCGTGCAGATCACGCCGCGAGTTGTCCACGCCGAGCCGCTTGCACAAGGCGTCCAGGCTGTTGCGTTGGCCGGGATAGCGTTCGCGCGCCAGCGCCAGGGTATCCAGCACGCTGCAACGGTCACCGATACGGCCAGCACCGTTGTCCAGCCGCGCCAGTTCGGCGTCGAGGAAGCCGATGTCGAAACTGGCGTTGTGGATGATCAGTTCCGCGCCATCGATGAAAGCCAGGAATTCTTCCACCACTTCGGCAAAGCGCGGCTTGTCGAGCAGGAACTCATCCTCGATGCCGGTCACCAGCCGGGCGCCCTCGTCGATCGCCCGATCCGGATTGAGATACGTCTGGTAATGCCGACCGGTGAGCCGGCGCTCGACCATCTCGACGCAGGCGATTTCCACCAGTCGATGGCCCTGGCGCACTTCCAGACCGGTGGTTTCGGTATCGAGAACGATCTGCCTCATGCCCTGCCCTTCATCAGCTCGGCCTGCTCACGGGCCGCCTGATCGACCCGTTCGTTTTCGGCGTGGCCGTTGTGGCCCTTCACCCACTTCCAGCGCACCTGATGGGCGCCGACCGCATCGGAAAGACGCTGCCACAGATCCTGGTTCTTCACCGGCTTCTTGTCCGTGGTACGCCAGCCGTTGACGCGCCACTTCGGCATCCACTGCTCGATGCCCTGCATCACATAACGCGAGTCGGTGGTGAGCACCACCTGACACGGCCGCTTCAAGGCTTCCAGTGCGCCAATCGCCGCCATCAGTTCCATCCGATTGTTGGTAGTGTCTGGATCACCACCCGCAACCATTCGCTCGCTGCCTTTCGCACGCAGCAACGCAGCCCAGCCGCCCGGCCCCGGATTACCCAGGCACGCACCGTCGGTAAATGCTTCCACTTCGCTCATCGTTGCTCACGTATTCCGTTCAAAGTCACAGCGCCGAACTGCGCCGTGTGCCCGGCGACAGCTGGCTGTTGGCCGGTACCCGTACCGGCACCGGTTTGATCCGCAGTGGCGTGGCCATGCGCCGGCGCTTGCGTGCGACAAGTACATAACCGCCACCGAACGGGTTGGCCGCCGCCGCACCTGGCGACGTCGGGTGCGGCCACAGTCGACCGACCCGCCGTACCTGCTCGATCTCCAGTCCCGCCTGCTGCAGGTCATGCCCCAGCCGCCATGGCATCTGCAATGCCTGCGACTTGCCGCGTGTGCGCCAGCAGAACCACGGCGCCCAGCCACCGAGTGGATGCACGCCCGTCAGCGCAAGTACGCCGCCCGGCGCCAGTACACGAACGGCTTCGGCAAGCAGGGCGGATGCACTCGGCGCCACTTCCAGTGCGTGCCGCAGCAGCACCAGTTCGAACGCATCATCGACGAACGGCAGCGGTTCATCCGCCGCCGCTTGCAGATCGCCCCGATAACGGCCGTTGCCCAGGTGCAAGGTGGTCCAGCAGCCGAGCATCGGCAACGCGGGCGGCGCATCGTCGGCAGACGCGCCCAGCAACAGTGCATGCGTACCGAAACAGCGCTGCAGCTCAGGCATCAGCACGCGCGCCTGCTCATCCAGCAACCGGCGCAACGGCGCACTGGCATAGATGTCGTCATCGCGTTGATGCATGCCCTGCCCACTCTCCATCAATGCCGAGAGTGTAACGGTTGAGGGCGGCTGGCAGCAGATCACAGGCCAGACGGACCTGTCGCACGCTGCTGAACAGTGACTCGAAGAGTTAACGCTCCGCTAACGAGCGGCCATCAAAGCCATCTTATAGTCGACCGCTTCACGCGCGCCCCGGATGGCTGCGTCTGTCGTTGAGCTGGAAAACAGCACCCGCCCTGTCGGGTGTTCCATGAACGCAGCGGAGCCCGTCTTGCATCTCATACCGTTACCGGCACTGACCGACAACTACATCTGGCTGCTGCATGACGATGCTGGCAACGCCATCGTCGTCGATCCAGGTGATGCCGCCGTCGTCGCGCAAGCGCTGACTGCACGGCAATTGACATTGCGCGCGATTCTGCTGACCCATCATCATCCAGATCACATCGGTGGTGTTGCCGCGCTGCGCGCGGAACATGCCGTCCCGGTCTATGCACCCGTGGATGAACGCATCGTCGAGGCGACCGAACAGGTCCGCGACGGCGACTGGGTCGAACTGGCGTTGCCACGCGTGCGCTTCGAAGTGCTCGGGATTCCCGGCCATACCCTCAGCCACGTCGCCTACGTCGGCGCTGGTTTGCTGCTGTGCGGCGACACCTTGTTCAGTCTGGGCTGTGGCCGGCTGTTCGAAGGCACGCCAGCCCAGATGCTCGCCTCACTGGATCGACTGTCTATGCTGCCGGGGGAAACCCTGGTTTGCGGCGGCCATGAATACACTGAAGCCAATGGACGTTTCGCGCGCACCATCGAACCAGCCAATGCCAAACTGCAGCAGCGCCTGCTGGAAGTTGCCGAATTGCGCGCGCGACTCCAGCCCACCCTGCCGGTAGCGCTCGCCAGTGAACTGGCGACCAATCCGTTCCTGCGTGTCGACGCTGATGCGGTTGCCGAGTGGTGCCGGCGACAAGGCAGCGGCAATGATCGCGTTGCACGCTTTGCGGTGGTGCGCGAAGCCAAGGATGGATTCCGCGGATGAGAAAGCATTTCCGACCCTTGCCGCTGCTGCTGCCGCTCCTGTTGGCTGCGTGCGTCGGCGTACCCACACACGCACCACACCAGCCAGTCATCAAACCACCATCGACAGTGCTTGCCGCGCCCAAGATCGAGGTCACACCGCCTGCTGGCAGGCCCTTGACATCGTCGTCGGGCGATATGTGGGATCAGTTGCGCAGCAGCTTTGCCATGGCCGACTGTGACGCCGACCCTTCGGTGCTGGCCCAGGCCAGACGTTACACGCACAACCCCGAACAGTTCGAAGATCAATTGCGGGAAGTGCTGCCACGCCTGATCTACGTGCAACATGTCGCGGCCCAATACGACGTCGCAGGCGAGTTCGTGCTGCTGCCGTGGGTGGAAAGTCATTTTCAGTCGCCCCCTGTCCGCAACCATCAGCCGGCAGGCATGTGGCAAATCATGCCGGTCACCGCCGGATCGATGGGGCTGCGTGTCGATAGCCACTACGACGGCCGCCTCGATGTTCCCGCCGCCGCCAACGCCGTGATGAAGCTGCTCAAGCAGTATCACGATCAATTCCATGACTGGCGGGTGGCGGATTACGCCTACAACGCCGGCGAATTCTCGGTGCGTAAGATCATCCAGAAACATGGCATGCCCGCGGATGAACCGGTGATTCCGCGATGGCCGGTTCGAAGCGTCACCCGTGAGCATCTGACCAAGCTGCTGGCCATAGCCTGCGTGGTACGTGAGCCGGCTCGCTTCGACATCAGTCTGCCTACGCTGGCGGACGAACAACAACTGGTGCAGGTGAAGATCACCCATTCGATGCCGATCACCCAGGCTGCCGGCCATGCCGGCATGTCAGTGGATACGCTGAAGAATCTCAATGCCGCGTTCCGCAGCGACATGATCGATACCGATGCCGCCTCTTACCTGCTGTTGCCGGCCAGCCACGTCCAGCAATTCCGCAACGCCTTGCTGGAGCAGCCCCAGACAACCAGCGCCGACGATCGTCGAAGCGACACTGCCAGCATCATGGCTGTCATCTCACCGCCAGCCACCCGGGCGCAGCGGAAAACCCATACCGTCCGGCAAGGCGACAGCCTGTGGCAGATCGCGCACGATTACACGGTGAATGTCGCCCAGCTTCGGCGCTGGAATCATCTGCGCGGCAATACGCTCAAGCTGGGCCAGGTGCTGCAGGTAAGCGAGACGAACTGACCGGCTCATCTGAGTCAAAAACGAAAGGGCGGCCAATGGCCGCCCTTTCGTTTTCATGATAACTGCAGCCGTTATAGCCGGCTCGTGTTGATCTTGATCTTGACCTTTGTCTTGAGCAGCTCAAGCAGTTCGCGCGTCGTCTCGGTGCCATAGGCCCGGGTCATCTGCTGGCGCAGTGCCTCGCGCTGTTCTGCCGGCACCTTTGACAGATCGCCGCCCTGCACCTTGTCCACGGCGAGCAAGGCATAGCTGCCGTCCTGCATGTCCACCGCAGCAAACTCCGCCTTGTCCGCCGCCGGATGCGGCAGCAGGAACGCCTGCGTCAGCAACGGTGCCGGCACCTGGGAGTGACGTACCGTCTCGTTCGCGCTGGTGACAGTAGCGCCGAGCGATGTCGCCACTGCCGGCATCGGCTCGCCCTTGCGCAGGCGCGACAATGCCTCGTCAGCCTGCTTCTTCTCGGTCGCTGCGACGCGCTCGTCGAGAATCTTTTTCTGCACGTCAGCGCGCACTTCAGCCAGAGGACGGGCCGCCGCAGGCACGTGCTTGTCGACATGGATCACCACCGAGTGGTTGTTGCCCAGATCGATCAAGCTGGAGTTGTTGCCCTGTACCAGCACATCGTCGCCAAACGCCGCCGCGATCAACTTGGGATTCGCGGTGAGACCTTCGCCACCCTTGCGCGAAAACAGCGCCGTACTCTTGATCGGCAGATTCAATGCCACCGAAGCCGGCTCCAACGATGTCGGATTCTGGTAGGTGTCGTCGGCCATCTTGCCGGCGACTTCGTTGTATTTGCGATCACGCTCGGCGGCCCCTGCTTCCTTGGCCAGCTGGTCACGCACTTCGTCAAACGGCTTGGACTCGCCACTGCGCAGATCGCGCAACCAGATGATGTGATAACCATCGGACGACAATACCGGCTTGGAGATCTGATCCTTCTGCAAGGCGAACAGCGCCGCGTCAAAAGCCGGGTCGGTCACGCCCTTTTCCAGCCAGCCCAGGTCGCCGCCCTGGCGCTTGGAGCCAAGATCCTGCGAATCCTGCTCGGCCAGCTTGGCGAAGTCGCCGGGATTGGCCTCGGCGGCAATCTGCTCGGCCTTGGCCAGCGCCGCCTTCTGCTGCTCCGGTGTGGCATTGGCCGGCACATTGATCAGGATGTGCGACGCGAGCCGCTGTTCCGGCTGCACGAAACGCTGCTTTTCGTCGGCATAGCGCTTCTTCAGATCGTCGTCGCTGGGTGCGGCGTCCAGCGGCAAGTCCGCGCTGTTGACTTCGATGTACTTCACCGCGACCTGCTCGGGATTCATGTAGTCGGCCAGGTGCGCCTTGTAATACGTTTCGATCTCGGCATCGCTGACCGCGTTGTCGGCCAGCGTGGGCCGCGGCAGCAGGAAATAGCGCAGGTCGCGACGCTGGGTAAGCAGGCTCAGGAACTGATCGACCTGCGCGTCGCTGGCAATGGTGCTGTCGTTGATCGCATTCGGCAGCAGCTGGGTCGCCAAGGAGGAACGTACTTCGTCCTCGAACATGCCGGGCGTCTTGCGCTGACTGGCGAGCCACGCGCTGTAGCTGGTCGCATCGAACTGGTTGTTGACCTGAAAGGCCGGGATCGCTGCGATGTAGTCGCGTACGGCCTGATCCGACACGCGCATGCCCCAATCCGCATTGGCCTGGAGCAGCAACTGCTCGTCGACCATGCCATCGAGCACGCGCTGCTTCGTCTCGGGTTTCTCGAAAATACTGGCATCGAAATGCTCACCCTGTTCGGCGCTTGCCTGCTGCCGCAACTGGTTCATCCGATCCTGATAGGCGTTCTGGCTGATTTCATGCTTGCCGACTTTCGCCACGAACGAATCGTTGCGCGACGTGAAGTAGCTCTCCATGCCGAACAGCGACATCGCGAAAACGCAAACACCAAGAAGGATGATGGACGGCCATCCGTGCATCTTGTTACGCATTGCCTGCAGCATTGAAATCTTCCCGCAACGTGGTTGAAAGCGCGTGGTGCGTAGGTGGCGCAAGCCGCGTGTCCGATCGCTCAGGAAGCTGCACGTACACGCACTGCTCAAATGACAAGGGCGCCACACGGGCGCCCTTGCGAACTGTGGCGGAGTGGACGGGACTCGAACCCGCGACCTCCGGCGTGACAGGCCAGCATTCTAACCAACTGAACTACCACTCCGCATTTTTCTGGTGGGTGCTGTAGGGATCGAACCTACGACCACCGCCTTGTAAGGGCGACGCTCTACCGCTGAGCTAAGCACCCGAAACCAAGCGTCAGCCGCTTAGTTTAGGGCATCCTTGAGGGTCTTGCCAGCCTTGAACGCAGGCACTTTCGACGCCTTGATCTTGATCGCTTCGTTGGTACGCGGATTGCGACCGGTGCGGGCAGCGCGCTTGCGCACGGTGAACGTACCGAAGCCCACCACCGAGACGTCCTCGCCCTTCTTCAACGACTTCTGCACAGCCTCCAGATAGGCTTCGAGGGCACGGCCCGCGTCGGCCTTGGTCAGCTCGGCCTTTTCGGCGATGGCATTGATCAGATCGGTTTTATTCATTGAAAAAACTCCCTTGTTCGGATTTCGCCAGCATGGTCTGTCCGGAGACGGGACAACACCGGCATGGATGGTTGGCTCTTTAGCTAGGCGCCGTAACGCAACCCCGCATCGCTGCGCTGACAGAAACGCTGGACTGCGGTAACGCCTTTATACCAGTGCCTTGCCGGAATCCGCAACACAAGCCACAGCAACGTTTCCGCAAGATCTGTGGTCAACAAAAACGCTTGCAAAACGGACGCCAGAGGACTACGGCGAAACTTCGCCGACTGACGGCGAAAAGTGCAAAAGAATGCCCTGCCGAGGCAGGGCATCTTTGAAAATCCGTCGAATGCGAGCAGACCGGATCAATGCGTAAGCGAGTGCCCTTCCGTTGATTCACTCGCCACCGCAGCTGGAGTCTCCTCCTTGACCGGATTCGGCCGCAGCGGACGTTCCAGGGCGATGTCCAGCACCTCGTCAATCCAGCGTACCGGATGGATCTCCAGTGAAGAGGTGATGTTGGCCGGCATGTCGGCCAGATCCTTCTCGTTGTCCTCCGGAATGATCACCGTGGTGATTCCGCCGCGATGTGCCGCCAGCAGCTTTTCCTTGAGCCCGCCAATGGGCAGCACGCGACCACGCAAGGTGATTTCACCGGTCATCGCCACTTCGGAACGCACCGGCACCTTGGTTAGCACGGACACCAGCGCCGTGCACATGGCAATGCCTGCGCTGGGGCCGTCCTTCGGCGTGGCTCCTTCCGGCACGTGGATATGCACGTCGAGTTTCTGGTGAAACTCCGGATCGATACCGAGTTGATCGACGCGTGCACGCACCACCGACAACGCCGCCTGGATCGACTCCTTCATCACATCGCCAAGCTGACCGGTATTCACCAGTCGACCCTTGCCAGGCACGACCGAGGCTTCGATGCTCAGCAGCTCACCACCGACCTGGGTCCAGGCGAGCCCGGTCACCAGGCCCACTTCGTTCTGCAGTTCCTTGCGGCCGAAATCGAAGCGGCGCACGCCCAGGTACTGATCCAGATTGGCCGAATCCACCTTGATCCGACCGGCATCCGACTTGGCCTTCGCTCTGCCGGCCTTGGCGGTCGACGCTTTCGCCTTGGCCTTCTTCACTTGCGACAGGGTCAGCTCCTTGACCACCTTGCGGCAGATCTTGGATATCTCTCGCTCAAGACTGCGTACGCCCGACTCGCGCGTGTAATAGCGCACGATGTCGCGCAGCGCCTCTTCGCTCACACTGAGCTCTTCAGGCTTCAAACCATTCGCCTTGAGCTGCTTCGACAACAGGTATTTCTGCGCAATGCCAAGCTTCTCGTCCTCGGTATAGCCCGGAATGCGGATGACCTCCATGCGGTCAAGCAGCGGACCTGGGATGTTCAGCGAGTT
>DAHUXL010000172.1 GCA_027307195.1 Rhodanobacter sp. | reverse complement strand
CTGGCTGCGCACCAGGGCCAGCGATTACGCCAGCTACATGAAGGTCGCCGAGCTGAAGGCGAACTCGTCGAACAACACGATCTTCGCCGACGACAAGGGCGAGATCGCCTATCTGCATCCGCAGTTCATCCCCAAGCGCGACGACCGCTTCGACTATACCAAGCCGGTCGACGGCAGCAATCCGGCCACCGACTGGCAGGGCCTGCTCCCACTCAGCGCCGCGCCGCATCTGCTCAATCCGCCGAACGGCTGGATCATGAACACCAACAACTGGCCCTACTCCGCGGCCGGTCCCTACAGTCCGAAGCGCGCGGATTACCCACGCTACATGGATACCTTCGGCGAGAATCCGCGCGGACTGCACGCCACCCGCGTGCTGACCGGCCAGCGCGACTTCACGCTTTCGTCGCTGATCACCGCCGCGTTCGATTCCTACCTGCCGGCCTTTGCGCGACAGATACCCGTGCTCGTCGCCGACTACGATGCGCTGCCGGCCAACGATCCGCTGAAGCACAAGCTGGCCGGCCAGATCGCGTTGCTGCGCCACTGGGACTACCGCTGGGGCATCGCCTCGATGCCGACCTCGCTCGCGGTGTTCTGGGGCGACATCCTGTGGGACAAGGTCGACAAGGCCGATACCGCCGAAGGCCTGTCGATCTATGACGTCATGGCCGAGAAGGCCGGTGCGAAGGCGCGGCTGGGGGCACTGGTCGAAGCGTCCGACCGTCTGCAGAAGGACTTCGGCAGCTGGGGCGTGCCATGGGGCGAGATCAATCGCTACCAGCGCATCAACGGTGCCCTGGTGCAACCGTTCGACGATGCCAAACCGAGCCTCCCGGTTCCGTTCACTTCGTCACGCTGGGGTTCGCTCGCGTCGTTCGGTGCGCATCGCTGGCCCGGCACCAGGCGCTACTACGGCACCGGCGGCAACAGCTTCGTCGCCGTGGTCGAGTTCGGCGACAAGGTCCGCGCCCGCGCGATCACCGCCGGCGGCGAGAGTGGCCACCCGGATTCAAGGCATTTCAACGACGAGGCCGAACGCTACACCACCGGCAACCTGCGCACGGTCTACTTCTGGCCCGAGCAGCTCACGGGACATACCGAGCGGGTCTATCACCCGGGACAGTAAGTCTCCACATGGCGTCAGCCGCTGACGCCGAACAGCATGCCGACGCCGGCGGTGATAGCCATCGCCAACGCACCCCAGAACGTGATGCGCATGGCGCCGATACGCATCGGTGCGCCGCCGGCCCGTGCCGCCAGCGCGCCGAGCGCGGCAAGAAACACCAGCGACGTGACGAACACCAGCGGCAACAACATGGTGATCGGCGTCAACGCCACCACCAGCAGCGGCAGCGCGGAGCCCACCGCGAAACTCAGTGCGGATGCGCCCGCAGCCTGCAGCGGTTGAGCCTTGAACGCTTCGGTGATGCCGAGCTCGTCGCGCGCATGGGCATCGAGCGCGTCGTGCGCCATCAGTTGCCTGGCCACCTGCTTCGCCAGTGCAGGATCGAGTCCGCGGCTTACGTAAATCGACGCCAGCTCCTTGTGCTCGCCCTCCACATCGGTCTGCAGTTCGTGGTGCTCGCGTTCGAGTTCTGCGCGCTCGCTGTCGGCCTGCGAATGCACCGACACGTACTCGCCGGCGGCCATCGACATCGAACCGGCCACCAGCCCGGCGATGCCGGCGATCAGGATGTTCTGCCCGCTGGCATGCGCCGCCGCCACGCCCAGCACCAGGCTGGCGGTGGAGACGATGCCGTCGTTCGCGCCCAGCACGGATGCGCGCAACCAGCCTATGCGGCCAGTGCGGTGTCTTTCGTAATGGTGTCGGGGCACGCTGGCGATCTCCGCAAGGGTCGGGGCATCAAGAAGAATTGCGAAAACTGTGTCGTGTTGCGTTCAGAGCATCCGCTTCAGCGTGTTGTCGCGCCGACCGAAGTGATGCCACAGCGCAGCCAGGATATGCAGCCCGATCACGTAGTAGAAGACCGTGCCGATGGTGCCGTGGATGTCTTCCAGCTGATGCGACAGCGTCCGGTCCGGCAGGCTGACGAACGAAGGCAGCAGGGTCACGCCGAACAGGGTCACCGGTTTGCCACCGACCTGCAGAGTGATGATGCCGAGGATCGGCTGGATCAGCAGGAACAGGTACAGCGCCACGTGGGTGATCTTGCCCAGCAGCTCGGTCCAGCGCGGTGGCGGCGGCGTGATCGGCGGCTGCCCGTTGCGCAGGCGCAGCAGCAAACGCGGCAGCACCAACAGCAGCACCGCCAGTCCCGCGGTGTAATGCGCCGCCAGCACGTTGCCGCGGGTAGCGCTGCCCTTGGGAAACAGCTCGAACAGATTGATGAAGACGTAAGCCAGCAGGACCAGTGCAAATATCGTCCAGTGCATCCAGCGGACAGAAGCTGCGTAGCGCGACGGCGGTTCGATCGATGCCATGAAATATGTCCTGCAAGGGAATCATCAAGAATCGAGAATAGGACTGGCGGCTTATGCGATGCTTACCAGCGTCATTGCGAGCATTGTGTACGGCTTGGCAGACGATGTGCGGAATGCTTCTCGTCTCAATGGCTTGCTGGCATATGCCTGTCGTTGCGCTGAGCGGCAACCATCCTCGAAAGGCGCGCCGCACGGAACGAAAGTCCTGGCGCCATTCCCCGCACCGTGTCGTGGCCGATGGCAGGACGGCAGCTAGATCGATGCAGCGATGCGACCTACAGCGGCCAATACGGCATGGCGTTCGTCGGTGGCCGCGGTCGACCCGGCGTAGTAGGCCGCCACCAGCAGCGGTTTGCGTTGCGGCGGCCAGATAATGGCAATGTCGTTGGTTTCGCGCTGCGCGCCGCTGCCGGTCTTGTCGCCGGCCTGCCAGCCTGCTGGCAGGCCGGCTCGCAGCTGTTCGGTGCCGGTGCTGGTGGCGCGCAGCCACTCGAGCAATTGTCCACGCGATACATGGGAAAGTGCATCGCCCAGCAGTAGCGCGTGCAAGTCTGCCAGCATCGCAGCCGGCGTGGTGGTGTCACGCTCATCACCCGGACTGGCGATGTTGAGTTCGGGCTCGATCCGATCGAGCCGGGTCACGGGATCACCCAGACTTCGCGCGCAAGCCGTAACTGCGGCAGGTCCGCCCATGCTGGCCAGCAGCAGATTCGCAGCCGTGTTGTCGCTCACGGTAATTGCCGCCTCGCACAGTTCAGCCACCGTCATGCCGGGCTCGCCCACGCGATGACTGGTCACCGGCGCGTAGGCCAGCACAGCTTCCTTGCCGAACACGATGCGCCGATCCAGCCGCTCCGCGCCGCGATCGACGCGCACCAGCACCGTGGCCACGGCCAGCAGCTTGAACGTGCTGCACATCAGGAATCGCTCGTCGGCGCGATGCATGATGCGGCGCCCGTTGCCGGTATCGAGAATGGCCACACCCAACCGCCCTCCTTGGCGGCGTTCCAGTTCGGCCAGCCTTGCCTGCGCAGCATCCTGGCTGCCGGCAGCCAGCGAAAACGAGGGACGAAGAGCTAGTGTCGAGGCGCCGATCAGGGCGCCTTTGAGCAGGTTTCGACGGTTCATGGGATCACCTCTAGGCAAACGGAAGATGGCGCAACGTGCGCTCACCCTAGCCACCAGTGCGGACTTTTTGTGGCTGGCGATGAGGCAATCCCGGGGCAACCACGTCAAACGACGGCGTCAGTCCCTGCTCGGGATCTTCAACCCGCGCTGCACTGCCGGGCGAGCCAGCCCACGCTCGAGCCATGCGACAACGTTGCTGAAACTGTCGTACGCCACGATGTCGCGCGCTTCGTAAAACGTGATGAGGTTGTTGACCCAGCCGAGCGTGGCGATGTCGGCGATGGAGTAGTCGTCGCCAATGATCCAGTCGCGGCCAGCCAGCCGGGTATCGAGCACGCCGAGCAGCCGCTTCGATTCGGCGACATAGCGTTCCAGCGGGCGCTTGTCCTCGTACGCCTTGCCGGCGAACTTGTTGAAGAAACCCACCTGGCCGAACATCGGGCCGATCGAGGCCATCTGGAAGAACACCCACTGGATGGTTTCCCAGCGCAGCGCTGGATCGGCCGGAATGAACTTGCCGGTCTTGTCTGCCAGGTACATCAGGATCGCACCCGACTCGAACAGGCCGAGTGGCTGACCGCCGGGGCCAGCCGGATCGATGATCGCGGGAATCTTGCCGTTCGGATTGAGCGACAGGAACTCCGGCGTGTGGCTCTCGTCCTTCATGATGTCGACGAGATGCGGTTCGTACGGCAGCCCCGTCTCCTCCAGCATGATCGACACCTTCACCCCGTTCGGCGTGTTGAGCGAATACAGCTGGATGCGATCCGGATGCTGCGCCGGCCAGCGCGTCGCGATCGGGAAGCTGGAGAGGTCGGGCATGGCTTGCTCCTGATGATGAGGTGACAAACCAACCAGATTGAGCTCTTGCATGGCAAGATCAAGTGAACTGATCTGCTCCCCGTTCGCATTACGGCACACCGCAGGGTGCAATCGCCAACGGCGGAATCATGGCGCCCGGCTTATCCCAGCAGAAAGCCGACGGCATCGACCATGAAGTGGGCCAGCATGTTGGCCCACAGGTTGCGGCGCCATAGGTAAAGCAGCGTGAGCAGTGCGCCGGCCATGCCTGCGATCAGCAAGTGATGCCAACCCCAGTAGCTGAGATGTTCAAGCGTGAAAACCGCCCAGGTGAACACGCCTGCCACACTGCGACTGCCGGTCAGTTCCTGCACCCGTTCAAGCGCGTACCCGCGAAACAAGACCTCTTCGGATACAGCCGCGCGCACGACCGACATGAATCTCAGCCAAAACGGCACCGCCGTCAACGTCTGCAGCTGTTGCGTCTCGTCCCAGTGCAGCGCCGGAAACACGACGAGGTACATCACCGCCAGCACGGCGACTATCAACACGCCCGTGGCCAGCGCTGCAAGGATGTCTCTGCCATCCGGTTTGCGCAATCCGATGGACGCCAACGGACGGCGCTCGATCAGTACGACATACAGCAGGACCGCCGCGACCAGGCCCCAGTAGACCAGCTCGTTGGCAGCCATGCGACCGACGCTGGCAAACGCGTGATCCCACGTCCCAAACGGCAGACTGATACCGCCGAGTGCCAGCAGCAGTCCGGCCATACCGAGCAGCCACGGCTTCCGGCGCCCACCCATCATTTGTGCAGCAGTCGTCGACATGAACTCAGCCTCCCCTCGTATTCGATGCTTTCGTGGTTTTCTTCTGGGCGACTGGGCGCTTCCCGCGCGCCTCGTCAACCAGCCGGATGAACTGCTGGATAGCCTGGGTGGTCCGCCTCCTGTCGCCGGTGCTCATCAACTCCAGAAACAGTCCATCGAACACTGCCCCCAGCAAGGTAACCATGGCCGGAGTCCGCTCCGCTTCCGGCAGCGCCGTCCCGATCAGCTCCGACCAGTTCGAGGCATTGCGCTGCAGGTATGGCCCGTAAACGGCAGGGTTTTGCACGGCGAGGATCTGCAGCTCGTAGAGCAGCTTGAAGTACGGATAGTTTTCGTCCGCGATCGCCCAGTCCCAGAACAGTTTCAACGGCCGCTCCGTCGACCGCCCTTCTCGCCGTTCGACCAGGTTGCCGAAGGACTGCCGCAGACGCGTCTGCAGGCTGTCCAGCACTTCGGTCAGCAAGCCTTCCTTGGATTCGAAGTGATAAATGAGCAGGCGCGCACTGGTGCCCAGCGCATCGGCCAGCGGCCTCAGCGAGAGATCCGACAGGCCATGTTCGAGCAGGTAGCCGACGAGCTCGTCAGTCAGGATTTCTTTTCGTGTCTGCATGTAACGAACGTTACATGTAACGTTCGTTACATGTCAAGCCGACCGGAACGAATCGCAGAACCGGCTGCACGACCCGGGCGGCGAAATGGCGCCCATTGTTTGCACGCGGGCAATTCTAGGTCCGGCTCAGCGACCAGAATCCGATGTCGCGGCGGAGGCGATAGCCGGCCTGTTCGTACAGCAGCTTCGCGCGCTGGTTCTGGTGGCTCACATGCAGGAACGGCGTGCGGCCGCGTTCGAGATTGTCGTTCGACAGCAACGCCAGCAGACGGCGCGCATAGCCGCGGCCGTTGAAGTCCGGGTGCGTGCAGACGGCGCTGATTTCCTGGTACGCATCCATGCCAAGACGCTCGCCGATGATCGCTGCCAGTCGGCCGCCCTGATAGATCCCGAAGTAGCGACCCAGCTCCATCGTGCGCGGACGGAAATAATGCGGATACACCAGCGCAGTCAGCGCCAGCACATCGGCGCGATGTGCCTCGGACAACTCGATCACTTCCGGCCCGTCGAGCACCGGAATCGACGCGTTGCAGATCATCTGCGCCAGCGGGTCATAAGCCTCGATATTCCAGCCATCCGACGGCCTGGGCGCCACGCCAAGCAGGTAGACGGATTCACCTGGATCGAGCAGCGACGCGATCGCCTCAGCCACATCCGTCTGCGCACTCGCCACGCCCAGGAATGGCGCGAACTCCGCCGGGTAACGCGCCGCATCGCCATGGCTACGCGCCAGTGCCCGATGTCGGCTGCGCAGTGACGACCAGAAGGGATTGTCGAGTTCGGTAGCGGTCATCTCGCAATGCTGTCCGATCAGATGCTGGTGGAAAAGTTTGCCATGGACAGGAAGGCCACAGTTGTCACGACTTTTCCCTGCGCCGTTTCAGCCCCTGCAGTCATATCAGCGAGATGCGGGAAATCCAATCACCGCATCGTTCAACGGCAGCTGCGCCTGACGATGCCGGGGAGTCGCCGGCTTCCATGGCTCGCCCTGGTCAAACAGCTGTGCCTCGGTTTCCGGCCCGAGCAGGTCAAAGCGATCGAACAGGAACGGCAGGCCTTCCGAACCTTCGAATGTCGCGGCACTGGAAAGCTGGAAGTGCAGATGTGGGGCGTCGGAATTGCCGGACTGACCCAGCTGTCCCAGCAACTGTCCACGACGAACACGTTCGCCCACATGCACCTTCACACTGCCGCGCTGCAGGTGCGCATAACTGGCGTACACGCCCGGCTTGAGCTCCAGCACGACATAGTTGCCGAACAGGCCATGCGCTGTCAGTGATTCGGGTTCGGACTGCGAACTGAGCGGCGGATGTTCCGCCTGTCCGTCGCGCGTGTCGCGTATCACGCCATCGGCAACCGCGAGCACATCCGCGCCGTAGCCGATCCAGTCGGCATGGCGCGTCTTGCCGATATCCTTCACGCCCGCATGCAGCGCATGGCCCTGCGGATCAATGCCCACCAGATCCAGCGCGTAACGCTGCGGAATCGTCACCTGCCCGTTCACCGCCACCAGGCTGCCCCAGTGATGCGAATGCACGTTGCCGGGTCCTTCGTGCGCCAGCCAGAGCCCACCCCGCAACGGCGGCCCGATCAGCATGGGCGCCTCGCTGTTCGACGGCACGCGCACGCCATCGAGCAGCTCGGTCGTGTGCTTCGCCGTGGCGAAGGCCATCCGGTGACGCAAGGCATGTGGCACCACCCTTCCTGCCGGCAGCGTCAGCCAGACAAAGATCACCACGCGCTTGCCGGCCTCGAGGGTCACCGGCACATGTTCGGCCGGTGCCGGTCGACTCATCGCTGTCAGCTCGACGGCGCTGAAGCTGGCAAGTGGCGTGCTTCCATCGTCCGCGTAGACGTCCAGCCCCTGCGGCATCAGCGGACCGGTGTCGCGGTAGATGCTCGTGACATGCAGCTCATACGCCAGATGCGTCAGGCCGTCGCTACCGACAAACGCGGTCGGAGCAAACGGTACGCGCGCCTCCACTGGCGCCAGCGCCTGTTGCGCTGTGGCCAGCGAAGTCCAGCAGAACAACAGTAGGAACAGCCAGCAAGCAAGGTTTCTATCCATCGACACATCGAGCTCCTGGCACGAATCGGAACGGCGGCACGCCAGCGTAATTCAACGCGGACCTCCGAAGCGACCGTCGGAGATCGCGGGATCAGCTGGCCGAGCTCGCGCCCACCTGGGCATGGCTGGCCACCGCGCTGGGCACGCTCGTCGGCGCGGTGAGCATGGCGCCCAGAACCAGTACGCAGATCAGCAGGCAGGCACCGAAAAGGCTGTGCAACATCAGGGATTCGAATTTCATGGCAGTTCTCCTCGAGTGATGAAATGAAGCTTTCGAGAGTTGGATGGCAAACGCCGTGCCAACCGCCTCATAGCTCGGGGGAGCGCATTGCCAAGCCATTTCCTTCTGCGCATCCGGAAAAGCCCGAGTGTCCGCGGACGATCCTGCCGGTGTCCGGACAACACGGACAGAAGCGATATAGCCGGCCGCCGCCGTCGCCTGCTTGCGCAATAATCCACCCATGAACAAACTACTGCTCGGCGTGCTTTTTCTGTTCCTCGCAGCGTCCGCACAGGCCACCGAAAAGCCGACGCCTGCGGCACGCATCATCGTGCTGGTGCGTCACGGGAATTATCTGCCCGACCCTGCAGCCGACCCACGATTGGGGCCTCACCTGTCGCCGATCGGAGTCGCCCAGGCGCACCTGGTGGGCGCCCGACTGGCAGGCCTGCCGACGCGGTTCGATGCGCTGTACGTCAGCCCGCTGCAACGCGCGCGCGATACCGCGGCGGTCATCGCCGAAGATCTTCCTGGCCGCAAGTTCAGCGTGCTCGACGACCTCGCCGAGTGCATGCCGCCGAGCCGCCGGATCGAGGCCATGAAAGGCGAGAAGCCCGAAGATCTCGCTGCATGCAAGGCCCAGCTCGATCGCGTCTTCGTCAAATACTTCAAGCCCGCCCAAGGCAGCGAACGCACCGAACTGTTCGTCTGCCATGGCAACGTGATCCGTTACCTGGTCACCCGCGCGCTCGGCGTCGACACCGCCGCGTGGCTGGAGATGTCGGTCGGCAATGCCAGCATCACGCGGATCCGCATCGAGGCCGATGGCAGCTTCAAGGTCGTCGCCGTCGGCGACGTTGGCCACCTGCCGCCGAACATGCTTACCGGCGCCACCGGCGACAGCGAGCACAGCCTGGCGATCGAGCCGTTGCCGCATGACTGACCCCATTGGGCCTTGCCCGGATCAGCTTTTCCTCAAGGGCTACTTTTCGGTTTCCCGGATTCAACGCTCGACGGCTCCCTCGATGCGCTGATCAGGGATCAGCCACAGCAACGCCGCCAGCGCATATACCATCTGCGCGGCCCACGGCTGCCAGAACGTCAGGGCGATTCCCGCGAGGTAGAGCACCGGCGAGAGCTTGCCCTTCCAATCGGAGCCGATCGCGCGCCGGAGTGCCGAACCGTAACCATCCGCCACGACCAGGGCCTGCTGCAGTATCCAGTAGGCCACGGCAGCCATCAGCAGCACCACGCCATACACCGCGGTCGGCGCGGCGGCGGCGTGGTTCTCGCCCATCCACGCCGTGGCGAAAGGAAACAGCGACAGCCAGAACAGCAGATGCAGGTTCGCCCACATCGCCGCCCCGGAGACCTTGTGGCTGATCGAAAGCATGTGGTGATGGTTGTTCCAGTAGATGCCGACGTAGCCGAAGCTCAGCACGTAACTGAGCAGCACGGGCGTCAGCGGCACCAGTGCAGCGAGCGCCGGCCCCTGCGGCACCTTCAGTTCCAGCACCATGATCGTGATGATGATCGCGATGACCCCGTCACTGAAGGCTTCCAGCCTGCCCTTGCCCATGCCACGTCTCCAGGTCGACAGCCATTGATCCGGCAAGTGAATATCCTTGCATGCGGGCGTCGGTGGAGAAAGCCTCAACTGCTGTGGTCGAGAATGATCTTCCAGCCGTCGGCCGTCTTTTCCCACAACAACGAGAACACGCCGTCGTCCTTGGCGGCTTCGCCGTGAGCCGTGCGGTCAAGATGGAAGCGGCCGGTCACGGCGGCATAACGCACTTCGCCATGTGCATCAGGCAGCAGGCGCACGTCGAAGTCGGAGAACGCGAGCCGGCCCATCTGAGCCTTGCTGGCGTAGTGCTTGCGATAGCTTTCAAGAATCGCCTGATAACCCTTGCGCACGCTGGTCCCGACGAAGGTGGTATCGGGCGCGTCCTTGTAGCCGCGCATGAAGTCCGCGACATCGCCACGGTTCCACGCCAGCTGTTGCTGATCCATTACCTGCCGGATGGCAGCGGCGTCATCGGCCGTTGCCGTCGCCGCCATGCCCGAACCGGCATTGCCCAAGGCCACCACCAGCAGGAACATGAGTCCGATAAAAAGGCGCCTGCTCATCATGATGCACTCCGATGTGATGTGTGATGTCGTATGACATGCAGGGAACACATCCCTGCCGCCTTATGGCTCTTGATCGCGCGGAGGCTTTGCCACCGTGGGGATGATGTATTTGGCCACAAGATCCTGCAGTATGCGTGTGCTCCTCGACCTCATGTTCGGGAACCGTCGGCACGCGCCGCGCCACCACGAAACCGCCGGCAGACAAGCGCATCTCGTACTGCCATAGAAACTCGTCGTGAGCAAAAATCCGGCGGTGGGTCGCTATCTGCATGACCGGATCATCGCCGCTTCCTGATCGCCAATCCATGTGCCGGAGGAGTCCGTGCATTCAATCTGCCCGAACCGAGACTTCCTTTATCCGCAATTGCTGCCACGCCATGGACACCGCAGCGCCACTCCCTACAGCTTGCCGTGCTCCACTTGCCGCTCGCGCTGCATCAGTGTCCATTCGGCATGCTCGGTCAACGCGGCATCGCCGAGCGAGAGCAGGATCTCGCGTTGCTCGACCGGGTCCTGCGTACGATCCAGGGCCGCGCGGGCGCTGCTGAAAATGCGTTGCATGAAGCGATACTGCCGGATCAGTTCGCGGTCGGCCTTGCGATAGGCATAGGACTCGCGCACGGCAGCAACGATCGACAGCACGGCCATGATCATCACCAGGGAAATCTTGGTGCCCTCCGACAGCACCAGCGCGAACACGGCGAGATACACGCTGATCGCGATACCGCCCCACAGACTGATCGATCCGATCATCTCGGTGACATGGTGCACGCCGGTGCGCTCGATCGTCTTGCATTCGTAGTAATGCAGCTGCCCGGACACGCCGGAGCGCCCGACCCACTCCTCGATGACATCGGCCAGCGCCGCGGGCGTGACTTCCTCGACATGCGACGACGGATACAGGCTGGCGGCGCGCATCACGTTGCGGATCCAGCCCAGCTCGATGTTCTGCTTCTGCAGGAAGTTGTCGTGCGCGAATTCGTGGTCGGCACTGGCCGAGATGCCGGCACGCCACCAGCACGACTGGATGCGCAGACCTTCGGCCAGCGCGCGGTAGTCGAGATACTTGCGGTGCCAGCCGCGGCGCCGCGCGAGCATCGCCAGATAACCGCCGCTGGCGAACATCAGCAGGAACACGTAGATCAGATAATCCTTCGCCGGCAGATGCGCGTAGAACGCAAAGGCGATACCCATCAGCGCCGCCAGCGTGTAGATCAGGCGCATCGCCAGCAGCACGCGCTTGCGGAAATGCACCGCCAGCCAGTCGACGTCGTGGAACAGACGATCGATGCTGGCCGTGGCGGCTGACGGCACGCCATGGGGTGCCTGCGGTGCGGCCTCGATGTCGGCGGCATATTTCTCGCTGTCGGCATTGAGCTCCTGCATGTGCGCGAACATCAGCTGGAAATCCGCTGGCAGCTTGTCGTGAAGCATCGTGGTCTCGGCGCTGCGCCACCCCACCTGCAGTGGACGCAGGTCCGCCGCGGGCCCGCCATCGTCGCCCGATCGCGAACACACGATGTGATAGAGCAGGCTTTCGTCGCCACCGCCAAGGACATGGCGCGTCAACCGATGCCGGTCGATCACACCTGGCAACGTGCCGGTCAGGTGGTAGTTCACGATCTGCGCGGTGCCGCCGAGACGACCCTCCGCCTTGCCGTTCCAGATCGCCAGCAGCACATGACTGTGACTGGCGATGTATACGCCGACCTTGGCGTACTGGCGGTCGCGTGCTCCACCGGGCGATCCGATCGCATGGCGCGGCGTAGCCATCAACTTTGGCAGCAGCACGATCTCGGCCTGACTGCACAAGGTATCGAAGCGGGCGCGTACGGCCGGATCGACGAAGTCCTCGGCATACAGGTCACGCGGCAGCGGCAGCGGCGCGATCAGTCGCGCGCCGACGGCGAGCGCTTCCTCAGCCACGAGCTGGTCGCCCCCTTCCGCGAGCGCCGAAAGCACGACCAGCGGCAGGTGGGGAAAATCACGCTGGAGCTGCGCGAAAAAATCCCGCACGCGTTGCCGGATCGGCTCGATCTCGTGTACGGGTATATCGCGATGGCTGGTGACACCGACAACCAGGGGAGTCATGGCAGCTTCCAGAGGTTGAGGACACGTGACTGCGCACACCGACCACCTGCAGGCAGCCGTCGCCGGCCGCCTGCATGCAAGGCCGAGTCAGCCTCGAAGGATGGCGACTCGGCCTTTTCGCCGACGCGAACTAGTAGTTCTTGATCCCCGGATTGGTGGTCACCTGGGGCGTGGGGGCAAGCTTCGCGTCGGCTTCCTTGTCGGGCGCGGCGTTGGCTTCATTGTTTTCTTCTTCGTCCGTGGGCGGCTGCTGGTTGGCGTTCTGATTGTCGAGTTTGTTGGTGGGCATGATCTTCTCCCGGCTCGTTGAAGCAATGACTGCGGTGGATACCTGCCTCCATGCACTGAAGCCCTCTGCTTGAACACTCCTGAAAGCGCGGCGACTTATCCGTCAATGAATGGCGCCGGCCGCCGCCAGCAACTTTCGCTGCGCATCGGCATTGACCGGATAGGCGATCTGTTTGCGCTGCAGGACGGCGAGCAGCGCGCCATCGCGGTAACCGCTGGTCCACAGTTGCCGGATCAGCGGCTGCGCCTCGGCGGTTCGATCCATATCCACCAGTGCCTCGACCTGCAACGCCAGCAGGCGCGGATCGCCGGCACCGCTGGTCACTGCCTGCATGGCATGCAGTGCTTCAAGACGCAGCGATTGCGCGAGCTGCGCATCGGCACTCAGATTGGCGATCTGCAATTTCGCGTCCACCAAGGCCAGCAGGATGGCCCGGTCATCGGGCTGTGCGCTGCGCAGCTCGCGCAGTCGCGGCAGCGTCGCCTGCGCCTGTTCGCGTGCTGCATCGGCGTGGCCGGTGACGCGCCACTGGGCAACCTGTTCGAGCTGCGCTTCGACCAGTTCACGCTGCCAGCGCGCATTCGTGGGGTCTTTCTTCACCAGCGCGAGAAACACGGGGATCGATGATGCCGTTGCCGCCTGCGCAGCAGCCAGGTTTCCGTTGAGCCGCTGCAGCCGCGCGAGCTGGATCGAATAGAGCACGACCTGGCCCTGCACCTCGGCATCATTCGGATCGATCGAGCGCATGCGTGTGGCGATGTCGATCGCCTGCTGCAGGTCACGCATCCCCGTGCTGACATCACCGGTGAGAGCCAGCGTGCGACCGAGGATCGCGCGCACGGCCAGCATGTTCTGCTGCTGGTTGTTGTCCTTGGGATCGCGCGCCGCCAGGGCGGACTCGATCGTGTCATCGGCCACGTACTGCTCGACGGCCGTCGCAAGATCGCCGCGCAACAGGGCCATCTTGCCAAGGTTGTTGTGCGCCATGCCCAGCTGCACGCGCCATTCGCCGTTGGTCGGCTGGGTGGCCACCAGCTTCTGGCTCAGTTCCAGCATGTTCTGATAGGTCGACGTGGCCTGATCGAGCTGGCCACGTGCTTCCATCACGTGGCCGATATTGTTGTCGAGCGTGGCCAGCTGGAATTGCAGCTGCGGATTGTTGGCCGAGCGGTTTTCGGCGCGCCGCAGAATCCCCTGCGCAGCCACGAAACTCTGTTCGGCCTTGTCCAGCTCGCCCTGGCGCCAGTGCCCCATGCCGATGAATGTCTGTACGTCGGCATAGGCAAGTTGTCGTGCCACGTCGTCCGGCGCCGCATCGGCCAGTCTGGCCGTGAGCGTCAGTGCAGCCTGATAGGACGCCAGCGCCGTCGGCAGGTGCCCCTGATCCATCCGGATGCTGCCGATCTTTTCCAGCGCCTTGGCTCGCTGCCCCAGTGCAGCGTCGGTGACGTCGGTAGTCGGCAAGGACTGGAAATAGCGCATCGCCTGATCGTCCACCGCTTCGAGAATGTCGAGCCGCTGCACCGGCGCCAGCTTGTCGTATAGGTCGCCAAGCATGAAGTCGACCAGGTCTTCGGCCTGCTTCTGCCGGCGTTCGGCCGCATGACTGGCCACCACCGCCGCATGGCGGGAAATGACAGCAAAGATCGCCAGCGTGGTGGTCACCCCCATCACGATCAGGGCCAGCGTGGCCAGCGTGGCCAGCCGCCGGGTGCGTCGCTGCAACTCACGCTGCTTCAACGCATCGAAGCCGACATCGAGCATGCCGGCGATCAACTTCAGCTTGGCGCCGGTCTTGCTGTCCTTGCCGGCTCGCGCATCGGCCGCGATCGGCTCGGCGCGCAGTGCGCTCAAGCTGCCGTCGTCACCCAGCCGGTGACGCAACGCTGGTGCGAAACATTCCTCGATCTCGCGGCCGGCCAGATCGCTGGCGTTGGGTTCACCATCGACGATCAGGCAGAAGACACGCTCGCTGCGCCCCAACCGCTTGAACGCCAGCACTTCCTCGTTGACCCAGCGCGACGTCGCCGAATGCGGCGAGCAGATGACAATGAGATTCGCCGACTGCGCCAGCGCTTCATTGATCTTGCGGCCAAGATCGGTGGCGCTGGCCAGCTCCTCGCGATCGCGGAAAATCGGCGCGAGTCGTTTCGGAATCGGTCCCGTCACCGTGGCCTGACCGACCAGACGTTTCGGAATCGCATAGGCTTCCAGCGCCTTGTGCAACCAGCCAGCCCAGGCCTTGTCCCGGTGGCTGTAGCTGATGAAGGCGCGGTACCGGAAATCCGGCATCGTGGAGGCCTGCGTCATGGCGCGTCGCACTCCCGTCGGAGGTCGTGCACTCCTTGCCGGATATCCCTTCCACTCGAATCGGACCCAGGCAGTCGCCCCCGACCAGCCGCCTGACTTGTCGACGATAGCATCAAAAATGTGATTTACGTCACATTTCAGGCAGCCAAGCGGCAAGATCGCCTTCGATGGATCGCGCTACCGCGCCAGCCGGCTCCAGGCATGATTGCCAAGGAGAAGGTCCAGCAACATTGCCTCTGGCGCCCTTCCCCCGGACATGGTCCAGAAACGTCGCGGATGGGACGAAAAACAGCGTGTCGGTGACAGCCTTGCTGAAGTCAAGCAGGCGGTCGCAGTTGCCCGGCGGGTTACCGACCAACATGTGGGCGAGCATGTGCCCGGTCCGGGCCGGGGATCGCGCATAACCGATGAAATAGGTGTCGAACTCGCCCTTGCTCACATCGCCGAACGGCATGTTGTCGCGCACGATCTGCAGCGGCTCGCCATCCTTCTCGATGTTGGTCAGGACGCTGCGCGTGCCGGGAGCCTTCGCGGCATCGGCCCGCTCGATATGCGAGGTGTCGCCCTGCCAGCGTTCGAATCCTCCCCCATCTGCTTGTCCAGCTCTGATCCGTATTTTCCTGCTCGCTTTCATCCGCTCCCCATGGCCGCATGCTTGCTTGACGCCCTGCGCTCCCGGGCAGACCATCGACCCGTCCTCGGAAGAATCCAAATGCACGTACGCCCCACCACTCTCGTTGTCGCAGGCCTGTTGCTGCTGCTCGTTGCACTGCCCGCTTCTGCCGACCAGAAGATCAAGACCAAATCCAGCATCAAGAACGACCGCGTCGCCAGCACCTGCACGCTGGACTGCGAGGCCGCCGGCCATGCCTGGGCGTCGGAGAACAAGGTGACTGATCCGGCCGCCTGCGATTCCAGCTCCGCCGCGTTCACCGAAGGCTGCAAGGTCTGCCTCAAGGAACGGTCCGCACCACCATCCAGTAGCTGAGGACTGCTCAACGCAGCGCGCCGAAGCCTTGGAGCGACGTCGGTCCACATGGGAGAAATTCCGTTGGGAAGCTGTCTCTGACTTTTAGTGTTCATTACGAATCCAGCAATCATGATCCCGAAACTGCCGCCCCTCACCGAAGTGCTCGACCTGGTACCCGACGCTGTCTGCGTCGTCGATACCGAGGGATGCTTGCTGTATGTCAATGCAAGCTTCGAGCGCATCTTCGGCTATGCCCCCGCCGAGGTGCTGGGCCGGCGAATATTCGAACTGGTTCATCCGGACGACCGCGCGGCGACCATGCGGCAGGCCGAACATGTGATGGCCGGCACGCTGCAGCGCCACTTCCGCAATCGCTACGTCCACAAGGAAGGACACAGCGTGGACATCCAATGGTCGGCCCGCTCGCTGCCCGACTACGGTATGCGCATCGGAGTGGGTCGCGAGGTGACCGAGCTGCGCCAAGCCGAGCGCGAACTCGAGTACCGTGCCAGCCACGATCCGTTGACTGGATTGCCCAACCGCCACCGGTTGCAGTGCGAACTGCAATACGCCATCGCGCACGCGGTGCAGACCGGTGACGGCCTGGCCGTGCTCTACATGGATCTTGACGGCTTCAAGGAGGTCAACGATCGGGGCGGCCACGACGCCGGCGACCGCCTGCTGCGCGAGGTCGCACAACGCCTGCAGCAGGGCCTTCGGCAAGGTGACCTGGTGGCCCGCGTCGGCGGTGACGAGTTTGTCGCGCTGCTGCCAGGCTGCTGCAATATAGAAGCAGCTCAGACCGTCGCCGACGGCATCCGCGACCGCCTGAGCCCGCTCTACGCGCTGCCCGATGGTTTGTTCCGGCTGGATGCCAGCATTGGTATCGCCTGTTTTCCGGCAGACGGAAGCGACCCGGACGTCCTGCTGTCGCACGCCGACCGCGCCATGTATGTGGATAAACGCCAACGATCGCGGCGTGGTGACGCCGACCCGACGTGCGGCATCGCCGCGGACGCCTGACCTCCTGTCATTGCCGGGCTGTGATCCATCCACTCGCGCACCGTGTCAGTTGCGCTGCTGCTCCTGCGCAAGGATCCGATGCAGCGCGGCAACGACTTGGGCGATCTCCTCGCCTTTGCAGAGCTTCGCCTCCAGCGGCGACATCCACTAGGACACGCCGGCGCCCTCGAACATGGCGAGGTTCTCGATATCGATCTGCCGATAGCGTGCACCCGAGGCCACCACCACGCTGCGCGCACGCATGTCCGTACCGTTCTCCAGCCGCAGCGTGAACGGCACGCCGGGCTGGCGTGGGTCACCGCCGCACTGCAGTGCCTGCACGCTGACCGGGATGGCAATCTCCGCCTGGCAGGAATCGCTGGTATTGCTGGGCAAGCTGGCGGAGCCGGAAATTCCGGGCTGACCGACGCTGCGGCGATCAGCCGCGCGGAGGAACACTGCGGCGCATGTTTCGCGGTCGGCGCGAGGGGAACCGGGAAGCCAGCGGATGCCGTGACATCGCCGCGTTACCATCGTCACTTGTCTGGTGCCGGTCCGCGCACAACGCTTGACCGGCCGCCCCTGGGGAGCAAACGACATGGATACCGCAACACCCTTTCCCGCAGTTCGTGCAGCAACCGATGACGTGTCGCCCTCCCGCGTCCGCATCGAATCGATCGACCTGCTCCGCGGCATCATCATCGTGATCATGGCGCTCGATCACGTGCACGATTTCTTCGGCGCACTCGATGCCAGCCCGACCAACCTCGCCACCACCACGGCGGGGCTGTTCTTCACCCGCTGGATCACCCACTTCTGCGCGCCGGTGTTCTTCCTGCTCACCGGCACCAGTGCCTGCCTGACGCTGCAGCGCATGTCCAAGGGCCAACTGTCGCGCTTCCTGCTCACGCGCGGGCTGTGGCTGATCGTGCTGGAAGTGGTGGTGATGCGCTTTGCGCTGCAGTTCAACGTCGACTACCAGATCACCCTGCTCACCGTGCTGTGGGCGCTGGGCTGGGCGATGATCGTGCTGGCCGGACTGATCTATTTGCCGACGCGTGCGCTGATTGCGCTGGGCGTGACGATGGTCGCCGGCCACAACCTGCTGGACGGCATCCAGGCCGATGCGTTCGGCCCGCTCGCGCCGCTGTGGTCAGTGCTGCACGCCCCCGGCTTCGTCCACACCGGGGCGCATGCGGTGTTCGTCGCCTATCCGCTGGTGCCCTGGCTTGGTGTCACCGCGCTGGGTTATGCGCTGGGGCACAGCTACGGCTGGAGCGCGGAGCGCCGCCGCACGCTGCTGCTGCGGCTCGGTCTGGGCCTCACCCTCGGCTTCGTGCTGTTGCGCCTGCTCAACGTGTATGGCGATCCGCAGCCATGGTCCACGCAGCGCTCGCCGTTGTGGACACTGCTGTCCTTCCTCAACACCCAGAAGTATCCGCCCTCGCTGCTGTTCCTGCTGATGACACTGGGACCGGCGCTGCTCCTGCTGCGTGCCTTCGACGCACACACGCCGCAGCGGCTGCGGCCCGCGCTGGTCTACGGCAAGGTGCCGTTGTTCTTCTATGTTCTGCATTTCTACCTGATTCATCTGCTCGCGGTCGCCGCCTGCTACCTGCGCTACGGCGATGTCAGCGGCATGTTCCGCTCGCCGGACCTGGGCCACTTCCCGTTCACCGCCCCGCCCGGATGGGACGTCGGCCTGCCGGCGATCTACCTGCTGTGGACATGCGTGGTGCTGGCGTTCTATCCGCTCTGCCGCTGGTACGCCGGCCTGAAGCGGCGGCGCAAGGACTGGTGGCTCAGCTATCTCTGACTCGTGTGCTTCTGAAGTGGAGAGTTGGCGGCGGATACCGCGTCGACGCTGGGCAATCCACTTCAGCCAGGGCGCCAGATGGAAGACGCTCATCAGCCCATACATCAGCACCATGCTGCTCAGTGGCAACGCACCGTGCGCGGCTGAGCAAAGTGTGTCCGTCGGACTTGCGCCAAAGACGCCGGTCAGCAACGCCATGAAGGCGAACGTCGGGGCGGCGGCGAGGCCAAGCCGACGGGCCCCACGGAGAGATGCCGTATCGCCGCTTCCATGACCGATGGCAGCGCCTACATCTGCACCGACATGCACGTCACTCATGTCATCCCTCCTGTCAGGAAGCACCGTGGCGCTGTCGCCACGACATGGCTCAACGCTGGTCGTACTTGTCATGGTGGCGCCACCAAACGCCGTTCTCGTTGCGCCCCTTGGGGGCGCGATCGAGCCACTGGTACATGCCCCAAAGACCGTCCAGCCCGCGCGCATAGGTGGAATACGTGTGGTAGACGACGCCGGCCTCCAGCACGAACGCGCTCATGCCCGGCATCTCGCGCAGATAGGTCGCCACGTTTGTCTCCGTCATGGCCGCCATCCGGCCGACGAAACCATCCTCTCCGGCTTTCACGGCCTGCCTCACGTCCATCGGCTGGTAGTTGTAATTCACCGGGCCGCTGCACAGTTGCTCCTCGGTGAACACGACGTTGAAGTCGAAGTTGAACTCTCCATTGGGCGCCGACGCCCAGGGGAACGTCCAGTCCATCCGCTGCTTGAACGCCTGCAGCTTCGCAAGCGGCGCACGCGACACTGCCGTGAAGGCCACGTCGTGGTTTTCCAGGTGGACGATGGAGCCGTTGAACCCATCCGCGATGGACGAGCACGACGGGCAACCGGCCTTGTAGTCGGGCCCGAACATGAAGTGATAGACGAGCAGCTGCGAGCGCCCCCGGAAAAGGTCCGCCAGCGAAGCGCTGCCCTCGTCGGTCTCGAACCGATACGGCTTGTCGATCCGTACCCACGGCAGTTCCTGCCGCTGCCGCGCCACCTCATCGCTGCGTCGCGTGAGCTCCTTCTCGGCATGAAGCAGCTCAAGCCGCGCTGCCAGCCACTCTTCGCGTGTTCCAGTCTTGTCGTCAGTCATCGCTGCTCTCCCTTTCAACTCAGGCTGCAACTGGTGCGTTGCGTGCGTAGCCAACCGTCTGGTTGCGCAAGGCAGCCTGGAAAGCCGGCCGCGCCTCGCAGCGCTTGACGTAGGCAACGAGCAGCGGGAATCCGGCTACCAGATCCGTATGCCGAATGAACCTCAGCACGGTGGCCATCAGAATGTCGGCCACCGTGAAGCGGCCAAGCAGGTAATCGCGACCGTCGAGGCATCCGGAAAGCGCGGCCAATCGAGCCTGCACCTCGTCAACGGCGCCAGGACGCCGCAGTGGCACCCATGCTTCGTCACGGTGCAGCACATCCATCACGAACAGATTCCACAGCGGCGGCTCGACGGTATTGAGGGCCGTGAACATCCAGGTGAGCGTTTCGGTGCGTCGGTCGGCAGGCATGAGCGCTTCGCAATGTTCGGCAATGGCATGGACGATGGCGCCCGACTCGATCCATGTTGCGTCGCCGGATTCGAGCACGGGCACCATGCCGAACGGATGCCTGCGCCGGTAGGCATCGGAATTTCGGTCCTCTGTGTCGATCCACCGGCTTTCATAGGCAAGCCCCGCCTCTTCGAGCGCCCAGCGCACGCGCAGGTCGCGCACCAGACCCTGGGCAAACGGCGGCACCCAGCTGAAGCCCCACACAGCGATCTTTTCCATCTCGTCTCTCCTCGCATCCACGTGTTGTCGGTGCCGGTTGGCGCCGGCGCCTTGGTTGTTGAGCGTGAGATAGACTGCGGCCGGTCCATCGAAGGGTGGGAGTGACAAGTGTGGCGCGATTGACAATGAGCTCCTCCGAATGGATTCCCTGATCACAGCCGCGGCGCGCGCACTCGCGGCGGGTGACCCCCTGGGCGCATTGAAGCGGGTCGCCTTGCGCGACGACGCGCCGGCGCTCGCGCTGCGCGGCATCGCGATGGCCCAGCTCGGCGATTTCGTGCGGGCGAAGATGCTGCTGCGTCGCGCTGCGCGCGCCTTCGGCCCGCACGAATCGATGGCCCGCGCGCGCTGCGCCGTCGCCGAGGCCGAGATCGCGCTCGTCTCGCGCGATCTCGGCGAGTCCACGAAAGCGCTCGACACCGCGCGGGCCACGCTGGAAGCGCACGGCGACCACGCGAACGCCGCGTATGCGCGCTATCTGCAGGCTCGTCGCCTGCTGCTGACCGGGCATCTCGACGACGCCGAGCGCACGCTTGCCGAACTCGATCCGGCCGCGTTGCCGCCTGCGTCGCGGGCCTCCTGCGAGCTGGTCGTCGCCGGTATCGCGATACGTCGCCTGCGTACGGCGACAGCGCGCGCCGCACTCACGCGGGCGGAGCTGGCAGCGCGCCAAGCCGCCATTCCGGCGCTGATGGCGGAAGTCCAACATGCTTTCCTCGCGCTGAACCTGCCCGCCGCGCGCCTGATCGCCCACGGTGATGAGCGACTCCTGCAGCTCGACGAGGTCGAGGCCTTGCTGGCCTCCACCGCGCTCGTCGTGGATGCATGCCGTTACGCCGTGCGCGACGCGCGTTCGGCCATCTCGCTGGAGCGGCGCCCGGTGTTGTTCGCGCTGGCACGAACCCTGGGTGAAGCGTGGCCCGGCGATGTGTCGAGGGCCACGCTCATCACGCGTGCCTTCCGCACGAAACACGCCGATGAGTCGCACCGCGCCCGCTTGCGGGTCGAAGTCGGGCGCCTGCGCACGTTGCTTCGACCGATGGCCGACATCAACGCAACCAAGCAGGGCTTCGCGCTGGCGCCGCGCCATGCCGGCGAGGTCGTCGTGCTGGCCCGTCCCGTCGACGACGCGCATGCGGCCGTGCTTGCCCTGCTCGCTGACGGGGAATCATGGTCGAGCTCGGCGCTGGCGCTGGTGCTTGGCACCAGCCAGCGCAGCGTGCAGCGCGCCCTCGATGCGCTGGCGGCCGCACACAAGGTGGACTCGTTCGGTCGCGGCCGGGCGCGCCGCTGGCTGACCCCGCCCGTGCCGGGATTCCCGACAAGCTTGTTACTCCCCACGCCCTTCCCCGGCGATTAGGATGGCTGCATGAAACGATCAAACGCCGAAATCATCCGCGAGTACGGCCCCTTCCCCGGTATCGACGAGGTGCATGGCGTCACCTATGACGGCAAGCGCGTCTGGTTTGCCACCGGCGGTGCACTGGCTGCGTTCGATCCGGCCAGCAAGGAAGCACCGCACATGATCGATGTCGTCGCGCACGCAGGTACGGCGTTCGACGGACGGCATTTGTTCCAGATCGTCGAGAACCAGATCCAGAAGATCGACCCGACCACCGGCCACGTGCTCGCCACCATCCCGGCGCCGGGCGCTGGTGGCGACTCCGGACTCGCGTGGGCCGAGGGCGCGCTCTGGGTCGGGCAATACCGCGAGCGCAAGATCCACCAGGTCGATCCCGACACGGGCGCGATTCTTCGCACCATCGCGTGCGACCGTTTCGTCACCGGCGTCACCTGGGTCGACGGCGAGCTGTGGCACGGCACCTGGGAAGGCGACGAAAGCGATGTGCGACACATCGACCCTGCCACCGGCGAAGTACTCGAGAGCCTGCAGATGCCAGCCGGCGTCGGCGTGTCGGGACTCGAGTCCGACGGCGGCGACCGCTTCTTCTGCGGCGGCGGACGCAACGGCAAGATCACCGCCATCCGCCGGCCCAGAACCCGGGCTGGAGTCTGAGGTTTCCCGGTCCTGAAGGATCAGAGACGTTCCATGATGAATTGGCGGAAGTCGGCATGCACCGGAAACCGGGCAGCGGGGCTGGCCGGCGACTATGGGTTCCCGGAACCACTCGCTTCGGCTGTGAAAAATGCGAACCGGTTCCTGCCGGCGCGTTTTGCCGCGTACAGGGCACTGTCTGCGTGCCCAAGCAGTTCATGCACCGCCAAGCCATCATCCGGACAAAAGGCGATGCCGATGCTGAAGGACAACACGAACGACTGATTTTCCACCACGAATGGCTCTCGCTGCATCATCGCAAGCAGATGGCCAGCAACGACGCCAGCCTGATCCCGGCCATTGACCTCGGGCAACAGGACAAGAAACTCATCTCCACCCAATCGAGCCACGGTATCCACCTCTCTCAGCTCGTCGACGAGGCGCCTCGCCACCTCGCAAAGCACCTTGTCTCCCGCCCCATGGCCGAGAACGTCGTTGACGTTCTTGAATCCATCGAGGTCGAGAAAAAGAACAGCACATCGACTGGAGTGCCGCTTCGACATCTCGATGGCCTCCTGCAAACGATCTTCGAGCAGCGCACGATTGGGCAGCCCCGTGAGAGCGTCATGCATGGCCATGGTGTTTGCCCGCTCCTGTGCCTCGCGGAGCTGAAGCTCAAGCTTCCTCCGGCTGCTTATGTCGGAGACCAATACGACAAATCCTTGCACGACGCCGTCCAGCACGTCGGGTATGTAGTGCGCCTGGCTGTATCTGGGAGGTCCACCCTGAGGGTCGGGAATCTCGCGATCGAACAATTGCTCCTCTCCGCGCAACGCCGCCAGTATGTGGGGGAGATTTTTCTGGTAGATGGGCCCGAGCAGCTCGCTCAGCGTCTTGCCGATCAACTCTTCCGGCTTGATGCCGAACCACCGTTCATAGTCGGCGTTCGCAAACCGGCACCGCTGCTCGGTATCCCAATAGCCGACCATGCCCGGCAGCTTGTCGAAAATACGGATCAGGAGCGCTTCCCGCTCAGACAGAGATGACAATGGATCGCGACCGCGTGCCATGTGCGTCAGTCCAGCTGGTATCGGTGCCCGGGCGGCCATGCCATCGTACCCCCGGCAAGTAGCATCCGCGCAGTGGCGGCGCGGAGCAACACTCGGTTGTCCGTCTCAGCCAACCATCACCGCTGGCTGCTGGGTACGACTGGCTGGAATGGGCCGACTCCAACCTCATGCATGGGAGTTCGACGGCAGCAAGGCCCCATGTCGATCCCTCGCGCACTCGTTCGTCGCATACGAGAAGGTGACCATACCGGCCGCCGTTCCCGCCAAGGAGACAACCATGTCCTATATCGATGGTTTCGTGATCGCCGTACCCAATGCCAACCGCGAGAAGTTCATCGGGCACGCCAAAACCTTTGACGCGATCTTTCTGGAGTTCGGCGCCACGCGCGTGATGGAGTGCTGGGGCGACGACGTGCCCGACGGCAAGCTCACCGATTTCCGTCGCGCCGTGCAGGCGGAGAAAGACGAATCCGTGGTGTTCTCCTGGGTCGAATGGCCCGACAAGGCCACCCGCGATGCCGGCATGGAGAAATTCATGAAGGATCCGCGCATGGCGGCCGCCAGCGACATGCCGTTCGACGGCAAGCGGATGATCTTCGGTGGTTTTGTGCCGGTGATCAGCTTGCCGACCTGACCGAAGTGGGACGGCTCGCTCCGTCCCGTGTCGATCCAGCAGAACGGATCAGGCGGCGTGCCATGGTTTCCTCTCGCGAAGTCACTACCTTCGTACATGGCGAGAAGGATGGGAGGTGCGCCATGACCCGGTTTTTTGCGTGTCGATCTGCGCGCACGTCGTTCGTCGAAGAGAATGAAGGGCATCCTCACCGCCCTGAATCAGGAGAACCCCCATGGTCAGCAAGAACACGATTTGCCTTTGGTATGACGGCACCGCGCTGGATGCCGCGACGTTCTACGCCAAGACGTTCCCGGATAGCGCCGTGGGCGCGGTCCATCGTGCGCCGGGCGACTATCCCGCCGGCAAACAGGGCGATGTCCTGACCGTAGAATTCAGTGTCATGGGCATCCCGTGCCTGGGATTGAACGGTGGTCCCGGGGTTCCGCACACCGATGCGTTTTCGTTCCAGGTGGCGACCGACGACCAGGCCGAAACCGACCGCCTGTGGGACGCGATCATCGGCAACGACGGCCAGGCCAGCGCCTGCGGCTGGTGCAAGGACAAGTGGGGTCTGTCGTGGCAGATCACCCCGCGCGTTCTGACGGCCGCGTTCACCGATCCTGACCCCGCCGTCGCCAAGCGCGCGTTCGACGCGATGATGACGATGTCGAAGATCGACGTCGCCGCGATCGAAGCCGCGCGGCGCGGTTGACGCTTGCAACGCAACGCAAAGGTCAGGATCGTCTGTTCGAAAAGCGCGCCGACCTGTTTTTGTTTCGACCCGGTGTCGCCGTTTAGGCGGCCGTGTGACCATGCCGGGACATCCACCCCGACAGTGAAGAGGCAAGCCCATGAAACCCATCGGTCAGCGTTTCCTGATGATTTATGCCGGCGTACTCACCGCCGTATTTGCCGTGACGGCCCTGAGCGGCTTTGCGCAGGCGCCAAAGAAGCTGTCGCTCGACCAGCTGGACGTGCAACGCATCAACGTGCGCGAACCCGACGGCACGTTGCGACTGGTGATCTCCGATGCCGCCACGGCGCCGGGCATCATCATCAAGGGCAAGGAATACCCGCACCCCAACCGCAAAGCCGCCGGCATGATCTTCTACAACGACGAAGGCAGCGAGAACGGCGGGCTGATCTTCGGCGGCGAAAAGGACAAGGACGGCACCAGGGAATCACATGGCCACCTGTCTTTCGACGCCTACGAGCAGGACCAGACCATGGCGCTGGATTCCCACCAGGAAAAGGAAGGCCGCTACACCAGGCTGCAGTTCAATGACTACCCGGACTATTCGATTCTGGAGGAAATCCAGCTGATGGCCTCCATCAAGGATCTGCCGGCGGACCAGCAGAAAGCGAGGATGGAAGCATTCTTCGCCAAGCACGGCGGCCCGACCCGGCGCATGGTGCTAGGCCGCAACATCGATGGCAGCGTGCAGCTCGCCATGAACGACCTTCAGGGCCACCCGCGCATCGTGATGAAGGTCGCCAGGGACGGCGAGCCGTCACTGCAGATGCTGGATGGCAACGGCAAGGTGACCGGCGAGCTGGTGCCGAAGAACTGACGGTATTCGGAGTTCCCGGTTCGACCAGCTCACGCTGCCCCTGTCTTTCCATCACTTGAGCCTTCCCATGATCCCCACCATTACTGCCTTCGAAGATTCGCCCGACCGCGGCAGAGGACTTGCACGTGACTTGCGCGTTCGCTGGGCGCTTGAAGAGGTCGGCCAGCCTTACGACGTTCGCCTTGTGTCATTCAAGGCGATGAAGGAACCCGCGCATCTTGCGCTGCAACCCTTCGGGCAGATCCCCACCTATGAAGAAGGCGACCTCGTCCTGTTCGAGTCGGGATCCATCATCTTCCACCTTGCGCAGAGTCGTGCAGGCCTGCTGCCGGACGAACCGGATGCACGCGCGCGTGCGATCACCTGGATGTTCGCCGCGCTCAGCACGGTGGAACCGCCGCTGGTTGAACGCAGCATGGCCCTGATCTTCGAGCGCGACAAACCCTGGTACGAGCAGCGTCAGCCCATGCTCGAGGGTCGCGCCCGTAAAACGCTGGGCGAACTTTCCAATCGTCTTGGTGATGCCGAGTGGCTCGATGGTGCGTTCAGCGCGGGCGATCTGATGATGATCGGGGTACTGTTCCGATCGAAGCCAACGGGAATACTGGGCGAATATCCCAACCTCGACGCCTATGTCGCCCGTGGCGAAGCGCGACCCGGCTTCCAGCGTGCTTTCGCAGATCAATTGGCGGTGTTCACTGCCAGGCATCCGACCGGCTGATGAAGTTACACCCGACGATGGCTGCCCCCGGATTGTCTCTGACGCCCCCTTTGACGATCTGCGGGATGCGCTGGCTCTCCTGCCCGCAGACACGCCTGTTGCGCCCCCGCATGGAGAAAAGGCCCGGCAGTTTCCTTGCCGGGCCTCCCTTCTTCACCATGCGTGCATCAGTGCGCCAAGGCTCACTTCGCGTTGGCGGCCTCGTCGCACTTGATCTCGCTGCAGTTGAAATCCACTTCGACGCCGCGACTCACGGCTACCGGCACGTTGAGATGCTTGGCGACATCCTGATCGCCCCGCTTCAGCATGACCGTGTAGATGCCCGGCGGCAGGTGGGGTGCGGAGTAGCGGCCGGCTGAATCCACCGTCACCGTTCGGCCAGCCCCCGTCGTGTCGCTGCGCACAGCGATGCTGTAACCCGCTGGTGCCTTGCCGAACACTGTGCCCGCAGTAGCCTGCGCACTGGCCGTGGAGATACCCGCCACGGCGAACGCGCCCATGACACCGGCCAAAGCCAGACCACGGGCGATACGACGCGAGACAGAGCGGGGCGAGAGAATGTTGTTCATGAGTCACTTCCTTGGTTTGTGGAGGGGAAACGCACGGGCAGACCAGGGGTTTGGCTGCTGCCCGCGCATCGAGGCGGCCGACGCCGCCCCAAACCGGCGTGTCGCCGGTACTTCGCGCGATCGACCACCTAGGCCAGCAACATGCTGCCGACGGTCATCGCGCAAATCGCCACGCAGGCGCCGAACAGGCTCCGCAGCAGCAGGGTTTCGTATTTGAATTTCATGACGGCTCTCCATCGAATGAGGAAACGAGGTTTTCGAGAGGGACAAGGCAAACGTCGTGCCAATGCCACCACGCCGTGAAAACCGCGTTCCCGCGCCATTTCCCGTTGCCTGTCGAAAGAGAACATCCGTCCGCGGACACTTCGCGCGGACATCGGACACAGCGGACACGCCACAAAATACGGTGACACCCGGCAGAAGTTCAACTGCACTCTTGCGCGATGAGGCAAACCAAACCCTCGCCACACCTGCCAACAGCATTCACGGTGATTCTGGCAATGGCAGCGATGAGCCGCGTGGACTCGATCTTCCGCACGCCCTCGATCGCCTCAGGCACATCTTTCATGCCTGCCGGATGACGGCGTTCCGGTAGTCACTGATGATGTCGCGCCGTCGAACTAGCCAGTATTCAAAAGCCCGCCGACCTTGCAAGTACTGAAGATGATGCCCGGCGGAAACGCCTGCGTGCCGACGATTGCCGGGCTCCCCCACGCGAGGAATGGTGTCATGAACGATTTGAGCAGCGACCTTTTCGATCAGGATGGCAGCCCCTGATTTGTCCCTGACACCCGTTCCGGGAGTGGGTTCCGCAACAGGTGTCGCGGCTCAGATCACCGAACGTACGACGCCGCCATCGACACGCATCGCCGCACCGGTGGTGGCTGAAGCTTGTTCCGAGGCCAGATAGACGGCCAGGTTGGCCACCTCTTCCACGCTGGCCAGTCGCTTGATCAGTGACGAGGGTCGATGCGTGGCAATGAAATCGCGTTCCACCTGTTCCAGTGACACGCCCTGTTCTGCAGCAATCTTGCCGAAGAAATCGCCGACGCCTTCCGAACGCGTCGGCCCCGGCAGGATCGCGTTGACGGTAACGCCGGTGCCGGCCAGCGTCTCGGCCAGTCCGCGCGAGATCGCCAGTTCCGCCGTCTTGGTCATCCCGTAATGCACCATCTCTGGGGGAATCTGCACCGCCGATTCGCTGGAGACGAATTGCACGCGACCCCAGCCGCGTCTTGCCATGCCTTGCGCGTAATGGCGCGAGAGGCGCACGCCGCTCATCACGTTGACTTCGAAGAACCGCATCCAGTCTTCGTCGGGGATGTCGAAGAAAGGCTTGGGCTCGAAGATGCCAAGGTTGTTCACCAGAATGTCGGTTTCAGGTACCACGGCGATCAGCTGCTCCGCACCTTCGCGCGTGCCCAGGTCGGCGGCCAGGCCTCGCAGCCTTGCGCCGGCCACCTGCTTGCCGATGCTGGCCATGGCGGCGTCGACTCGCGCCTGCGTGCGTCCGGTGATGACGACTTCGGCCCCGGCAGCGGCCAGTCCGCTGGCAATTGCCAGACCGATGCCCGCAGTGGAACCGGTGACGATGGCATGGCGTTTACTCAAATTGATATGCATGGGATTTCCTCGACTGAAGATCGCCCCTCAACGGTGAGGCGGATCGGGACGACTTGGGGCCGCGGATACGGTTATTCCACCCGCAGCGAGTCAGAACGCTGCGCTGGCTTTGATGCCGGAGACAGGCGCCAGCCTTGCACGACCGGCTAAGCGGCTCGACTCGCTGGCGCCTGCTTTCATGCCGCAACATCATCGGCTCCCGCAAGGTGCGGAAATTCGAAACGATGGTGCTGCGAGGCCTCCGTTCCTGGAGGGTTTTCGATGGAAGTGGCAGGGTCATTGATCGGATGGCTGCGGCGCTCGCGTCGCCAAAGGCCGGGAGCGCATCCGATGCTGCGGTGAAAGACTCTGGAGAAATGCGCCTGGTCCGCAAAGCCGCACGCCGCGGCGATCTGGCTGATCTGCTCATTGCTGTCCGACAACAAGGCGCGCGCATGCGAAAGCCGGAGTGCCACGATGTAGGCGTGGGGAGACACGCGGAAGCTGAGCTTGAAAGCCCGGGAGAAATGGCTCGCACTCAGCCGCGTCACGGCGGCCAGATCTTCGACTCGAATGGGCGCCTCGAGATTGGCCAGAATGTGGTCGACCACCCTTCGGGCCTGCCAGGGTGCGAGTCCAGGGACAGGTTGATTCATCGGCGTCCGGACCACGGAATCCAGAAGCAGTTCAAGCGCCCTGCGGATTTCGCGCTTCGCGACGTTTGCATCCTTGTCGAGAGCCAGACATGCGCGCCGGAGAAGTTTCACGGCAATGGGAACTGACTCTTCCCTTTGCTCTGGCTCGTACATCATCTTGAACTCCCGATGCCGGATTTCAGCTTTCGCTCGGGACACAAGCTATCGTCAATGGCACTTACCATCCATTGGTCCGTTGGGCCATCTTTGCACGGTGCGAAAGGAGGAGTGGAGGCTCCTCCTTTCGGAGGGCTTGACCGCCAACACGGCGCCTAAAGACGAATGAGGCCTCGCTGGCTTGCCACCGCGATGGCCTCGGTGCGGCTCAAGACCCGAAGTTTGTTGAAGACGCTGTGCAGATGCGACTTGACGGTGGTCTCGCTGATGCTCAACCGCAGCGCAATGTTCTTGTTGCTGCGCCCCCGCGCCAGCAAGGCCAGGACTTCCAGCTCACGCCTGGTGAGTATCTCGCCGCTGACCTCTGCGGCGAGCTTGGCCACAAGCAATGGCGGAATGCGGGTTTCGCCGGCGTGGACGGCGCGGATGCAATCCAGCAGTTCCTCCCTCTGGGCATCCTTGAGCATGTACGCCTTCGCCCCTGCCTTGATGGCCGCGCATATGTCGTGGTCGGTGCCGAACGTGGTCAAGACGATGAGCAGCGCGGAGGGGGCATCGCGACGGATCGCCTCGATGGCACCGATTCCGTCCAGAACCGGCATGCGCAAGTCGAGCAGGGTCACGTCGGGACGGTACTGCAGCCAGCGATCAACGCATTCCTTGCCGTTGGCGGCTGCACCGATCACGACCATGTCCGGCTGCCGCCCGATAATCGCCGCCAGGCCCTCCCGGACCGTAACGTGATCGTCGGCGATCAGGACACGTATGCGTGCTTTCGCCTGCACATTGGTATCGGATGTCGACAACTCCATCAGTTTGGTTCCGATGCAGGAATGATGGTCAACGGCAAGCCGATCGAAACCGTCGTACCGAGACCTATTGAGCTTTCAACCTCCATCTGCCCGCCCATGGCGCCCACCCGTTCGCGCATGCCAAGAAGGCCATAACCTTCGCTTCGTGCGGCAGGGTCAAATCCTCGGCCGTCATCGTCGAACTGAAGCCAGACTTTCTCGTCGCCGAACCTGATGGTGGCGTTGACGCTGGATGCCTGGGCGTGGCGAAGCACGTTGGTCAGGCACTCCTGGGCAATCCGGAACAGATTTTCCTCCCAATCGGACGGCAAGGCCCTGGGTTCACCCAGCACCCGGAAGTTGCTGCTGAGCGACACGCCCTCGGTCATTTTGCCGAACAGTGCGCGCAGGGCATGGGTGATGCCACCCTCGTCCAGGGATTGAGGCCGCAGAGCCTGCAGGGAGCGCCGGGCCTCGCTGAGACTCTCGCGCGCCAGGTTTCGCGCCGTTACGACGTGTTGCTCTGCGGCGAGCCCAAGGCCGCGCCGACTGGCATCCTCGGCCGCTTCGAGCTGGACGATGATTCCGGTAAATCCCTGCGCCAGGGTGTCATGAATGTCGCGTGCGATGCGATTGCGTTCTCCTGCCACGGCGGCTTCGCGCCCCTTCGCCGACAACTCGGCCAGGCGGATCATGAGCATGGCCTGGTTGGCAAGGGCCTGGGCCAGCTCGACCTGCTCGGCCTGGAACATGCGCTTGCGTTGGAAGCGAAGTCCAATGGCGCCTTCCAGCTGCCCGGCGACAAACAGGGGCAGCAAAAGAACGGTGATGATGCCCAAAGGGAGCAGCCGATCGCGCAAGGCGAAAGGCGGAACGACCCGGATGTCCTCGATGACACTCGGTTTCCCGGAGCAAAACACTTCAGGCCAGGGCCAGATGTCTTCCATCGGCAGCGTGAGGTCGAGCCCCGCGAAACGGGGATCGGTGTTTGGCACGACGCGGCCGTCCTCGAAAACGAACTCGACCCCTATCGTGTTGTCGGCGAATCTCCGGCGCCAGACACTGGCGCTATGCGCGCCGAACTGTGTGGTGAGCGTGCTCAGGGTGTGCGTGACCAGCAGGCTGGGTTCCGCTTCATTGGCCAGCGCGTCCAGCGAGCTCTTGAGGGCGTTGACCTGTCCCCGGATCAGCTGCTCGGACGCCAGCAAGGCATCCTCGGCACGTTTGCGCGCCTCGATATCGGTGTTGGATCCGTACCACTTCAGAACCCGGCCCGCGCTGTCCCGCAGCGGGGCATAGCGAAAGAGAAACCAGCGGTATTCACCGTCGAAACGTCGAACCCGTGCCTCCAGTTCACCCGGCACGCCTTGCACCAGAGCCTCCTGCCATTGTGTCTGGAGGCGCGACATGTCGTCCGGATGGATGGTGGCTGTCCAACCCCAGCCCAGCGCATCATCCATCGATATTCCGGTGTAATCGCACCATTGCTTGTTCACGAACTCGACCGGCCCATCGGCACTGCCGAACCAGGCCAGCCCGGGGATGGTGTCGATCGCGATACGGAAGCTGTCTTCCCAGGATTGAAGATCGCCGTCGAGCGTTGCGCTCGCATGGTCCGCCATGTGATCAGGACGCTCGTTCATCGCACGACTCTTTCAGTCGGGGCGCAGATCGATCGCCCAGCCGGCGCATTCGCGGCGACAGGTACCACGGAAATCTCGGCGATCTGCGTCGGTTTTCGCTGCTGTGCCATTCATCCCCACCTGACCCGCGCATCGCGCAGATAGTTGCCACCCGGCGATAGACACGATGGGATGGCAATCCCGCACGCACATCGTCCAATGACCCGGGTCACCCCACCCTGCGATCATCATATCCGCGTGCTCCGGCAACGGCCAATGCCCGTGGAAGCCGGCCCTCGTGCTCTTTATTCAACCGCTTGAAGCACGCGTCCCAGGTCTTTCTGGAAAGACGAAAAGCCTGCTTTGGGCCACGGCACCCGGTGGTTCCCCCGCGAGCCATCGAACAAGGTACAGCGGGGGCCGTATCGCAGCGATCATCAACCGGCAAACATACCTCGCAGCAGTGATCGACAAATTCGGCATGTTCGATCAAGCCGCGAATCCCTCTGGCGCCTAAGTTCGCCGCACCAGCAAAGCCAGAGGTGACGCGTCATGAATCGAACCAGCAGGTTTTTCATCGCATGCAGCATGTTGCTTGTTGCATGTGCGTGCATCGCGAGCGTCAAACCGTATCCTGCCGACTTCAAGACCGAGACGATCGCCGCCAACGGAACGCGGATCTTCGTCCGTGTCGGCGGTCAAGGCCCGGCGGTGGTCTTGCTGCACGGCTATGGCGAGACCGGTGACATGTGGCAGCCGCTTGCAGTCGCCCTGGTCCGTAACCACACCGTCATCGTGCCCGACCTTCGGGGCATGGGACTCTCCGACCATCCGCCCGGTGGCTACGACAAGAAGAACCAGGGTCGCGACATCTCCGCGGTGCTGGACGCGCTGCACGTGGACAAAGTCGACGTGGTCGCCCACGACATCGGCAACATGGTCGGTTACGCCTTCGTTGCCGAGCATCGCGATCGGGTCCGGCGTTTCGTTCTCATGGACGCGCCCCTTCCGGGGATCGGCCCCTGGGACGAGATCCTGAAGAGCCCGATGCTTTGGCATTTCCATTTTGGTGGACCGGATATGGAGCGCCTGGTGGCCGGCCGCGAGCGCATCTACCTCGACCGGTTCTGGAACGAATTCTCGGCCGACCCGCGCCGCTTCACCGAGGAGGATCGCCAGCACTACGCCCGGCTCTATGCCTTGCCCGGTGCCATGCACGACGGCTTCGCCCAGTTCGCCGCCTTCGACCAGGATGCCAAGGACAACCAGGCATTCCTCGCGCAAGGCAAGCTGACGATGCCGATACTGGCGATCGGTGGCGAAAAATCGTTCGGGCCTACGATGGCGGTGGTGGCGCGCGCAACAGCCACCAACGTGAGCGGGCTGGTGATTCCCGATGCGGGCCACTGGTTGATGGAAGAACAGCCCAAGGCCACGATCGCGGCGGTGCGCGACTTTGTGGACGCAGCACCATGAGCCCGCTCCTCAAGACATGCATGGCCTGCCAGATTGCCCTGGTCGCCTGCGCGGCCTGCGGCAAGGACATGGACACGCGAGCTCCCCTGCCGGCCCGGCGGATGACCGCCAGCGAGATAGCGCAGCACCCGGCGCTCGGGGCCATCGCCGGCACCTCGGGTCTGGCCGGTATCCGCACCCTCGTGCTTGCGGGTGACCCGACGCGTCCCGGCATGTACGCCATCGAGTTGCTGGTGCCTGCACACACGCGCATCGCCGCCCATGAGCATCGCGACGACCGCTCGGCGGTGGTCGTGTCGGGCACGTGGCATTTCGGCTATGGCCGCACGGCGGACGACACCGGGTCCACGTCGCTCGGCCCCGGCAGCTTCTACACGGAGCCCGCCAACATGCCGCACTTCGCCCGCACGGAGGGCGAGCCTGTCGCCGTCATCATCACCGGCTACGGCCCCACCGACACGCGCTACGAGACTCGGCCCCAGACCAGCGCAACACCCAGCGAGAGAAAGCCATGACCTCACCGACCACACCACGTGATCCCGTCACCGATCACATGCTCACCGCACAGAATGCGGCCCTCCTGATCATCGACTTCCAGCCTGTCCAGGTCGCCTCCATCGCCTCGATGAACAAGCGTCTCCTGGTCGCCAACGTGGTGGCGGTGGCACGCACCGCCAAGCTCTATGGCGTCCCGACCGTGCTCTCCACGGTCAACGTGTCGACAGGGCTCAACCAGCCCATGATCCGTCCCATCACCGACCTGCTGGGCAATGCATCCATTGTCGATCGCACCTCGATCAACGCCTGGGAAGACGACGACTTCGTCGCCGCCGTCAAGGCGACGGGCCGGAAAAAGCTGATCATGATCGCCCTGTGGACGGAGGTCTGCCTGGTCTTTCCCGCACTCGATGCCCTGCAGGAAGGATTCGACGTCTACGTGGTGGTCGATGCCGTGGGTGGCACGTCACGGGAAGCCCATCGCGCCGGACTGCAGCGCATCACCCAGGCCGGCGGCATTCCGATCAGCTGGATCCAGCTGGCCTGCGAGCTTCAGCGCGACTGGAACCGCGAGAGCACTGCGCCAGGCTTCGCCGACATCGTGTTTGCCGAGGTCGGCCACTGATGCGTTCGCCCGCGGCGGCGGCGCTGTCGTTCCCCGCAGGTTTCATTCGAGCTCGGCATCGATGCGGTCGATCAGTCCGTCGGCATCGACGGATAGCACGAGCAGACCGATCTCGTGTCCGAAGTCGCCGCTGAAATCGACGCGGACACGCGCCCGGCCTTCGCCGAGGCGCTTGATCGACAGAAAGCGGGTCACCGTGCGATAGCCCAGGAAATAGCGCTCCAGGTAATCGCGGATTCCCGCATGGGCTTCGAAGCGCTGGCCGGTCGACGGGTCATCGATCACGGCATCTGGTGTGAACAGTGCCAGGGCCGCCTCGACATCGAAGGCATTGGTCGCCGCGATGAATGCATCAGCCACCGCGCGCAGGAGGTTGTGTCCGGTCATGCGGTCAACTCCCGCGCTGCCGGCCTGTGCAGACGAACTGCCGGCTGCAGATGCCCGACGGCACCACCGCCGCGGTGCGGAAAAGCGGCCCATCGCGAGGGCTCGCGGACAGACAGAAACACGGGATCCAGCATGGTCTTGCTCCGGTGGTGCGTGATCAGATGATGTAGCCGCCAGCCACTTCAATGGACTGTGCGTTGACCCAGGCCTGGTCGTCCGACAGCAGCCCGGCGATGACCCGGCCCACATCGCTGATCGCCAGGTACGACTCGCCGGTGACGGCGCCGCGTACAGTCCCTATCGGCACGCCCGAACACGGACGCCCTCCGGCGCCCGTGTCGCTGTCGCGAACCGGCTCACGCCACCTTGGGGAAATCCAGCGTGGTGTCGTTGATGCGGTTGACCATGTTGGTGAACAGGATCGCGCTCACCGCCAGCGGGATCTCCACCAGTTGGCGATCGTCGAAGCCGGCGGCCTTCAGCGCGTCGACCGTGGCGGCATCCAGCGTGCCGCGCTGCTGCACCAGGTGCAGGGCGAACTTCACCAGTGCGTCGATGCGCGCATCCTCCGCGAACGAGCCGGTGCGCAGTTCGCGCGTCTGCTCCGCCGAGTAGCCGGCCAGCTTGCCGGTCATGGTGTGGGCGGCCACGCAGTAGTCACAGCCGGTGGCCTCGCTCACAGCGAGGTTGATCGCTTCCTGCTCGCGCCTGGTGAGCGAACTCTTCGCCAGCGTGGCGCCGGTGCCGAGCACGTGGGCAAGCACGGCCGGTGCATTGCTCCCGATGGTGGCGTAGAGGTTCGGCAGCTTGCCGAGGCTGCGCTTGATGATGCCGAACAGCTCGGCGGTTTCCTGGTCGGCCTGGTCGTGGGCGAGAGTGTGCAAACGGGTCATGGCGGTTACTCCTGTGGAAGAAAGAGGCGGCGTTGCCTTGGGCATCGGCCGGTGGTGACAATGCTGGGCGTCGCGCCCCCGCCGTCGTGTTCCGCGCGTCTCAATCTTGGTTTCGTTCGTCTGGAGGTGACTGTTGGACAGCTTGAGTGCGCTGATGGCCTCGATGGGCCTGCGCGGGCGAGTGGACCTGCTGTGCCGCTTCGCTGGCGCGTGGTCGGTGCCGCAACCGCAAGCGCCGCCGGGCCAGGTGCCGTACCACGTGGTGCTGGCCGGTGCGGCCGTGCTGGAAGTGGGCCGCGTGCGGCACCCGTTCGTGGCGGGCGACCTGGTGCTGTTTCCGCGTGGCGCCGCGCACACCATGCGGCACGCCGACGGTGCCACGCTGACGTTTGCCGAGGTGCGCCGTCCATTGGGCCGCCTCGTCGAGGTGGCGAGCGAGGCGCCGCGCAGCGATTTCGACGTGCTCTGCGGCACGTTCGAGCTGGGCCAGCACCACGCGCTGCTGCTGCAGGCGCTGCCCGAGGTGGTGCACCTGCACACGCACGGCCGCGACGACTACACCGGCCTGCACGCGCTGATGCACACCCTTCGCCACGAGAGCCTGCAGGCCTCGCCCGGCGGCGACGCGGTGATCGCGCACCTGTCCGCCGCCCTGTTCACCCTGGTCGTGCGCACGTTGATGGACGAGGGCGATCTGCAACAAGGCCTGCTCGCCTTGCTGATGGATGCCCGCGTGGCGCCCGCGCTGGCCGCGGTGATCGCCGCACCGGCCGAGCCGTGGACGCTGGAACGGCTGGCCGGGGTCAGCCGCATGTCGCGCGCCAGCTTTGCGCGGCACTTCGCCGAGCTGTCGCCCGTCACCCCGATGGACGTGGTCACCGCCTTGCGCATGGATCTGGCCGCGCGCCTGCTGCGCGAGACGCCGCGTTCGATCGAGTTGATCGGCGAGGCCTGCGGCTACACCTCGCGCGCGGCCTTCGGGCAGGCGTTCAAGCGCGTGCATGGCACCAGCCCCGCGGCGTTCCGTCGCCAGACCAGCGAGACGGCGTCCGTGACCAAGGTCTAGCCCGCGCCGCTGGCAGCACCCGCACGCGACGCGCACACTTTCGGGCCGTCCCGTCCCCAGGAGATCCACCATGCAACGTCCGCCGCTGCCCCCGTTCACCGAAGACACCGCGACGCAGAAAGTGCGCCTCGCCGAGGATGCCTGGAACAGCCGCGACCCGGCCAGGGTGGCGCTGGCGTATTCGCCCGACAGCCGCTGGCGCAACCGCGCCGAGTTCCTGCAGGGGCGCGAGGCGATCGAGGCCTTCCTCACCCGCAAGTGGCAGCGCGAGCGGGAGTATCGGCTGATCAAGGAACTGTGGGCCTTCCGCGACAACCGCATCGCCGTGCGCTTCGCCTACGAGTTCCACGACGACGGCGGCCAGTGGTACCGCAGCTACGGCAACGAGAACTGGGAGTTCGACGAGAACGGCCTGATGCGTTTGCGCATCGCCAGCATCAACGATGCGCCGATCAGGGAAGCCGACCGCAAGTACCACTGGCCCCAGGGAAGGCGCCCGGACGATCACCCGGGACTGAGCGAACTGGGGTTTTAACCCTCGTCCGTGCCGCTTCGGCTCGCCTCGCTGTCATCCCGGAATCGCGCAGCACGATCCGGAAGGTCTTCATGCGTCGCGGCCAGTCATCCCACGATGGCCCATGCCGCGAACGGGCGAAGCTCATTCGGCAAAGCGTTCAGCCAGCAACTCCAGCAGGCTGCGCAGCCGGCTCAGCCGCTTCAGATCCTTGTGATACCCGAGCCAGGTGTCGCGTGACGGCGGTGGATCACCGAGGTCGACCCGCCTGAGCTCGGGAAAGGCATCGCCGAGCGCCACCGGCAGCACGGCCACGCCGATGCCTTCGGCGCACATGCGCGCCTGCGCTTCGCGGTTGTTGCTGGTGAACGCGACGCTGGCCTGCGGCAAGTGCTTTTTCAGCCAGGTCACGTCGGGCATGCCGCCGTAGGCGGCGTTCATGGTGACCAGGCGGGTGCCGCGGCCGTCCTTGCGCGGGCGTGGATCGCCGCGGCGGGCATAGAGCGCATAAGGCATGCGCAGCAGGCGGCGCGAGATCACGTCCGGTTCGTCGAACGCCTTGATGCGGAACGCCAGATCGGCCTCGCGGCGCGCCAGGCTGTAGAGGCGTGCATCGGTAAGCAGTTCCACGGTGACCGAAGGATGCCGACGGGCGAACTCGGCCAGCACCGGCGTGAGCACGTAGCTGCCGAACCAGTCCGAGGCGGCCAGCCGCAGCTGACCGCTGAGCGCACTCTCGTGGCCGGCGAGCCGGCGCTCGAAGGCGAGCGCTTCCTCCTCCATGCGTTCGGCGCTGGCCATCACGGCCGCGCCTTCGTCGGTGAGCACGAAGCCATCGGCGGTGCGCTGGAACAATGCCTGGCCAAGTGCGGCCTCCAGCGCGCGCAAGCGCCGGCCCATCGTCGGCTGGGTCTGCCCGACCGCGCGCGCGGCGGCGCCAAGCGAACCCTCGCGCGCGATGGCGAGAAAGATGCGTACGTCGCTCCACTCCATAGATTTGCTCCCGTTGTTCCTTTCCATGCATTTTTGCATGGAAAGAAAACGAAAACGTCGATTTCCATGCATTGCAACCGGGTCTATGGTGGACGCACCTTCCCTGCTGGACACCTCGCCATGAACACCCTTCCCGCCACCATGAAAGCCGCCGTACTGGAGCAGGTCGGCGCGCCACTTCGCATCACCGAACTCGCGCTGCCAGTACCGGGCCCGGGCCAGGTGCTGGTGCGCGTGGCCGCGGCCGGCCTCAATCCGCTGGACACCAAGATCCGTGCCGGCAGCGCCGGCCATGCGCGCCATCCGCTGCCGGCGGTGCTGGGCATCGATCTGGCCGGCACCGTGGTGGCACTGGGGCCTGACGTGGACAGTTTCCGCATTGGCGACGCCGTGTACGGCATGACCGGCGGCGTCGGCGGCGTGCAGGGTTCGCTGGCCGAATACGCGGCGGTGGACGCGGCGCTGCTGGCGCCGAAGCCGGCCGATCTATCGATGCGCGAAGCCGCCGCGCTGCCGCTGGGCTTCATCACCGCGTACGAAGGGCTGGTCGATCGGGCGCACGTGCATGCGGGGCAGCGCGTACTGGTGCACGGCGGCGCCGGCGGCGTGGGCCATCTTGCCGTGCAGCTTGCCCGCGCCAATGGCGCCCAGGTATTCGCCACCGGCAGTGCCAGGCAGAAAACGATGATCGAAGGCTACGGCGCCACCGCGATCGACTACGGCACCACGCCGGTGGCGGACTACGTGCAGGCGCACACCGGCGGCGAAGGTTTCGACGTCATCTACGACACCGTCGGCGGCGCCACACTGGATGCTTCGTTCGAAGCGGTGCGGCCGTACCACGGCCACGTGGTCAGCGCGCTGGGCTGGGGCACGCACGCGCTGGCACCGCTGTCGTTCCGCGCTGCGACCTATTCCGGCGTGTTCACCCTTCGCCCGCTGCTGACCGGGCAAGGCCGGGCGCATCACGGCGAGATCCTGCGCGAGGCAACCCGGCTGGCCGACCTCGGTCTGCTGCGCACCCACCTCGACCCGCACCGTTTTGCACTCGCCGAGGCGGAACAGGCCTATCAGCTGATCGAGAACGCCGCAGCCACCGGCAAGGTCGTGGTGGACGTCGCCGGCTGAGACAACGAAGGTGTCGCGCAAGCAGGCGCCAGGTCGTAACCGGGTCACCATTTCGCCGAGGAAGAACCAGCGGGTTCTTGTTGATCCGGGCGGCGAAATGCCGACCCGGCTGGCTTGATAGCTTGATGACGGCGCTCACTGACGATGTCGCGCCGTCGAGCTAGGCCGCCTTCAACGGCCCGGTAACCTTGTACGTATTGAGGATGACGCCAGTCGGCGTTGCTTGCGTGCTGACGAGCTCGAATGAGCGTGGCGGGGTTCCCTCCGCAAAGAAGCGCTTCCCCGTACCCAGCAGGACCGGATAGACGATCAGCACGACTTCATCCGCAAGCCCGTGTTCGAGCAGCGTCGAGGTCAGCGTGGAGCTGCCCGAGAGGACGAGGTCCGGGCCGTCCTGCGACTTGATCCGGCGAATGCCCTCGACGAGGTCCGGCCCAACGCACTCGACCGGGCCCCATTCCAGACTCTCCGGACGATGGGTGGCGACATATTTTGTTGCCGTATTGAGGCCGTCCGCCATCGGACTGCTCGGTGCCCTGGGCCAGAAGCCCGACCACGCATCGTAGGTGCGACGGCCCAGCAGCAGATCGAAGCGCTCGCCGTGCGCGGCCATCACGGCATCCCGGCCAGCGGGGGTCCGATACGGCGCGGTCCAGTCGCTGTAGGGGAAATGGTCGTCATCGGCGGAATGCTGGATCACGCCGTCCAGCGAGATGTGTTCGATGATCCTGAGCTTTCTCATGTGACTCTCCTTGTTCCGGGGCTGGCGTTTCTATTCCGCTGGCATGACGAGGAACTCGCGCACCTCGACCGGTGCGCGGCAGGCGACCACGGCCTTGCGACCCCATGCCAGCGCCACGTCCATGTTCGCTGCGTCGAGTATCCAGAAGCCGCCAATGTGTTCCTTGGCCTCGATGTACGGTCCATCGGTAATGACCACCTTTCCATCGGGCTGCTTGCGCAGTGACTTCGCGAGGGGCGCCGATTGCAGGCCGCCGGCGAAGAACCAGGCACCGGCAGCCGCCATCTCGTCATTCAGCGCCTGGATGTCGCGGATCATCGCATCGTCTTCAAGCGACGGATCGTAGTTGTCGGGGTGGTGGATCGCCACCAGATATTGCGGCATGTGTGCTTCTCCCATCATCGGCTTGTCGGCTGGTCGCCGGCCTTCAGTACAACGACGAACAGCCGGCGCCGATTTCGACAACCGCCCGATAATCCTGGTTCGACCCGCGACAGCAAGGAAGCCCTCGCTGTCAGCCTGCAATACACGCGGGTGGACTGAAGGGAGTCTGTTTCGCGGCTCCCCAAAAGGAAACAGCGGTCATTGCCCGATTCCATCACCCCGCCCCCCTGCTTATCCGAACATCCGTTCATCCATCTCGAAAACGTCGAATGCCGTTCGTCGCATGGCAGGCACCCCTGGACGCTACGCGGAAAATGCGCGACGGCACGGACGAGGGAGTCAGCGGTGCTCATCCGGAATTGATTTCCTTCGGCCCCTTATATTCGGGCACCATCCAGCCCTCAAACCAAGCCACGCTGCCTGGTGGCGTACTTGTCGGGCGCCACCTCATAGCACCCCGGGAATGAGCGCCTTTGTGCGGGCCTGGTAGCGTCGATAAGGCTCTCCAAAGTGCTCAGTCAGCCATACCTCCTCAAGCCGAAGCTTTCGCCAGAACGATGCAAGCACGATGGCGACAGCCAGCAGGCCGCGCCAGTCACCCACCATCACGGCGTTACCCAGAAAGAGGAGCAACAGGCCCGTGTAGATGGGGTGCCTGACAACACGATACGGACCGATGGTAATGAGCTCGTGCTCCTGCTTGAGCTGGACGGTGGCGCTCCAGTTCCGACCGAGCAGCACCCGGGAGAGGATGGCAAGCGCTGCACCGCATACGGCCACGGCAAGGCCCAGCGAATACACGAGCGTCGTGTGGGGAACGAACTGCTCGCGCAGCAGGGAATGGCCGAACCACTCCCCTGAGCCCAGGAGTAATGCGGCCAGCAGCAGCGGCAGCCAATAAGCCAACAGGCGCTTGGCGAAAAGCTCCTGCTGCTGGACAGGCTTGGCCGAGCGCGCCGCCCAGAGCCAATAGCCAAGAACTGCGATCCAGGTGATGCGAAGCGCATGGTCAAAAAACGGTGGCATACATGTTCCTGTGTGGTGCCTGCGTACCGCAGTGGCGATTCACGGCGGTTTCCGGTCAGCATGTCATGCTTGCCAAGTAGTGCACCCGATGCACGCGCCAAGTGATGGATGGTGGGCTGCAAGGGACGAATGAGGGGATGACGGGACGAATGCGTGCGGGAAACGTTGTCCGTCCACGCCGAATCGCGGCCATGAATCGAGCAGGCAGGCTTCGACATCAGGAAGTTCCGGTGCTGGCGGCGACCTTCGTCACAGGCATCCGGGTAGTCGTGACCGCGCTCAACATCGATCCTGCTTTCGCGGGCGCGCAGCAGCGCGTTCCCCGACACCTTTCCGTAGACGCGGTTTAACTTCCCACGTCCCGGTTTCGACGGTTTCGTCAGGCTCCTGACCCCTGTTTCACCTGACCAGGATCAAGACGGCAACCGCGCTGCTCGGGGAACATGCGATATCGCGACACCACAACGATATGCATGAAACGAGGCCATACGATGGAATTCCATATCGCGCTTACCGATGCCTGCCCAAGCGCCGACGCCATCCAGGACGTCATGTTCGATGTCGATCCGAACGCGGTAGTCGATCTCGACATGAGTGGCCTGGTGATGCGGATATCCTCCTACGTGCCGGTAAGCGACCTGATCGAGTTGCTGCGGCGAACCGGCTGGGCGGTGACGCCGGAACAGGTGGTGCAGTTGCCGAGCATATGTTGCGGCGGCTGCTCTGGATGACGCCGATCCTGGCCGGCTGCCCGCCGGGCGGGTTCTGCCCAGTTTTTGCGGACAGTCGAGGCAAGGCAGTGAGGTTGCCCGGATTTGACGGACACCTTTTTCTCTTTCGGGTTGCGCGCCACGGGATTTGTCCCTGACATCCTTTCTGCGCCGTCTTGTCACGACTCAACTTCCTCCGTCCCGGTTTCCGGACACGATGTCGATTTCAGCAGGCATCATTCGTCATGACAGTGGCGCGCCTCGATGTGGCCGCCAACCCGGCCGGAAAGACCTGCCGGTATCAGCCAAACCCTCATCCTTCAGGAGCCATACGCGATGCGGTACATGATGTTCATCAAACACCCCAAGGACTATGACTTCAGCGAGGTCCCACCCGCGCTGTTCGAGGCGATGGGCGGATTCATCGCGGAGTACGCGCAAAAGGGCATGTTCATCGACGGGGCTGGGCTGCAACCCCTCGCGAAGGGAACGCGCGTGCGCCTCGCCGGCGGCAAGGTGACCGTAACTGACGGTCCGTTCAGCGAAGCCAAGGAGGTCGTGGGCGGGTATTCCCTGATCGAAGCCCCCACGCACGCGGATGCCGTCACGCTCGCGACGAAGTTCATGGAGCTGCACCGCACCCACTGGCCCGAGTTCGAGGGCGAGTCCGAGGTTCGTCCACTGCAGGAATAAAGGAAACGGAAAAAGGGGACGTGGACAAATCCAATCGCGTCAGCGGTCTTTGCTGACCACGACGGGTCGACCAACTTGATTGGACACGTCCCCACCTTTTCCTTGACACCTTTTCCTTCGGCTTTGCCCACTTGTGTCGAATCGCGATTTGCCCGTTCGTCGTGAGGAGAGTGGCAGTCGCTGGGGCTGCGCAGCCGCGGAGCAAGGCATGAGCAAGTACATCATCTACTTCAACCAGGCGTGGGTCGGCGAGCACACCGAGACGTGGTTCGCCGCGCGCGGTCCGCTTGCACGCGCGGTCGTGGACGACATGAAGGCGGCTGGCGCCTACGTGTTCGCCGGGGGTCTGGAGGAAGACCCGGAGGATGCCTTCAGCGCGGATGCCACCAGCGGCACGCTGACGTTCACCGAAGGGCCGTACGTGCGGAACCCCCAGTACCTGGGCGGATTCGCCGTGATCGACGTGGCCGACGAGCAGGCGGCAAGGCAATGGGCCGGCAAACTGGCCGAAGCCTGCGGCTGGCCGCAGGAGGTTCGCCGGGTCAAGTAGCGGCCAGCTCGACCTGACCCCGTTCGGTTCGCACACCACGCGCAGGCTCCTGCAGGGGGTTGGTCGGGCGGGCGGTTCAGAGGTCGGTGGACAGTTCGAAGCGCAGGGTGAACACCAGGGCGTTGCGCACAGTGGGGTCGGTGTCCGGGTGGATCACGTACTGCAGGTCGGGTTGCACGGCGAGCCAGTCGTTCGCCTGGGCCAGGTAGCTCAGCTCGATCGAGCGCTCGGTGGCAGTGGTCGGCCGTGGGGCCTCTTGCTGTCGGTAGGGGCGTCCGTTGCGCGCCACCGCGATGGCCAGACCCAGCTCGTCCTGGCGGCGCTGCTCGAACGGGCCAGCCAGCACGGCGCCGGCGCCGAGATAACGGCCGAAGCGGGCCACTGCCGGATCGCCCGCGCCGAACTGCGCGAACAGCGAGAGGCTGTGGCGGCTGTCATGCGCGTCGCGTGCCACGGTGCGGTCGGCCACCGCGTAATAGCCGGTAGCGCCGTGCTGGCGCGCTGTGCCGGAGGCGGGTGCGAGCCGGTCGAACGTGGTGGTGTAGTGCCACGCGCCGATGGCGAGCTTGCCGGCGTACATCGGCAGCATCGCGTTGCGGCCGATGCGCAGGCGCGCATCGCCGGGCGGGCGCGCGCCCGCGCGGTCGAGCAGGGCCAGCTCGGCCACGTAGAGACGGCCATCGTGGGACTGACAGGCGCGCAGTCGGTCCCCAGCGCGGATCAGCGGCACGCCGTCGAGCACCGCCGCGCGCAGCACCACGCCTTCGGCCGGCTTGAAGGCAACGCGTGCGCCCAGCGCCGTGCGCGGAAAGATCGACGGCCCGTCGACGCCGGTCTGCGCGAACTCCGGGCCGATGCCGAACGCGCTGTTCAGTAACAGTCCGCCGGACTGCGTGCGGTCGAACTCGCTGTTGACGTCGTACAGCCCGGCCAGCACCGAGACGTTCGCCCGAGCAAGGTTGTGCTCGATCCAGGCTTCTTCCAGCTGAAGGTTCGGCGGTGCGCTGAGGTTGCTGACGCCGATGGCGTCGCCGACAAAGGCATCGGGCTGGCCGCCGTGGATCCACAGTGCGTCGACGTAGGCGTGGGTGCCGGTCCAGCCAAGCGCGCGGTCCAGGTCGAGCAGGCTGCGCAGGTGCGCGTTGCCGACGTAGGTGGACGAGCGCGCCGCGCCGCCATCGAGGTTGCCGATGGCGGCGCCGTCATAGGTGAGCGTGGTGGTGACCCAGCCGGTGTCGTCGGCGTGTGCGCGAATCGCCGCCAGCGCCAGCAGGGTGCCCAGTGCGATGGCGATGCGCTGTTGCATGGAGGAGGTTCGCGGAGAGATGCGCGAAGTATAGGCGTCCGAACAATGGTGTCAGGGACAATTTGACGAGCCCTTTGGCGGCCCGAAATTGCCCCTGACACCTTTTTCCTGCATCTGAGTAAGTGTCGTCGGCGGCAGGAATATCATACGTTCCAGCCATCGTGATATCGGCTCAATGGCCCACGATCCGACCAACGCTTCGCGTCCGAGGCGAAGGACCGAGTAGCAAATAGCGCTTGCGCGTTGCTCGTCGAGGCAGAGAGCCCGTGCACGATGTCGAGCGCCTCGCAGGCGAGGCCGGCAAGCCAGCTGGCGAAGGCGAAAGATTGGTGTCAGGGACAATTTGACGACTCGCGTTGCCGCCCCGAAATTGTCCCTGACACCTTTTTTTCTACACCTCGTTCGCTGGCGCGACTTCTTCGCGGTGTGAGAGCTGCTTGATATCGATCTTTTCGAATTCGCAAAGCTCGGCCATCGCCAATTCCATCAGCGCACGCGCGTGCCCGGTGGCGCGGGCGAGCATGCCGCCGGCCAGGGAG
>DAHUXL010000161.1 GCA_027307195.1 Rhodanobacter sp. | reverse complement strand
GTGCTCATCGCGGCGCTGAAGGCCGCTCAACTTTTCAAGCGGAGACGATCCGAATGTTCAGCAAGGATCTGGAAGTCACCATCGGCCATTGCTACAAGCAGGCCCGCGAACAGCGTCATGAGTTCATGACGGTGGAGCATTTGCTGCTGGCGCTGACCGAGAATCAGTCGGCACTGGGCGCCCTGCGCGCCTGCGGCGTGGATCTGCCACGGCTGTCGAGTGAACTGACGCGCATCATCAATGAAACCGTGCCGGTATTGCCGCACGGCGATGAGCGTGACACGCAGCCGACGCTGGGTTTCCAGCGCGTGCTGCAGCGTGCCGTGTACCACGTGCAGTCCTCGGGGCGGAAAGAGGTCACTGGCGCGAACGTGCTGGTGGCGATCTTTGGCGAGAAGGATTCGCACGCCGTGTATTTCATGCATCAGCAGGAAATCACCCGGCTCGACGTAGTCAATTACATCTCGCACGGCATCGCCAAGATCGGCGACGAGCCTGCGGCCGGCGTGTCCGGCGGCGAGCGCGAAGGCGAGGAGGGCGGCGAGCCGAAGGGCAACCCGTTGCACGAGTTTGCCAGCAACCTCAACGAGCTGGCGCTGGAGGGCAAGATCGACCCGCTGATCGGCCGCGCCGATGAGATCGAGCGCACCATCCAGGTGCTGTGCCGCCGGCGCAAGAACAACCCGCTGTACGTGGGCGAGGCCGGTGTGGGCAAGACCGCGCTGGCCGAAGGTCTGGCCAAGCGCATCGTCGACGGCGAAGTGCCCGAGGTGCTGGAAGACGCCACGATCTGGTCGCTGGATCTGGGTGCGCTGGTAGCCGGCACCAAGTACCGCGGCGACTTCGAGAAGCGCCTGAAGGGCGTGATCGCGCAGCTGAAGAAGCAGCCGGGCGCGATCCTGTTCATCGACGAGATCCACACCATCATCGGTGCCGGTTCGGCCTCGGGCGGCACCATGGATGCCAGCAACCTGATCAAGCCAATGCTGGCCTCCGGTGAACTGCGCTGCATCGGTTCGACCACGTTCCAGGAATATCGCGGCGTGTTCGAGAAGGACCGTGCGCTGGCACGTCGCTTCCAGAAGATCGACGTGGTCGAGCCGACCGTGGCCGACAGCATCGAGATCCTCAAGGGCTTGCGTTCGCGCTTCGAGGAACATCACCATGTCGCCTACACCAATGAGGCGCTGAAGGCCGCGGTGGACCTGTCGGTGAAGCACATTCCCGACCGGCTGCTGCCGGACAAGGCGATCGACGTGATCGACGAGGCAGGCGCGCGCCAGCGGCTGCTGCCGCTGGATCAGCGCACCGGCAAGGTCGATGTGAGCGAGGTCGAATACATCATCGCCAAGATGGCGCGGATTCCGGCCAAGCAGGTATCGGCATCGGATCGCGACGTGCTGCGAAACCTGGAACGCAACCTCCAGATGGTGGTGTTCGGCCAGGATCCCGCAATCGAGGCGCTGGCTGCGTCGATCAAGATGGCCCGTTCGGGCTTGGCCGATCCATCCAAGCCGATCGGCTGCTTCCTGCTGGCTGGCCCCACCGGCGTGGGCAAGACCGAGGTGACCAAGCAGCTGGCGATGCAGCTCGGCATCGAAATGATCCGTTTCGACATGTCCGAGTACATGGAAGGACATTCAGTGTCGCGGCTGGTTGGCGCGCCCCCGGGTTACGTCGGCTTCGACCAGGGTGGCTTGCTGACCGAAGCGGTGACCAAGCATCCGCACGCGGTGCTGCTGCTGGACGAGATCGAGAAGGCGCATCCGGATGTGTTCAACATCCTGCTGCAGGTCATGGATCGCGGCGTGCTGACCGACACCAATGGGCGCGAAGCCAACTTCAAGAACGTGGTGGTGGTGATGACCACCAATGCGGGTGCGGCAATCGCGGCGCGGCGCAGCATGGGCTTCGTCGAGCAGAAGCACGAGTCGGACGCGATGGAAGTGATCCGCCGGATCTTCACGCCGGAGTTCCGCAACCGGCTGGACGCGGTCATCCAGTTCAGCGCGCTCGATTTCGAACACATCCTGCGCGTGGTCGACAAGTTCCTGATCGAACTGGAAAGCCAGTTGACCGACAAGCACGTAAGCCTGGACGTGGACGCCGACGCCCGCCGCTGGCTGGCCGAGCATGGCTTCGATCCGCAGATGGGCGCACGGCCGATGGCGCGGGTGATCCAGGAGAAGGTGAAGCGTGCGTTGGCCGACGAGCTGCTGTTCGGCAAGCTGGCCGAGGGTGGCGTGGTGCGCCTGAGCGTGCGCGACGGCGAACTGAAGGTTGATTGCGAGGCGGCCGAAAAGCTGCCGGTGGTGGTCGGGTAAACACACCGACCGCCTCGATGGCCAAACGCGGGACAAAGCAAAGGCGGCGCAATGCGCCGCCTTTTGCATCTCTAGACACCACCATCCCGTTACCGGATCGCTGCGCGCTGGCGCGACAACTGCCGGCGCCGACCGCAGAATTACTTCATGCGGTACGTGATGCGTCCCTTGCTCAGGTCGTACGGGGTCATTTCGATCTTGACCTTGTCGCCGGTGAGGATGCGGATGTAGTGCTTGCGCATGCGGCCGGAAATGTGGGCGATGATCACGTGCCCATTTTCCAATTGCACACGAAACATGGTGTTGGGCAAGGTCTCCTGGACCGTGCCTTCCATTTCGATGACGTCGTCTTTGGCCATGTGTTCCGGGGTTCACGCGCAGCCGTCATGGCTGCGTAAGCCGGCGATTATGCCATGAATGGGGGCTTGGTTAAAGAAACATCAAGGATTGCCCTGATCCATCCGGATCAGGCGAAATGTTCATCCAGCTTGCGCCGGATCTCCTGCTCGATCATGCCCTTCAAGGGCGACAGCATCAGACCCAGCTCGGCATGGACCTGGATGGCATCGCTGCCGACGGCGATCGTGCCGGTCACCCCGGGCCTTGAAAAGCGCAGCGTGTCACCCTGCCACTGTCCCTCCATGCCGAGCTTTTCGTGCATGCGCTCGGCCACCTGGTCGACCACCTCACGAGCCTCGGCGATCGACAGTTGATGCGGGCGGTGGATATCGATCTTGGGCATGACAGGCTCCGTGGAAATGACACATCTTAATGCCATGCGGCCGCATGCTAGAGTTTCGCGGTCTTTCCGGCGGTTGATCCATGCGTATCGAATTTCCCAATGCGGCCCGTGAGGATTTCCACTGGACGCAGGCGCAATTGCGTATCGGCAGCGCGCCCGACAATGACCTCGTGCTGGCAGCCAGCCAGGCAGCGCCGCAGCACCTGCGCATCCAGCAGGATCGTCGCGGCTGGGTGCTGCAGGTATTGCCGTCGGCCGATCGCATCTACGTCAATGCAAGGCCGGTACGCGAACGCGCGTTGCTGCGTGCCGGCGACGTGGTCAGTGTCGGCGATTGCCGCATGCTGCTGCGCGCCGATCAGGATCCGACCCTGCGTCCGCCGTTGAGCGTGCCGGAGCAGGGACGTTGCACGGTGGCGTTGCGCGCCGTGGCCGGGCCATTGTCCGGGCGGGTGCTGCCGCTGCAGGACAGTCTGGAGCTCGGGCCGCAAGGCCGCTGCGCATTGGAACTGCCGCAAGGCGACGTCGCCGCGCTGCGCATATTCTGGGACGACGGTCAGTTGCGGCTCGACGCGACTCAGCCATCCGAACGTCACCAGCTGCGTGTCAATGGTGTTGTTGTGCAGCGGTTGGCGCTGCAGCCCGGCGATCAGATCGGCTTGGCCATGCATCGTTTCGTGGTCGAGGCACCCGGCATGGAACCCGAACCTGAAATCGTGATGTCCGAGCCGCTACCGACACACCTGCCGGAAGAGGTCGCCGGTCCGACGGGCGAAGTGTGGTGGTTGATCGTCACCGCCGCCGTGCTGGCGCTGGGCATCGCACTGGTGCTGCTGATCCGCTTCTGAATCCGTCCGCAGCACGGCAGATTCCAGAGGTCGGGCCCGCCAGGATTCGTGATGTACGACCGGAAACTGCCTTACGGTCGGCTACAATGCCCGCCAGATTCAATGATTGAAACGCCCCATGGATAGCCCACGCCCTCTATTGCCTGCGACGTCGGGAAAGCGCTCCTCCGGCCCGCAGGGGACACGTCTGTTTGTTCAGGAGGATCTGCGCCAACTCGCGTCCGAGACAGGCAAGGCATCCGGAGAACGCGCCAGCGTGCACAAACCGGTTCTGGAGGGCATCAGTCCGGAGCTCGGAGGACGACGGTTTTCCATTCATCCCGGGCGTCAGACGATCGGCAGGCTCGCCAGCAACGATATTGTTGTCACCGGCTCGAGCGTCTCCTCTTCGCACGCCTGGATCACGAATCAGCAGGGACGTTGCATCGTCATGAACACCTTGTCGACCAACGGCACGTTCGTGAACGACAAACGGATTCACCAGGCAACCCTGAAGCACGGCGATCGCGTCTGCTTCGGGGATGTCGAGTTGATGTTCCTGACACGTGATCACGACGCCCCCGGCCCAAGGCGCGTTGTTCGCCTTGCGCTCGGCTTGATCGTGCTGGCCGGCGTGGCTGCATTGGCCTGGTGGCTGCTCTGATGCCACCTCGATGAGCGGAAGTGCCTGGCCGCAAGCCCTTGGCCGTTATCGCATCGAAGGCATCCTCGGCGAAGGAGCAATGGCTGTCGTCTATGCCGGCTTCGATCCCGGCATCGAACGACAGGTGGCCATCAAATGCCTGCACCGGGAAGTGGCTTCCGATCCCGACTACAGGCAGCGGTTCCTGGTCGAAGCCCGCGCGGCGGGCAATCTGACCCATCCCCACATCGTCACGATTTTCGATGCGGGCGAAACCGATGACGGACGCTCATACATCGCCATGGAGCGCCTGTCCGGCGAGACGCTTGCCAGCCGAGTCGCGAGCGAGGGACTGCCACCCCTGCCGGTGATCATCGAACTGGCCAGCCAGGTCGCTGCGGCACTCGACTATGCCCATGCCCAGGGTGTCATCCACCATGACATCAAGCCGGAAAACATCATGCTGGCCGAGGGCTGGCACTATGCCAAGATCAGCGACTTCGGCATTGCCGATCGTCGCGGAATGCACGATGCCGACGGTGGTGAACGCCGGGAGATTGGCGGAACACCGGCGTACATGGCCCTGGAGCGTTTACGCGGTGAAGTCGCCGATGCACGAAGCGATCTGTTTTCGCTGGGTGTGGTGCTGTACTGGCTGATCACCGGCAAATTGCCCTGGTCGGAAACCAGTGACATGCGACGGCTGATCAGGGAGCGACAACGTTCGCCACTCCCTTCAGTCGAGCCACTTGATCCTGCCATGCCGCCGATGCTGATCGACATCGTGCACACCTTGCTGGCTCCCACCGCGCAGGCACGTTACCAGCGCGGCGCCGAAGTCGTCGACGATCTGCGCCTGGCACGTCGCGAGTACGAACGGTTGCGCGAAAGACCCCTGGTCAACCGCATCATCTCGCTGCGACTGCGTTGGGCCGGTGCACTGGGGGCTACGCTGTGCCTTGTATTGTTGCTGGGTCTGGCGGCCATTCATGCCAAGCAGAATGCAGCGGTCACCGGTCTGGCGCTGGATTTTGGCAATTCGCTGGGGCGCATGGTTGCCAGCGAATCAGCGGAAAACCTGCTGCTGGGTGATCACGCCGCCACCCGGGCGCTGGTGGAAGATGTTGCACGCAATCAGCAAATTCACTATCTCGCCATTGCCGACCGGCATGGCGAGATCATTGCCAGCACGCACCCTGCGGAGATCGGGCAGAAATTGGCTGCCCCGGGCAAGCAGAAACACCTGTCGTCATCGGACGGCATCGAAAGCTATCGCAGCGAGGTCGTGGATGGCACGCGTCACGACGAGATGCTGCTGTTCGACGTACCCATCAGTTACCAGGCCAAGACCGTCGGTGAACTGCGCCTTGGCGTCAGCAACGAGCCTCTGCGCGCGGCACAGAAGACGATGTTGTGGGTCATCGTTGCCGTCCTCGTGCTGACACTCACTGCCCTGGTTGGTGCCGCCTATTGGCTGTTCAGACGGCCACTGGCCTTGCTGGACATGCTTGGCGATGCCTTGGTCCGGGTTGCCCGGGGAGATTTCCGCTACCGCATCCGCATCGAGCGCAGGGATGAACTGGGTCGACTGTTCACCGCTTTCAATCTGATGAATGGCGCACTGCAGACGAGGCGCCATCTTGCGGAACAACGATCTGCTCGTGTTGCAGCGGACGATGTCGCACAACCGACGCAGATCATCAGGCCCGTCGCGGTCGACGAAGAAACGACCTGAGATATTCCGCTTTCATCCAGCCTGCCGGGCGAGAGCGCAGGCCCGATCCGCGGCAAGGTTCAAATCTGTTTCAGCCGGTGCTTGAGCTCGAGCGCCCGCGCCCGATAGATGACCGCCGGCTCGTAATTCGGGTTGATCGCCAGGATGCGATCCCATAGCGCGATGGCCTGATCCAGTTGCTGGTCGCGATACAGCACGATAGCGCGCTCGTGGTAGGAGGCCAGCAGTTGCTCGCGCAGTGCGGCGGCCTGCGGCCCCACGGGCTTCAGTTTGGGTTCGATGGACAGGGCCTCGCCGAGGCGCGCCAGGGCTTGATCATTTTGTCCCTGATCGAGCAGGGACAGGCTCTCCCTCTGCAATCGCTGCGCCTTGGCGGTCGGCAATTCGGCCACGGGAGCGCTGTCCCCGGATGAAGGCAACGTGTCGCCGGCTGATGCCACCGGACCGGTGACGTTGCCGGGTCTGGAACTGGACAAAGGCAGATGCACCGTTTCGCCGGTGCGCAACATGGATGGGTTGGTCGATCCGTTATAGCGCGCCAGGATCAGAAACGCTCCGGGGTCGCCCAGATAGCGGGCAGCCAGGGTGCTGTAGGAGTCACCCGCCTGCACGACATAGGCGCGCGAACGGGAACCGAGCGTCTGTTTGGGGTCGACCGTAAGCTGGCGCAGCATGGCCTGGGCCGGGTGGTCGCCAGGATGTTGTGCCAGATACTGCCGCAGATCCTGCTCGCCCTCGCTGTAGTGGCCGAGCTGAAGCTCGTGGACGATCGCAGTGAACGAAAGTGTTGGCCTGGTCTCCGGCGGGGCCATCGTCACGCTCGTCGTGGTCGAATTTCCATTGACCTGCGATTTGAGTGCATTGACCTGGGCGCAGCCGGCCACACCCAGCAAGCTCAACGGGATGACCATGAGCATGGCTTGCCTGAGCCACGATCCGTCGAAACGAGACTGCCTTGCCAAGGTCACGCGCCCCTGATGGTTACCCACGGCCTGCCTGCCAGACCGTTTCGTCATTGTAACGGTGGGTTTCGTCACCGGCCAAAGTTTTCCTGGCGCGATCGCATCGAGCCTTCACAAGCAACCTGGGTCGACATCCGATGCTCGAAGTTGACCACTTCATGCTGCGCCGCGCCATAATGTGCGGAACACCATGACGGGATGCAATCGCACGTGAGCAGAGTCTGGAATTTCAGCGCCGGTCCGGCAGCGCTGCCGCTGGCGGTACTTGAACGGGCCCAGCGCGAGATGCTGGACTGGAACGGCAGCGGCGCCTCGGTGATGGAGCAGTCCCATCGCGGCAAGCGCTTCATCGAGATGGCCGCACAGGCCGAAGCCGATCTGCGCTCACTGCTGGCGATTCCCGCCGATTACACCGTGCTGTTCCTGCAGGGCGGCGCCACCCAGCACTTCGCGCAAATCCCGATGAATCTGGCTGGTGCAGGCGACAGCGCCGACTACATCGTCAGCGGCCACTGGAGCGCGAAGGCGGTCAGCGAAGCAGCATCGTATCTGCGCCGCGTGAACGTGGCCGCCAGCGGTGAGGCCGACCACTATCTGAAGCTGCCGGCACGCGAAAGCTGGCAACTCGATCCGCAGGCCGCGTATGTGCACTACACGCCGAACGAGACGATCCACGGCGTGGAATTCCATGACATCCCCGACGTGGGCGCGGTGCCGCTGGTGGCGGACATGTCATCGAACATCCTGTCCGAGCCGCTGGATGTCTCGCGCTTCGGGCTGATCTACGCCGGCGCGCAGAAGAACATCGGGCCATCCGGCCTGGTAGTGATGATCATCCGGCGCGACCTGCTGCAACGGGCCGGCCGGCCGATGGCAAGGATTTTCCGCTATGCCGAGCACGCGGCGAACGATTCGATGCTCAACACACCGAACACCTGGGGCTGGTATCTGGCCGGGCTGACCTTCCAGTGGCTGCAGCAGCAGGGCGGCGTCGCCGTGATCGGCGAGCGCAATCGCGCCAAGGCCGAGCTGCTGTACCAGGTCATCGACGGTTCGGGCGGTTACTACCGCAGTCCGGTCGAGCCGTCTGCGCGTTCACGCATGAACGTGCCGTTCACCCTGCACGATGCTGCACTCGATACGACGTTCCTGAAGGAGTCCGAAGCCGCCGGCCTGATCGCGCTGAAAGGGCACAAGGCGGTGGGTGGCATGCGTGCATCGCTGTACAACGCGGTGTCGCTGGAAGCCGTACAGGTGCTGACAGCATTCATGCAGGACTTTGCACGGCGGCACGGCTGATTGGCCATAGGCGTCGTCATCGGGCATGATGCCTGTCCATGATTTGGACTTCTTTACTTCCAGGCGGCTAAAGCATGACCGACGAAAAAACACCGCTGAGCGAAATGCGCGAGCGCATCGACAGCATCGACCGGCAGATCCAGCAGCTGATTTCCGAGCGCGCGAACCACGCGCAGACGGTGGCGAAGGTGAAGGGCACCGGGCTTTCGGCGATCGATTATTACCGTCCCGAACGCGAGGCCCACGTGCTGCGCATGGTGGTGGATCGCAATAACGGCCCGCTGTCCGATACCGAGATGGTGCGCCTGTTCCGCGAGATCATGTCGTCGTGCCTGGCGCAGGAAGACCCGCTGAAGATCGGCTTCCTCGGGCCGGAGGGCACGTTCAGCGAGCAGGCCGTGCGCAAGCATTTCGGCCATGCCGCCTACGGCCTGCCGCTTGGCAGCATCGAGGAAGTGTTCCAGGAAGTCGCCGCCGGCCATGCCGATTTCGGCGTGGTGCCGGTGGAGAATTCGGGGCAGGGCATGATCCAGGTCACCCTGGACATGTTTCTCACTTCGGAAGCCACCATCTGCGGCGAAGTGGAATTGCGCGTGCACCAGTGCCTGCATTCCCAGGCCGGCAAGCTGGAAGACGTCAAGCGTGTCTACGCGCATGCGCAGTCACTGCAGCAGTGCAAGACCTGGCTGCGCATCAACCTGCCGGGCGTCGAATGCATTGCAGTCGGCAGCAATGCCGAAGCCGCGCGTCTGGCCCGGCATGCTGACGACGCGGCAGCGATCGCCGGTGAAACCGCTGGCAAGGTCTACGGCCTCAAGATCGTGGCCCAGGGTATCGAGGATCGCGCCGACAACACCACCCGTTTCCTGGTGATCGGTCGTTCGCTGTTTCCGCCGTCGGGCAACGACCGCACCTCGCTGCTGATCACCGTCAACGACAAGCCCGGCGCGCTGTACGACGTGCTCAGCCCGTTCGCCAAGCATGGCATCAGCCTGAACCGGATCGAGTCGCGGCCGGCGCATACCGGCAAGTGGCAGTACGCGTTCTTCATCGACGTCTCCGGTCATATCGACGGCGATGCGTTGCAGGCCGCCGTGCGTGACATTGGCGAGTCGGCGGCAACGATACGCGTGCTGGGTTCCTACCCGGTCGCGTTGCCTTGAGTCACATGGAGACAATGGATTGAATCGTCTCGACTGGAGCAGCCAACCGGGCCAGCCCCTGCACGGCAACGTGCGCGTGCCCGGTGACAAGTCGGTATCGCATCGCGCCCTGATGCTGGCTGCAATCGCCGAAGGCGAGTCTCGCATCCGCGGCTTCCTCGAAGGCGAGGACACCCGCGCCACCGCCGCCGTGCTGGCACAGCTCGGCGTACGCATCGATACACCATCGGCAGGCGAACGCGTGGTGCATGGCGTCGGCCTGCATGGCCTGCGTGGTTCATCGTCGCCATTGGATTGCGGCAACGCCGGCACCGGCATGCGCCTGCTGACGGGCTTGCTGGCCGGGCAGGCGTTCGACAGCACGCTGATCGGCGACGCTTCGCTGTCGAAACGGCCGATGCGGCGTGTGACCGATCCACTGGCCTTGATGGGTGCGCGCATCGACACACGTGATGGCCTGCCGCCGCTGCAAGTGCATGGTGGACAGCCGCTGCTCGGCATCCGTTACGAACTGCCGGTCGCCAGTGCGCAGGTGAAGTCCGCCCTGTTGCTGGCCGGCCTGTATGGCATCGGCGATACCGAGATCATCGAGCCGCACCCGACCCGCGACTACACCGAGCGCATGCTGGCCGCGTTCGGCTGGCCGATCGCGTTCGAGCCGGGCCGCGCGAAACTGCAAGGCGGGCATGCACTGCACGCCACCGATGTGGACGTGCCGGCCGACTTCTCCTCGGCAGCCTTTTTCCTGGTCGCCGCGAGCATCGTGCCTGGGTCCGAGCTGCGCCTGCCCGCGGTTGGCCTGAATCCACGCCGCACGGGCCTGCTGCATGCGCTGCGGCTGATGGGCGCGGACATCACGATCGAGCACCATTGCGAAAGTGGCGGCGAGCCGGTCGGTGATCTGGTGGTGCGCCACGCACCGCTGCATGGTGTTGAGCTGCCCGAGTCGCTGGTGCCCGACATGATCGACGAGTTTCCCGCGCTGTTCATCGCGGCTGCCGTTGCCAGCGGCCGCACGGTCATTCGCGGCGCGGCCGAATTGCGGGTGAAGGAATCCGATCGCATCGCGACCATGGCCACCGGTCTGCGTGCGCTCGGCGCAGCGATCGAGGAAACGGCGGACGGTGCGATCATCCACGGCGGCAAGCTCGGTAACGGCAGCGTGGAAAGCCACCTCGATCACCGCATCGCGATGAGTTTTGCAGTGGCGGGACTGGTCGCGAGCGGCCCGGTACGGATCAACGACTGCAGCCACGTCGCCACCTCGTTCCCCGGTTTTCTCGAACTGGCCAATGGTTGCGGATTCGCGCTGCAGGATGCGGGCTGACCCATCCGCGCGGGTGCATGTATCGTTGTGATCACGCTTGTCGCCTGGTTGAAGGATTATCCATGTCCAACGCTGTACCCCCATTCATCGTCGCCATTCCCGCTCGTTACGGTTCGACTCGCCTGCCGGCGAAGCCGTTGCGAGAGATCGACGGTGTGCCGATGGTAGTGCGGGTGGCGCAGCGCGCGCTGCAGGCTGGCGCCCGTCAAGTAGTGGTGGCGGTGGACGACCAGCGCATCGCCGATGCACTGGCCGGGCAAGCAGGGGTGCAAATCTGCATGACCCGCAGCGATCACGCCTCCGGCAGCGATCGTCTGGCCGAATGCGCCGCGCACTGCGGCTGGGCCGATGACAGCATCGTGGTGAACCTGCAGGGCGACGAACCGTTTGCGCCGGCCGCCGGCATCCGTGCCGTGGCGCAGGCGCTGGCCGGCGACGACGCGCCGATGGCGACCCTGGCCACTCCGATCATCGACGCCGAAGAGTTGTTTGATCCGAACGTGGTGAAACTGGTGCGCACCGTCAATGGACGGGCGCTGTATTTCAGCCGGGCGCCGCTGCCATGGGCGCGCGATGCGTTTGCCGTCGATCGGCAGGCGCTGCCGTCCGGCTCGCCGTTTCTGCGGCATATCGGCATCTACGCCTACCGGGCCGGATTTCTGGATCGTTATGCCCGCCTGCCGCGCACGCCGCTGGAGCAGACCGAATCGCTG
>DAHUXL010000160.1 GCA_027307195.1 Rhodanobacter sp. | reverse complement strand
CCGATCATCGCTCCGGTCATCGACGCGCTGCCGTTGACGCCTGGCACCGCGCCGCTGCTGACGGCGATCACCCTGCTGCCGAACGCTGCCACGGTCGCCGGTGCGCTGGCGCAACTGCAGCCGGGCGCGGCCAGCCTCGCTGCGCCGCAGGCGAGTTACCGCGTCACCCAGCAGTTGCAGGGAGTGTGGGCCGCGCATATGGAAAGCACCCAGCTGCCGTGCGCGCAGAATGACCAGCCGGATGCCCGGAACAGGCAGCGCCAGAATGATGACTCGGCAGCATGCCAAACCCACAAACGGGACCCGCAGCTGTGGGCGGCCGCGTTCGGCTTTGCCGGCACGCAGCGCGACCACAACGGATACGAGGGTTATACCGACAACAGTCATGGCGCGATGCTCGGTTTCGATATGCCGCTCAGTCAGGCGCTCACCGCCGGTGTCGGCGTCCGATATGCCCGCTCCGCGCTCGACGGTCTTGACTCGCAGAGTCGGGGCAGCATCCGTTCCTACCAGGCAACCGCTTATCTGGGTTATGCGCCGGGTCCGTGGTTCGTCAATGGCGCCCTTGTATATGGACTGGATGACTATTCGAGCTCACGTCGGGTCGTGTTTCCGGGAGTCAACGAGACGGCCAGAGCCGACTACAGCGGCCATCAGTACACCGCGTTCGGCGCGACCGGCTACCACTTTTATGTGGGTGACGGGCGCAGCGTCATTACGCCAACCGCCACCTTGCAATACACCCGTCTGAAAACCCCCGGCTACAGCGAAGTCGGCGGCAACGCCGTCAATCTCAAGGTCGATGCACGAAGTGACGATTTCCTGCAATCGGGCCTCGGCGTGAAACTCGCCCGCGATCTCGCCGATGCCGGTCCGCTGACCGTACGTCCCGAGGTGCATGCCAACTGGCTGCATTCGTTCCGCGGCGACGCCATGAGCAGTACGGCATCCTTCGAAAGCGGCGGCCCGTCATTCACGGCCACCGGCGTCAAGCCGGGACGGGATCTGATGGACCTGGGCGCCGGGCTTCTGATCGCCAGCGGCACCAGGTGGTCACTCGAAGGCGCCTACGATTACCAGTTCAACCACAGCTACCGGTCGGGCCAGGTCATGGTCAAGTTCGCCGTGGCGCTGTGAGAACAGCGTCCATTCCGGATGGCACGACTTGATGGATTGAAGTGACATGAATGCCGCGGCTCGTCGTGATCGAGAGCTGCGGCATTCACCATGAACTTGGGTGATCGAGAATCGGGTACGGCATCCGGACGTTCGTCATCAACCGCGCCTCACAATGCCACCACATCGTGTTTCCGATGTTGGAGCGCATCGTATGGAAGTCGGCCAGGTCCGTCGGCATCGACAGATGCACTCAATGCGTCACCCTTGACGTGGATCTGGACGCCCTGTCGTGCGGGCGCGGCCAAGGGCACAGCATCGGCACTTCGCGCTGATAGCGACGATAGTCACTGCCGTGCGCCGCGATCAGGTCGCGCTCTTCGAAGTACTTCACCGCGATCACGATGTAGCCGGTGGTGGCGATGGCAAACAGCAGGTGTCCGACGCTCATGTGCGGGGTAGCCCAGAACGCGATGAGGAAGCCGAGCATCAGTGGATGCCGCACGATGCGATAGTAGAAATGGCGCTTGAACGGCAGCGGCGTGCCGGGCTTCCTGCGTGCGTATAGCCACACTTGGCGCAGGCCGAACAGGTCGAAATGGTTGATGACGAAGGTGCCGGTGAGCACCAGCAGCCAGCCAAGGGCGAATAATGCATACAACGCACTTTCATCCCAGCGGGCGGTCACGTCCCACACCGATCGCGGCAACGGCCGCCACTGCCAGAACAGCAGGATCAGCACGAGGCTGGACAGCAGCACGTAGGTGCTGCGCTCGATCGCCGGCGACAGCCCTTGCGTCAGCCACGCCTTGAAGCCATGCCGGGCCATGCCGCTGTGCTGCACGGCGAAGATCCCGAGCAGCGCGAGGTCGATGATCCACGCCGAGAGCGTCGCTGGGCCGGCCGGCTGCGGCCGATCCAGGGTGGCTGGCACCAGGAAATCACCAACGAAGCCGATGGCGTAGAGAAACGTCAGGAAGAACACGACGTAACAGAGAACACCGTAGCAAAGAATCAGCAGGGTACGCATGATTGACCGCCTCCGGCTCCGGGTGAATGAAGCTTCATCCGCTCATCGCAGCGCCTCACAGCGCCGACAGAAACGCCACCAGATCGTGTTTCTGCTGCACCGTGATGCTGATGTTGAAGCGGGTGTTGTAGAAATCGACCACGTCGCCCAGCGTGGCCGCCGAGCCGTTGTGGAAATACGGTGCACGTGCTGCCACGCCGCGCAGGATCGGGCCCTTGAACTTGCCGATGTCGGCCCACTTGCCGGTCCGCAGCGCCAGGCCGGGATCGGTGGTCTGCACCGTTTGACCGGTGCTGTAGTTGGTCAGCGTGTACAGCGGCATGTCCGGAGTGCGTCGGCTGGCGTCGGCGACGCCGATGTTGATCGGCAAGGCTACCGAGTGGTTGCCGATATTGGGCGAGTTGTGACAGGTGGTGCAGGTGCCGTGGATGACCGGCTGGCCTGTCGCGTCGTTGAGCCCGCCGACGCCGCTGATGGCGATCGGCAGGGTGTTGAACAACTGCTCGCCGCGAGCGATGGCGGCACGCGCACGACCGCGGGCGTCGCGGCTGAACTGCGCATTGGGATCATTCCAGTCATCGAACAGGCGCATGGACTTTTCATCGAACGACTCGCCGGTGGGATCGTTGCCGAGGGTGTCATTGATGCCGATCCAGAAACGTTGCTGGGCGAGGATGTTGGCGCCACCCATGCCATCGTCGCTGTTGAGCCGGCCGGCATCCTGGTCGGCGAGCTGCGCGGTGAACAAATGCGATTCGAAGTCGACGATCCGGTCGATGATGGCGGCACTGGGTGCAGCGCTGGCCTGTTCATGGCCGACGATGGCGTCGCGTGCCTGCGTAGCGAGGCTTTCGAGCAGGTCTTCGTGATTGATGCCGGCATCCATCGGCGGCTTGAACGGCGCGGCGGTCTCGCGACCGTCCCACATCACGGCGGTGAGCCAGATCAGGTTGGTGGAAGGCAGCGGGCGGCGGAACAGCGACAGCTCGCGTGCGCTGGCGTAGCCGTAGGGATCATCCACCTTGGTCAGGCGGAATTCGGCATTCGCCGGCAACGGCATGCCCACGCGTATCAAGCCGCGGCTGAGCAGCATGGCGTAGGCATTGCGCCGCGCGTAGACACTGGAAACATCCGCCAGCGGCGAGACCGCGCCGTCGACCAGGGCGAAGATCGGATCGGTGCCGTTGGTCCTGGCAAAACGCTGGCGCAGTTCGTCAGGCGAGACTGACCAGCCTTGCGCCTGACGATGGCAGGAGTCGCACGAGCGGCCGTTGCTGCCGAAGCTCTGGAAGAACGGATTGCTGCTGTCGATGCTGCCGCTGGACGTGCTGGTTTGCAGCCAACCGGACGGGTCGGCGGTGGTCAATGGGTTGGCATGCGAGGGCTGGCGAGCGGTCTGCTGTGCGTGCGTGGCGCCGGCGCCCGCCAACAGCAAGGCCGCGAGGGTGGCTGCCAGTCGCTGGCATGCGGTGACTCGGAAACGGTGATCGAACATGACGGTTGCCCCATTGGCTGGATGAGCGTTCCTCAGGCCCTGCCCGGCCGATACGGTCGTGGCATGACGGAGAACACTGTCGGCGGGCAAAGTGCGACATGGTCGCGACACGGCGCGCGCAGGCCGGCGACCAGCGCGCGGGTTGTCATGAGGCGAGGCGCGAGGGTCAGTTCAACAGCGCGTGGCAGGACGCGATGGGCCGGCGCAGCAGCGCGCTGGCACTGGCCAGTTCGGGATGGGAGGCGAGATCGCCGGCTTCGACGATCGCGCGTGCGGCGCTTGTCTGCGCGGCGGCGTAGGCACACTCGCCGCCGCGCGCCGCAGCGACGGCGAGCCACAGCTGCGCCGCGAGCCGGCGCGGATGCGTCGGTGGCAATTCATGGCTGGCGCGCTGGATCGCCGCCGCCAGCCGCACTTTCGCGTGGCCCGGTTCGCCATGCTCCAGCTCGACCTGCGCCAGCAACGTGTGCACCCACAGCAGTTGCGGGTCGCTGCGGGACGCGATCGCGGCGAGGTCGCGATCGACCGTTGCCGAGAGAGCGCCTGGACATTGCGGGCCGGGGGATTGGCTGCAGGCCAGCAGCAGGCGTGCCTCGGCGATCAGTGGCGGCATCTGGTACTGGCGCGTGCGCAGGCCGGCGATGGCGTCCGGCAGCAGCGCGCGCGCCGGCGCGGGCTGGCCTTCCAGCAAGTCGATACCGGCCAGCTCGCTATCCACGCGGCCGATCCGCATCCGGTTGGCCGGATCGCTGCCGTACAACTGGCGCGCTGCTTCGAACCGTTTCCGCGCAACGGCGAGATCGCCGGCTTCCACGTCACCGAACGCGGTGGCTTCCAGCGAATCGCCGTGCAATGCAGTATCCGCGCCGAAGCCGCCGGCAGACCAGGATTGCGCCTGCCCGCAACGCGCCTGCGCGCTGGCGCGATCCGCCCGCAGCCCTTCCAGCACGCAGGCTTTCTGCGCGGCATACACCTGGGTGAGCTGCGGCCGGCCGCCGTTGCGTGCATACATCGCCAGCGCCTGCGCAAACAACTCGTGCGCCAGTGTCCATTGGCCGGCGCGAAACGCGGACGAGGCCCAGCCGGCCAGCGCCAGGGTGGACTCGTTGCTGGACGGACCGAAGTGCGCGAGTTCGAACTGCCAGGTCTTGCGCCACATCCCGATCGCCTCGTCGTAGCGTTCCAGCCCTTCCAGCGCCGAGGCGACGTCGTTGTAGCCGATGCCGACCCGCGGATCGTCCGCCCCCCAGGTGGCGATCCGCTCGGCCAGTGCTTCGCGAGCGAGCCCAAGGGCGATTTCGCCGTGCCCTTCGCTGCTCTCGACCGCGCCCAGCGGACCGAGCAGGTCGATCAGCGCTTCGCCGTGGATCCCCTGCGCGAGCATGCGTTGGTGCGCCAGGCGCAGGTCGACGCCACCGGCTGCATAGTCCTCCGTGCGCACCTCGGCGTAGCCGCGCGCGGTGAGCGCGCGAATCGCCTCGATGTCCGACGGTGCCAGCGCCCGTTCGGACAAGGCGACAGCCTGGTTCGCCAGCTTGCGCGATTGCGCGGCATCGCCGAGGTTCTCGTACAGGCGCGAGAACATCGCCAGCAGATCCACGCGACCGGCATCGTCCATCTGCGGCGAGGCGTCGAGTTTCGCCACGCCACGCGTCAGCAGTTCGTCCAGACTGGGTTGTTTCGATGCGGCAACGCCGTAGCGGATCGGTGCGAACAGGCTCTCGACGAAAGCCCGCACCATGTTGGCGCGGGCAGCCTGTTGTCGCGCGACGTGAGCCTGCCAGAGGGCGACCGACAAGGAGACCAGGATGGCCAGCACGAACACCGCGGCGGTGGCCACGCCGCCGCGGTGGCGGTCGATGAACCTGCTGGTGCGATACCAGCGCGATGGCGGGTGCGCCTGCACCGGCTGGCGGTCCAGATGACGCTCGATGTCCTCGGCCAGCGCACCAGCCGAGGCGTAGCGGCGTTCCGGCTCGGTAGCGGTGGCCTTCAGCACGATGTTGTCGAGATCGCCGCGCAACTTGCGCCGTATCGAGGCCACCGATGCCAGTGCCTGCTCCGGACCATAGGCAGTGGCGATGGGCGGCGGGGTGATGCGCGACGATGGCGAGCCGGCATCTCCGGCGCCGCGCCGGCGCCCGGTGACCAGCTCGTCGAGCAGGATGCCGAGTGCGTAGACATCCGTGGCCGTGGTGACCGGCTCCTGCGCAAACTGCTCCGGCGCGGCATAGGCTGGCGTGAGTGCACGATGCTGGGTACGGATGGCTCCGGTCACATCCTCGTCGAGCAGTTTGGCGATGCCGAAATCGAGCAGCTTGACGTCACCGTCGACGGTCACCAGCACATTGGAGGGCTTCAGGTCGCGATGCACGATCAGCGCACGGTGCGCCGTCTCGACCGCGCGGCAGACCATCAGGAACAGTACCAGCCGCTGGCGCAGATCCAGGCCGTGCTCGCTCGCATAGCGCGTGATCGGCAGACCATCGACCAACTCCAGCGCGATATAGGCAAGGTTGTTGTCGGTGATGCCGCCCTCGATCAGGCGTGCGATGCCCGGATGTCGCAGGCGGGCCAGCGCCTCCCGCTCGCGGCGAAACTGACGTTGCGCGTCGTCGGTGTACAGGCCGCGCGCCAGCAGTTTGATGGCCACCTCCTGGCGCACGCCTTCGACATCGCGAAAGGCGCGGAACACGGTGGACGAACCACCCTCACCGAGCACCTCAAGCAGTTCGAACGGGCCGATGCGACTGCCGGCCGGCAGCGCTTCGACGGCACAGGTATCGCCGATGACGCGCGCGGCGTTGATGGCATCGCCGGTGGACAACAACTCGCCCTCGATGGCGTCGGCGGCCAGCATGCGTTCGACCTCGGCGCGGCGCAGTGGATCGGGGCAGCGCTCGGTCAGACGGCGCATGCGCGCCGCCACAGGCAGCGTGAGCGCCTCCTCGAACAGGTCGCGCAATGACGGTGTGGACTCCACGACAGACTCTCCCCGAGATGCCTTGCCTTCGATAAACCCCGGCTGCGCGCCAATTGCGACCTTTTATTCCATGCGTGCCTTGATGAACGCGCGAGCGAAGCGCCAGTCGCGATCGATGGTGCGTCGGGCCAGTCCGAGCGTTTCGCTGACCTGCTCCAGGCTGAGCCCGGCGAAGAAACGCAGTTCCACCACCTGGGCGGCACGCGCATCGGTCTGCTCGAGTGCGTCCAGCGCGGCGTCCATTGCCAGTGCCTGCTCGGCGGTGTCGAGCGCCAGTTTCAGATTGCGATCATCGAGCGTGACCCGCATCCATTGGCCGCCAGCGCAAAGGCGCAGACGATCGCGCGCGCGATTGATCAGCAGGTGGCGCATGGCGCGCGCGGCATAGCTGAAAAACTGGGCCGGGTGCTCGAACTGCAACGCCTGCCGCTGACCCATGCGCAGATACAGCTCGTGCACCAGCTCGGTGGTGTCCAGGGTGGCATTGCGGCGGCTGGCCAGTTGCCGCGCGGCCATCGCCTTGAGACGCGCGTAGACCGTGATAAACAGCACGTCCGTCGAATGGGCGGCCGACACCTGCCGAGTCTCGGGCATAACGGAACACCTCCACGCAGATGCAGGCTTCCACCGCAGCATGGTACGCCTCCGCCAGCGTGTCGGCGCGCTATCGAAAGCTTCGGGAGAAGGTTCGCCGGCTCTTGGGCTGGACGCTATCGCAGCGCTGTTTGATTCCGGTGAGCGGCGTTCAACCGAACGCGGTGAACGCCGTTGCAGCTGCTGCAACGCTAGAGTCACCGCGGCGCCAGCCGTGCACGAAGGTGCGCAGCCGACCACCCACGACCGCGATCACGGGGCGCACGGTCAGGTTCAGTACGGGGAATACGGTCGGCGACATGGCCAGACCGATCTGGTGTTCGGCCCGCATCCGCGTGGCCTTTGCGGCGAACCATGCCTTGGGGCCGGTCAGCAGGACGCCCGCGGTGGATTCGGCCTGGCGCGAACTTTCGATGGTCTGGCGCAAGTGACCGAGATGGCATTCAGTGAATGCCTGCGCCAGGGCATCGACCTTGAACGGCGAGGCCACATATTCGTCCAGCAGGCTGCCCAGCATCGCCGCGACGCGCAACGCGATCTGGCGATTCGCGAGCTCGCCATGCGATGTGCCGGCGCAACTCTGCCAGACGTCGTCGATGGCGTTGACCAGGGTGTGGAACTCCGCCTGATTGAGCGGACGCTGCTGCAGCTGGGTGTGGCGGCGATCGATCAGCCATGCCTGATCCGCCGCCGGCAGTGCATGCGAGCGACGAGCAGCGCGATGCCGTGCATCCTCCATCGACAGGCCATCGGCGGCCACCAACTGCGCGGCGAGAGCTTCCTGGGTCAGTGGTTGCGCGCGCGCCGTGCCATCTGCGTGATACCAGCGGCGGTACTCCAGCGTGGCGACATGGAACAGCCCGCGCGGCGGTCGCACCATCGCACGAGCCTCGGCGGCATGGTCGAGCGCGGGAACCATCGAGCGAAGCCCGGCCGCGTGAGCGGCCAGCACGCGATCAAGCAGCACTTCGGCCATGACCAGATGCTGATGACACGCGGCCCAGCGATCGTTGCCGTCGGTCGTCGGGAAGTAGACGAAGCGGATGCGGGAAGTGCGCGGGTACGTGGCGGAGCATCCCATGCCGGAAAATTTGCTCGTGCCATGGCAGCCCTGCCCGGCGATCCGGCGCCCGATCGGCGGGGCACGATGCGCGGTGGGCAGGTTACCCAGCATGAGGTCGACAACCGGGATTGAAACAGCGACGGATGAGGCCGGTACGGCCCCTTGCACATTCACAGCAACTGCTACTTGCAAACTCACGAGACAACCTTTGGTCGCTGTGGATGGACATGGCGCGCAACTCCGCTGGCACCATATCCGCCTGGATATTCATGCCATCCCGCCTGGATGGCCACGCTGCCACTTTTGCATGAGCCATGCCATCGAAGTGTGCCGTGGTAGGCACTATCTGCACACCAAGTGGTTGCAATGAAGGCGGCGATAGGGGGGTAGCCACCCCAAGCCACATGACCGGTTTTCACCGAAGTGTGGCCGGAACAGGCAAAATACGCGGTTGGCGATGCGCGATCCCACCGCGCAGCCTGCAATGGGGGCGCTGCTGCGCCCCGCCCCACTCGACGACGGATGACACTCTTGACGACCACCACGGCCACCACGCCACCACCGGATGATGCGGATACCGCGCTGCTGGAGCGCCTGCACGCCGCAGCGGAGCTGCTGGAATCGGTGGCGGCCGACCGGCAGCTGCTGGACCGGCTGCCGGCGGATGACCGCCAGCGCCTGCATCAGGCGGTAGCGCAGCTCTATCATCCCGATCCCGGTGCGCGTCGGATCAAGCTCAAGGCAGCCGAGAAGGCACGGCATGCAGCGAAGATCCAGGCCGAGGATGCAGTGCTCAACCAGACCGGCATCCGCGAGCTGCGCCGCCGGCCGGTGTTCACCACGCCGAATGTGCATGCGCCTCTGGGTTTCGAACCGCACGACATCAACCCTGATGCCGATGCCGTGCAGCCGCGCGAGTCGATCGAGCCGAAGCACTGCTATGTGTGCAAGCAGAAATATTCGACGATCCATTTCTTCTACGACCAGCTTTGCCCGACTTGTGCCGCGTTCAACTACGCCAAGCGCACCGAGCTGGTCGATCTGCGTGGGCGCGTTGCGTTGCTGACCGGGGGCCGCGTGAAGATCGGCTACCAGGCCGGCCTGAAGCTGCTGCGCGCCGGTGCCGAGTTGATCGTGACTACGCGCTTTCCGCGCGACTCGGCGGCGCGATATGCCGAAGAGCCGGACTTCGCCGAATGGGGTCATCGGCTGCAGGTATATGGGCTCGACCTGCGTCATACGCCCAGCGTGGAAGCGTTCTGCCAGGAACTGGTGGCCACGCGGCCGCGGCTGGACTTCATCATCAACAATGCCTGCCAGACCGTGCGCCGGCCGCCGGACTTCTACGCACATATGATGGAAGGTGAGACGGCTGCGCTGCATGACATGCCGGAACATGTGCGCAAGCTGGTCGGCCACTACGAAGGACTGCGCGGCTCGAGCATCCTGCCCGAGGCAGGCGCTTCGTCGGGCCTGCTCGCTGGTCGCGAGGCCAACCTGCCAGGCCTGACCCGCGCCGCCGAACTGTCGCAGCTGCCGCTGCTGCCGGAGGAACTGCTGGCGCAAAGCCATCTGTTCCCCGAAGGACGGCTCGACCAGGACCTGCAGCAGATCGACTTGCGCCAGCGCAATTCATGGCGACTGCTGATGGCCGAGGTACCGTCGGTGGAGTTGCTGGAAGTGCAGCTGGTCAACGCGATCGCACCGTTCATCATCAACGCGCGGCTGAAGCCGTTGATGCTGCGCACCCCCGAGCGCGACAAGCACATCGTCAACGTGTCGGCGATGGAAGGCCAGTTCTATCGCAGCTTCAAGACCACCCGCCACCCGCACACGAACATGGCCAAGGCGGCGCTCAACATGATGACGCGCACCTCGGCCACCGATTACCACAACGACGGCATCCACATGAACAGCGTCGACACCGGCTGGGTGACCGACGAGGATCCGGCCGAGCTGGCCGCGAAGAAGGTGCGGGAGGAACGCTTCCATCCGCCGCTGGATATTGTCGACGGTGCCGCGCGCATCGTCGATCCGATCATCAGCGGCATCAACACCGGCGAGCATGTGTGGGGACAGTTCCTGAAGGACTATCGCCCGACGGATTGGTGACGTGGGGTGACGTTCGCTTGCGATGCCAAGCGGACAGCGACGTGCCCAGCGCTTTTCACGTTGGGCATGTCATAGTTGGCAGCGCTACTGCGCGACTAGTTGCTCGCAGACTCTGCGCACTGGTCGTTGGCACAGGCGAAATCAATTTCGGCGCCTCCGCCTGCGGTGAGTGGAATGTTCGAACGTTTGTCGACAGCGTTGCCTTCCTTCTCCAGCGCCACCGTGTAAACGCCCATGGGCAGCGACCCGATCGTGTAGCGGCCCATAGCATTTACCTTGGAATGACGATGGACGCCGGTTGTGCTGCTCGCCGTGATCGTTTCGCCTGCCGGCGCCGATCCGAAAATCCTGCCGCTTGTAGATTGCGCATGAGCGGCGGTGGATCCCATCGCGCCATAGGCACCCATAACGACTGCAATGGCCAGACTCCACGTGGTTAATTTGCTCTTGAGGTACCAGCTGCTTTTCATGGAACTCCCTGTTTTTTTCAAGTGACCATGCCGGCGAACGGATGTCGCCGACCATTCGATAACCGGCTCGCTTGCAAGTCAGTTGGACACTGTACGTACCGTCCTGTACTGCGCGCCCTCGGCAACCTCCCCTGGCAGAGCTCTACTAAAAGCCATATGCCGGCTCGCCGTTGGCAGCCTATGTGCGTTGGGCTTTCTGTCGAAGGGCCAAAGGTCATGGGTCAGAGCATCTTGGACAGCATCAACACTCGTCGCCAGGAATACCCTGGATGAGCGCGTCAATCCGTCGCCGAAGTTCGAACCTCGCCTCTGTCGGATCACTTCGCTTCCGCACCGGGGCGTCTGAAATCGCTGCCGGGCTTCCATTGCGGAAACGGAGCATTTCCCTTGGCGAGTTTGCTGCCAACCATGTAGAGCACCCGCAAGTCCTGCACCATGCCGCGCAGGTCCCAGTTCGGATCGAACGCATCGGCGGGCTGGTGGTAACGGTTCGCGATGTAGTCGTCATAGGCCTTGCGGCCCGCGGCCACGCCACCGTCGAGCAGATCAAAGCCTGAACGCGCATACAGCACTGGCACGCCGGCCCTGGCGAAGTTGAATTGACCGGAGCGCGCGAAGAAACCCGGCTTCGGCACCGCGCCCGGCGTGACTGCCCGCCGCTGCGTGCGTGCCTCCTCGGCAAGATAGTCATCCAGCTGCGACTGGCCATAGCCGATTACCGCGATATCGCGGCTGGGGCCGATCACCGTCAGCGCGTCCACGTCGAGATCGGCCAGGGTCAGATCCAGCGGTACTACCGGGTGGTCGACGTAATAACGCGAACCGAGCAAGCCTGATTCCTCCATCGTCAGCGCCATGAACAGGATCGTGCGCTGTGGCTTCGGCCGGCGATGCGCGAACGCCTCGGCGATCTCCAGCATGCCGGCCACGCCCGAAGCGTTATCCACGGCGCCGTGGTAGATCTGATGGTCGTGCTGGCCGAGATGGTCCCAGTGCGCGGAATAGATGATCGCCTCGTACGGACGCGTGCTGCCGGGCAGTTCTCCGATCACGTTGTGCGACTGGCCGCGAACGATCGCGCTGTCGATCGCGATGCTGGCCCTGGCGTCCAGTTCGACCGGTTTGAATCCATGCACATCGGCACTCTTCTTCAGCGCATCGAAATCGGCGCCGGCATCGGCAAACAGCTTTCTCGCCGAGGCGGTAGTCAGCCAGCCAGCAATGGGCAGACGTGGCGTTGCATCCTCACTGGTCGGCAGACTGAAGCGCGGACCGCTCCAAGCGGTTTGCACCACGTTCCACGGGTAACCGGCTGCCGCCGCATCATGCACGATGAAGGCTGCCGCGGCACCATGGCGCGCCGCTGCCTCGAACTTGCTGGTCCAGTGGCCGTACCAGGTGAGCTCGCGGCCCTTGAACAGCATCGGATCCTGGCTGCTCCAGCCTGGATCGTTGACCAGGATCACGACCGTCTTGCCCTTGAGATCGAGGCCGGCGTAATCACTCCATTGCTGATCAGGAGCGTCGACGCCGTAGCCGACGAAGACAATCGGCGAGTCCTTGATCGCGGCATGCGGTTCGTCCGCCGGTGAACCGACCACCATCTCGCTGCCGAAATCCAGCTCGGACTTGCCTTTGCCGCCGTCGATCGCGAGTTGCGCCTGATCGGCATGCTGCAACGTGGCCTGCACGTACGGCACCACCTGCAGCCAACCGTCTTGATTGCCCGGTTGCAGGCCGATGCGCTGGAACTGCTGGATCAGATATTCGATGGTGCGCTGCTCGCCCTTGCTGCCGGGTGCGCGGCCCTCGAACGCGTCGGAGGCCAGCACCTTCACGTGCTGGCTCACATCAGCTTCGACGATGCCGGGCGAAAACGCAGCACTGCCATAGCCGCTGTTCCTGTCGCTGGCCGAATGATGATGGCAGGCGACCAGCAAAAAACTGATGACGGCGACCGGCAGCAAACGATGCACAAGCGCTTCCCAAGAGTGGCGAACGGCGAATGTACGCAGGTGTCAACAGCGGGCGCAACCGGCACGGTGAAAACGTTTTAACTTGCGATTCCGGCATTGAAATTTGCGCAATTTCCGCCGCTTATGAACCGAGATTTCCGTGCGGTTTTTCTCGTCTCATCCGGCACACATGGCTCAATTCGGCAACAGTCCGTTCCGCGGTTGCCTCTGTGCTCGCGGACGCATCGGATCTATCGTGGTGCACCGAAAAGATCGACCCACCATTACGGAAGCCACCACCATGATTGAACGCAGACCCTTCGACAGCCTGGGCGGAGCCGATCACGGCTGGCTCAAGGCGAAACACCATTTCTCGTTCGCCAGCTACAGCGACCCCGGCCGCATGGGCTGGGGTGCGCTGCGCGTGTGGAACGACGACACCATCGCGCCGCAGAGCGGCTTTCCGCCGCACCCGCACGCGAACATGGAAATCATCACCTACGTGCGCGAGGGTGCGATCACCCACCGCGACAGCCTCGGCAACGAAGGCCGCACCGAGGCCGGCGATGTGCAGGTCATGAGCGCCGGCAGCGGCATCACGCACTCCGAGTACAACGTGGAGCCGGGTACCACGCGCATCTTCCAGATCTGGATCATTCCCGATGAAAGCGGCCAGCCGCCGTCGTGGGGCGCACGGCCGTTTCCGAAGGGTGAGCGTTCGGGCAAGTTCGTGGCACTGGCCAGCGGCTTCAAGGAAGACACCGAAGCGTTGCCCTTGCGCACCAACGCGCGCGTGCTCGGTGCGTCGCTCAAGGCCGGCAATACCATCGACTACACGCTGGACAGCGGTCGCTACGCGTACCTGGTGCCATCCACCGGCGCGGTGGAAATCAACGGCACCCGGATCGACGCACGCGATGGTGCGGCAATCCGCGACGAGTCCCTACTGCGCATCACCGCGATCGAGGATGCCGAGCTGGTGCTGGTCGACACGGCGCCCTAACCGGCGGCCTTGCCGAACGACGGCGGCCGGTCCGCCGGGGCCGCGCCGAATGCCGTATTCGGCGTGCTGCCCATCTGGAACACCAGGGTTCCACCGGCGGCCAGCTCGGCATGGCTGATCCAGCTGCGGCTCCACGGCTGGCCGTTCCAGCTGACCGACTGGATGTATGGGCTGCTTGGTCCGTTGTCCGGCGCCAGCACGATCAGCTTGCGCCGGTCGGCCAGCTCGATCTCGGCGCGATCGATCAGCGGACTGCCGAACACGTAGTTCGCGCTGACCGGATCGACCGCGTACAGGCCCAGCGCGCTGAGCACGTACCAGGCGCTCATCTGACCGCAGTCCTCGTTGCCGGCAAGTCCGTCGGGCTGTGCTTCGTACATGGTTTCCAGCAGCGTGCGAACGCGCGCCTGCGTCTTGTGGTGCGAACCTGTGTACGCATACAGGTAGGCCACGTGGTGGCTGGGCTCGTTGCCATGCGCGTACTGGCCGACCATGCCGGCGATGTCCGGCGGCGCGTCTGCCGGCAGCGCCGAGCTGGTGCTGAACAGCGCATCCAGCTTGCGCTCGAATGCACGCTCGCCGCCAAACAGTTTCATGTACTCGTACAGGTCGTGCTGGTTGAGGAAGCTCGCCTGCCACGCGTTCGACTCGGTGAAGTCGCGCCATTTCGCGGCGTGGCCCATGCCGCGCGGATCGAACGGTTCCAGCCAGCGACCATCATTCGCGCGTGGCCGCACGAAGCCCAGCTTTCGGTCGAACACGTGCTGGTAGTTGCGCGAGCGGTGCCGCAAACGGGTGGCATCGGCGTGCGCGCCGGCAGCGTCGGCCAGCTGTGCAACGGCCCAGTCGTCGTAGGCGTATTCGAGCGTCTTGCTGACTGCCTCGCCTTCCTTGTCGCTGGGGATGTAGCCGAGCTTGCGGTAGTACGGCAGACCGCGGTAATCGTCGTCCATCGCACGCTTGCGGAACAGCGGCCACGCCTTGGCGTAGTCGATGCCGGTGAAGCCTTTTGCGTGCGCCTCGGCCACCACCACGGCGGAGTGATAACCGATCATGCAGCCGGTCTCCACGCCCTGCAGCGGCCATACCGGCGGGCCGTCGGGACTTTCGCCGGCCATCCGCACCAGGCCGTTGACCAGATCCGGCACGCGATCGGGCTGGTACAGCGTGAGCAGCGGGTGCTGCGCCCGGTAGGTGTCCCACAGCGAGTAGGTGCTGTAGTTGTTGGCGCCCTGCGGCAGCTGCTGCACCGCCAGGTCCATGCCGCGATAGCGACCGTCGACGTCGCTGAACAGGGTCGGCGCCAGCATCGTGTGGTAGAGCGAGGTGTAGAAGATGCGACGCACATCCTCGGACACCGTGTCGATGCGGATACGGCCGAGTTCGCGTTCCCATGATGCGGCGGCGGCGTGGCGCACCTGTTCGAAATTCCAGCCGGGAATCTCCGCGTCGAGATTGCGCAGGGCACCGGCGACATCGACCCCGGAAATGCCGACCTTGACCAGCAGCGGTGCGCTGGCGATGTCATCGACATGCAGCGCCGCTTTCAGGTGCGTGCCGTGCGCTTCGGCGGTACCAGCGGCCAGCGGCGCATCCTCGACATACAAGGTGGCGTGGGTGATGGGACGCGACAGCTTCATCGCGAAATAAATGTGCCGACCGCCAGCCCACTGATGCACACGACGTTCGCCGACCAGGGTGTCGTTGCCGACCAGTTTCAGCGAAGCATCGCTGACCTTGCACGGCACCGCGGCATCGTCGTGGTAACCGTGCGCAAGATCGACCAGCAGGTGGCCGCTGCCCGCGCCATGAAAGGTGTAGCGGTGCAGTCCCGCACGCAGCGTCGCGGTCAGCTCGGCGAGGATGTCGTGATCCTTCAGGTGTACCTGGTAGTAGCCGGGTTGCGCCTGCTCCTGGTCGTAGCGCGAACGGTAGCCCGGCCCGGGCTGCGCCTCACTGTCGGCGGAAAGCCCGGCACCGGCGGCCGCGCCGTCGTGATGCGAGTGGTAGTTCTGCTCCGGCAAGCCACGCGCGCCGGGCTGCAGCAGCACCGGCCCCTGCGCCGGCATCATCAGCACGTCGAGCATGTCGCTGGCGCCGGTGCCGCTCAGGTGCGTGTGCGAGAAACCCATGATCGAGCCGTCGCCCTGGTGATAGCCCGAGCAGGCATCCCAGTTCGCGTCGTTGGTATCCGGGCTCAGCTGCACCATGCCGAACGGCAGCGAGGCACCGGGATAGACGTGGCCGTGGCCGCCGGTGCCGATGAAGACATCGACATGCCGCGCGAAGCCATCCGGCTCGGGTGCTGGCGACATCGCATCGCCGCTGCGGGGCGCTGCGAACGCAGCCAGCGGTTCAAGCCGGCTGCCGAGCAGGCTCAGTGTGGCTGCGCCTTGCAGGAAACGTCTGCGTGTCACCATGGTGCGTTCTCCGTTGCGTATTCGGGATGGCTCGGGGTATTCATGCGCGCCGCAACAGCTCCGGTCGCTGCGCCGCCAGTTGCACGATCAGCTCGCCGAACAGGGTATTGGCCCAGGCGAACCACGCGCGGGTGAAGTGTGCCGGATCGTCCTGATCGAAGGCCTCGTGCATGAAGCCGGTGCCGGCGTGCGTGGTCTTCAGCCAGCGCAGGCATTGGCGGATCTCGCCGCCATCGTCGCTGGTCAAGCCACGCATGATGATCGACATCGGCCAGATCATGCGCAAGCCCTCGTGCGGACCGCCGATGCCCTGCGCTGCGCTGCCGCGGAAGAAATACGAATTGCGCGAGCTCCAGGCCAGCTCGCGACTGCGCCGGTAGCGCGCATCGTCGCTGCGGGAGCAACCAAGGTACGCCAGGCTCGACAATCCCGGTGCGTTGGCGTCGTCCATGAACAGCTGGTTGCCGTAACCATCGACTTCGTACGCCCAGAACTCGTTGCCGTGCTCGTCGTGCATCACGCCGAACTCCTGCAGTGCACGCGCGACCTCGTCGGCCAGTGCGTTGCACTCGATGGCGAAGGCGCGGTCGTCGTGCAGCGCCGTTGCCAGTTCCGCGAGCTGTCGCAGCGAGCTCACCGCGAACAGGTTGCCGGGAACCGATAGCGGGTAGATGCAGGCGTCGTCCGAGGGCCGGAACATCGCATGGATCAGCCCGACGGCACGGGTCGGCTTGCCGTAGCCGCCGAGGAACTGGGTATCGGTCGGGTTGGTCGAAGGTCGCTGGAAGTGGTACGGGCCGGGACCGTGCTTGCGCTGCTGTTCGCGGAAGGTCGCCAGCACCGCATGCATCGCGGCGCGCCAGTCATCATCGAACGGCCGGCGGTCGCCGGTGGCCTGCCAGTAGGCATACGCCAGACGGATCGGATAGCACAGCGAATCGATCTCCCATTTGCGCTCGGCCACGCCCGGATGCATGTCGGTGAGATCCTGCTGCGCCCAGGACAGCGGTGTCTTCGCCTGCGGGTCGGGCAGGAACGCGTTGGCGTACGGGTCGATCGAGATGCACAACGCGTGGCGCCGGATCAGGCCGCGAAACAGCCGGCGCAGTGATCCGTCGTGCGCCGCCAGCGACACGTATGGCCACACCTGTGCGGAGGAATCGCGCAACCACATCGCATCGATATCACCGGTGACGATGAAGGTATCCGGCTTGCCATGCAGGCTGCCCAGCTGCACCGTGGTGTCCAGCGTGTTCGGGTAGCAGTTCTCGAACAGCCACGCCAGTTCGGGATCGCCGATCTTCGCCTTGGTGCGGGCGATCAGCGCTTCCACCGCCGGACTCACGAACCTGCGCTGGCCGATCGGCGGGCGATGACTGATGTAGCGCGGCGCAGCCTGTGCCATCGGCACGCGTCCCAGCATCGCGCCACCGGCAGCACCGACCATCAACTTCAGCAACGAGCGGCGCGAGGTGATCATGGCCGTGCAGCCTCCGGGGTGGTCGGTGCGCGCTGGCGCACGGTGGCATCGAACAGCGAGCGTACATGCAGTGCATCACGCAACGATGCGATGTCGGCCGCACCGGTAACCTGAAGTTCTACACGCTCGCCGGGCAGCAGGTCGAACGCGTTGTCGGAAACCTGCGCATCGAGCGAGCCGAAGTCGACCCAGACCTCGCGCGCCAGATGCTCCGCACTCACGCTCAGCACGATGCCGTGGGCGCTGTCGTGGAGCTCGGCATGCACCCCCGGATCCGGCAACTGAAGTGTGAGGGCGAGATCGAAGTACAGCAGATGGCGCGATACCGACCTGCCCTGCTCGACCAGCTCGAACACGGCGAAGCTGCGACGCGGATCGGCGCCCTGCAGCAGCGCCACATCGGTCAGCTCGGCGGCGCGGGTACTGCTCAGCGCAGGCACATGCACCTTGTCGAGGCGCTCGCGCAACAGCCGTCCATCCATGTCCATCACGCGCGTACGCAACTGCGGGTCCAGCGGCACGGTGCGATCGGAAACCACGAACACGCCGGTACGCCCCTCGCGACGAATCGGCGCCACCCGCAGCGGCGCATAGAAGCGGCGCGCGTGGAACTGCAGCGCCTTCCAGCGTCCGAAATAGTCGATGCCGGACCACGATGCGCCGGGCCACACATCGTTGAGCTGCCAGTACAGCGAGCCCATGCTTTGCGGCCGCGCGCTGCGCAGATGGTCGGCGGCCAGCTCGATGCCCTCGGCCTGCATCACCTGACTGAGGTAGATGAAGGAAGCGAAATCCTTCGGCTCACCGTAGGACTGGCGGATATAGAACAGCAGGCGCTGGTTGCCATTGCCGCCGTCGAACTTCTGGTGCGCGCGCATCACCGGCGAATCCGGCGACAGGTCGGCCGGTGTGGCGAAGGTCCGGATAGTCGCCAGCGCCGGGAACGACTGCAGGCCATACTCGGACTGGAAGCGCGGCGTGGTCTTCAGATAGTCCTCGATCGGCGCGGAACCGGCCCAGACATCCCATACGTGCATGTCGCCGTCATCCGACACGTTGGCCGGTCCGTCGAAATCCGTGCTTGGCGAACTGGCCCAGTACGGAACGTCCGGCGCGTAACGCTGCACCACGTCGCGCAGGGTCTCACCGAACAGGGTGCGCATGCCGTGCTCGACGCGTGCGCGTTCGGCCGGCCCGATCGCCTGGGCAAACTTCTTCCGGTCAGGCCAGGACTCCCAGCCCGTCTGCATCTCGTTGTTGCCGCACCACAGCACGATGCTGGGATGGTCGCGCAGGCGCATCACCTGTTCGGTCGCTTCAATGCGCGTGTTCTCGCGGAACGCATCGTCATACGGAGGAACTGCGCCGCCGAACATGAAGTCCTGCCAGATCATCAGGCCGAGCTGGTCAGCCATCGCGTAGAACGCATCGCTCTGGTAGTAGCCACCGCCCCACACGCGCAGCATGTTCATGTTGGCGTCGCGCGCGGACTGCAGGATCTGCTGCATGCGCGCATCGGTGACTCGCTCAGGGAAACTGTCCAACGGAATCAGGTTGGCGCCCTTGGCGAAGATCGGCACACCGTTGACCACGAAGGCGAAGCTGCGGCCCCAGCGGTCACGCTGCCGACGCAGCTCCACGCTGCGCAACCCGGTATCGCGCTCGCTGCTGGCAACCACCTTGCCGGCAACAACGACATCGGCGTGGAAGCGATACAGGTTCGGCGCCCCGTAGCCGACCGGCCACCAGCGTTGCGGGTGTTCGATACGCACGGGCAGATCGAGGTGGTTGTCGCCGGCTTCCAGCGATGTCTCCAGCATCGCGCTGCGACGGCTGCCGTCCGGCGCGCACCACGTCAGCTGCAGCTGGGCCTTGCCGGCGTGGTCGGCACGGATATCGAACTGCGCCAACAACTGCGCGGCGTCCGCATCGACGCGCTGCTGGGCGATATGGAAATCCACCAGACGCAGATCGTCCCAGCTCTCCAGATGCACCGGCTGCCAGATGCCCTCGGTGACGTAGCGCGGACCCCAGTCCCAGCCGTACTGGTAATTGGCCTTGCGCACGTAGTTGGCGGTCTGCCTGCCTTTCGGCTCGTCGCCGAACGCGGAATCGAATTCGCCCGGCAACGCATAGGGCTGTGTCAGCAGCCATGGCTGCAGCCGGGTGATCGGCGAATGCAGCGTGACCTGCAGCGTGTTGCTGCCCGCGTGCAGCACATCCTTCACGGGCAGCCGCCAGCGCCGGAACATGTTGTCGGCGGACAGCAGCTGGCGGCCGTTGAGCGAGACATCGGCGAACGTATCCAGGCCGTCGAAGACCAGATCGACGTGACCGTGCTGCAGCGTCGCCGCATCGACCGTCAGCGGCAACTGATACTGCCAGTCTGCCAGACCGATCCATTGCAGCCTGGCCTCGTTGACACGAGCGAACGGATCGCCGGTCGCACCCGCCGCCAGCAGGTCGGTCTGCACACTGCCCGGCACGTGGGCGGAGCGCCATGCCGCCGCTTCCGGATGGGCCTGCACGGCGGCCGATCCCGGCACCAGGCGAAAACGCCAGCCGGTCGCGAGTGTCTGCGTGGTCGCCATGACGGGGCCCATGCCGCATGCCCATGCGAACAAAACCAGGGTTGCCATGCGCCCGCGCAGGAAGATCGCGGCGATTGAGCGGACATCCCTGCCCTGTCGCATCCCAGATTTCGTCATGCGCGAGCCTTTGGCCATGAAGACGTGGTGCCGTTGCCGATTGCCGTGACCGCGACTCGGTGAAGGTATACGCGATCAGACGTGCGGTAAATCTGACTTCCCGCACGGGTCGAACTGCCCGTGCCGTGCGATGCAGACACTTGATATCTCGCGCATGGATGCCAGTGTTTGTCTACTGATTCATCAAGCGAAACCGTCATGACCACCATGCAAGCCATCGAGATCACCCGCTTCGGCGCACCGGACGTCCTGCAACTGGCCCGGCG
>DAHUXL010000159.1 GCA_027307195.1 Rhodanobacter sp. | reverse complement strand
GCGCGCACGAAGGCGAGATGTGCTTGTTCCATCTGCGCACGCGGGATGCTGCCGCCGGTGCTGTCGCGCACGAAGTCGATGAACTGCGCGAACTGCCTGCGTGCGTTCTGTCGCAGCAGCAGGCGCAGCCGTTCAGGCCATACCAGATCGCTGACCACGGCGGCCACCAGGACGCCGAGCAACACCTCGCTCACGCGCATCACGGCCGTGTCGAACACATGGAGCGGATGGCTGATCACCGGCAGCGTGACGATCGCGGCCGTATAGCCGGCCAGTACGAAACCGTACGACATGAAGTTGCGATACAGCGTGGCGCCGCCCGCGCACAACGCCACCCACAGCGACAGGCTCAACAGGAACAGTTCGCGCTGCTGCGGAAACAACGCCATCAACACCAGCCCGCACACGCTGCCGGCCAGCGTGCCGATCGCACGGTAGAAGCTCTTTGCCAGCACCATGCCGCTGTGCGGATTCATCACGATCGCGACCGTGATCATGGTGGTCGCCGGCTGTTCCAGCTGCAGCCACATCGCCAGCCACGCGGCGATGTAGATCGCCAGCAGCGACTTGCCCACGAAGATCCAGGCGTGCCGCTCGCCGGCAAGAAACTCGGCCAGCCACGGCCAGCGCGACGGCGACGGCACGGATTCGATGGCGGGAACGGCGGACATGCTTCAGACCGGGCCGAGGTGATCCAGGAACTTCTTCAGCAGCTTTTCCAGCTGCGCCATCTCGCGCGGCTGCAGGCCGGTGGCCTGGCGCTCCAGCAGGCTGCAGACATCGGGCAGAAAGCTCTCGATCATCGCGATACCGGTCTGGGTCAAGGTAAGCGCAATCTTGCGGCGATCCTCCTGGCTGGCCGTCCGCTCGATCAGTCCGCGGTCGCACAAGCCGTTGGTCAGCCGCGTGATGTTGGCCGCTTTCTCGCCCGCCGCCTCGGCCAGCTGCGAGGGATTCAGCGTATACCCCTCGGTGCCGTACAGCATCATCAGCAGGTTGTATTCCGGATGATTGATGCCCCACCGCTTGAGCGATGCGTTGGCGTCGTCGTGCACGCGCCGGTAGATGTGCTTGACCAGCCGCACCAGCACCGCCGGCTCACGCGGAAATGCCGGATGCCGGCGACAGGTGATCGCCAGCCGCTGCTCGGTGGGAAGGAAACTGTTCACGGGTTCAGACATTTGCTGTCACGCACTTTATATATTTATGTAATATCTATTTGTGAAGTTTATGCCGATCTCCCAGCCGCTGCAAGCCCGCGCACACAGCACAAAAAAGGGCGCCCCGAAGGACGCCCTGCACGTGTCGATATTGCGGCAGCTCAGTGCACCGGGAAGGTCTGCGCGTTGCCGGGTGCGCCACTCGGGCTGGCCGGCGCGTTCGGTGTGTGAGTGGATGGAATCTGGTGCGCGCCGCACTGATAGGCACCCCACGGCTGCGACCCGTCGGCCGGCTCGGCCAGCGGCTTGATCGTGTCGGCGTGCATCTGCGCCGCCTGGTTGCGTGCCAGCACTTCCAGTTCGTCGCGCACGGTGATGGCGTTGCGATCGACCGGGCCGACATGATCCATCACCGACACGGTGACCTTGCCCAGTTCGCGGCAACTGGAGACATCGCCGCTCCACGCGGTACGCACGTTTTTTGCGGCATCGTCCATGGTGATGCCCCAACTGCAGGCGCTCAGCAACAGAACGGGGACGAGCAACAACAATGTCTTGCGCATGGCTAGCTCCGCAGCGGTGACAAGGTATGAGACAGACAGACCGGGCCGTCGCCGACCCGGCCCCATCCTAACGCGAGGATGTCAGCGCGTCCCCCAATGGATCCGGAACACACCACAGTGTCGACTTACTTCACCGGCTTGCCGTCGGCGTCGATCACCTGCACATCGCCCAGCTTCAGCGCGCGGATCGGCGCTTCGATCTTCTTCAGATCACCGACGATCACCCAGGTCAGCTGGTCGGGATGGATCAGCTGTTTCGCCGCCGCCTCCACCGAGGCGTCGCTCTGCCCCTCGATGCGCGACTTCAGCGTCTGCACGTAGTCATCCGGCCGGTGGTACAGCGCGATGCCCTGCAGCGCGCCCATCACCGCCGAGGTGGTCTGGTAACCGCCCGGCATGCTGCGCACGTCGCCAACCTTGATTTTGCTGATCTCCTGTGCGGTCAGCGGCTTGTCGCCGATCACCGCTCTCGCTTCCTTCAGCATCTCGGCCACCGACGGCGCGGTCTTGTCGGTCTGCACCGGCGCGTACAGCAGGTACGGACGCTGGCCTCTGGCGTTGCTGAGGAAGCTGAAGGCACCGTAGGCCCAGTGCTTGTCCTCGCGCAGGTTCATGTTGAGACGCGAGGTGAAGGTGCCGCCGAACGCACCGTTCATGGTCTGGATCTCCAGATTGTTCGGCGCTTCGGTCGACGGCGCCAGGCTGCCGGCGAGGATCAGGCTCTGCTGTGCATCCGGGCGATCGACCAGATACACGCGCACCTGCTTCGGTGCGGCGACCTCGCCGATGTTCTTGACCGGCAGCTTGCTGGCCGGCGCCTTCCAGTGGCCGAATGCCGCGTTCAACGACGGGATGATCTTGTCCAGCGTGGTATCGCCAGCGACCAGGATCTTCATGTTGTCCGGACGGATGAAATCGGCCATGAACGTGCGCATGTCGCCAGTGGTCAGCGACTTGATCGACGCCTCCGTACCGGAGCCGGTGAACGGGATCGCATACGCGTGACCCTTGCCGTACAGCAGCGGTGGCAGCGTGCGCAGCGCGATGCCGGTCGGCTGGCTCTTTTCCTGGGCGATGCCGGCCAGCCACTGTCCACGCACCCGGCTGATGTCGGCCTCGCGGAAGGCCGGGTTGCGCACGATGTCGGTGAACAGCTCCAGTGACGGTTTCAGCTGGTCGTCCAGCGCGTTCAACGAGGCGTTGCACTGGTCCAGCCCGCAGCTGGTGGCGATGATCGCGCCGAGGCGCTGCTTGCGCTTGGCGATCTCGACCGAATCCAGATCCTTGCTGCCCTCGTCGAGCATCGACATGGTGAAGCTGGAAGTACCCAGCTTGCGGCCCTGATCGGCCGCGTAACCGGCGTCGAACAGCAATTGCAGTTGCACCGCCGGCACCGTGTGGCGTTCGGCCAGGATCACCTCGACGCCGTTGTCGAGCTTGCCACGCTGCAACGTTGGGAAGCTGAGATCGGGGAACGTATTGACCTCGGGCACACCCTTGCTGCGGTCAACATCACTCTTGACGACACGATAATCACCCTTGGCCGACAGCACCGGCGCCGGCGCGCCGGGGGCGGCAGCGCGACCACTGGCCGTTGCCATATCGATGGCTTCGACCTTGCCCGGCACCACGGTCAAGGTGTAATCGCCCCTGGCGATCCACTTGTTGGCCACCGCGCTGACGCTGGCCGGCGTGGCTGCCATGAACTCGTTGAAGTCCTTCAGGTACGCACCCGGATCGCCCTGATAAAGCTGGCTCTGGGCCAGGATCGATGCCTGCGTGTTGACGTTCTCCAGCCCGCGCACGAACGAGGCGCGGGTTTCGGTCTTGACCCGCGCCAACTCGTCCGCGGTCGGGCCGTCTTTCAGGAAGCGCTGCCACTCGTCGGCAATCGCGGCATCGACCTTTTTCGGGTCGACACCCTTTTTCACGTCGACCTGCAACTGGAACAGGCTGGCCAGCATGTGCTGCTCCACGTCGACGGAAACGTCGTCGGCCAGCTTGTCCTGGTAGACCAGCCGCTGGTACAGCCGCGAGGTCTTGCTGCCGCCCAGTACCGCGGCGGCGATCTCCAGCAGATTTTCGTCGGTAGTGCCGCGGCCCGGCGCGTTCCACTCGCGATAGATCCGCGTCTGCGCCACGTTGTCGGTCATCGTGCCGTGAGTCGAGGTGTCACGCGGCGCCACCCACGGCTGCGGCCGCGGCACCCGCGGACCGGCAGCGATATCGCCGAAGTACTTCAGCATCTTTTCCTTCGCCACTGCCGGCGTGATGTCGCCGGACAGCACCACCACCGTATTGGCGGCGCCGTAGTAATCGCGGAACCACTGCTTGACGTCGCCCAGCGAGGCCGCGTTCAAGTCGTCCATCGAGCCGATGGTGTCGTGGTGATACGGGTGATTGGCCGGGAACGCCTCGGCCTGGATCATTTCGCCGGCGCGGCCGTACGGCTGGTTCTCGTCCTGGCGCTTCTCGTTCTGTACCACGCCGCGCTGCTCGTCGAGCTGTGCCTGGCCGATCGCGCCGAGCAAATGGCCCATGCGGTCGGATTCCATCCACAGCGCCATGTCCAGCGCGGTGGTCGGCACGGTCTCGAAATAGTTGGTGCGGTCCAGCCAGGTGGTGCCGTTCTGGTCGGTGGCGCCAGCCAACTCGAACGGCTTGAAGAATTCGTCCTTGTGGTTCTCGGAGCCCTGGAACATCAGGTGCTCGAACAGGTGCGCGAAACCGGTCTTGTGCGCGGGCTCGTACGAGGAGCCGACGTGGTACCAGATGCTCACCGCCACCACCGGTGCCTTGTGATCCTCATGCACCACCACGGTCATACCGTTCGGCAGCACGAAGCGGCTGTAGGCCAGTTCGGGGATCTGTTGCGTGGTTGCGGTCGCTACTGCCGTCGCCGTCTCGGGGGAAGCCAGTGCCAGCGGCGCGCCAAAGGTCAGCGTCAACAGGCCGGCGATGAGCAGGGCGAGCGGTTTCTTTGCCACGGTGAACCTCCTGTTTCACGAATGAGTCCACGCAGGCTAACGGCGCCATCGACCCGTCGCAAATGACTTGCGGCATGGGTGATCGCGCCCGACCGGTGAAGTGTCCGGCTGTCCGCTGGCGTGCGCGCAGCTGTCCGCGGACAGCTCATCGACCTTCTTCAGCGCCGATTGCATCGATGAAAATCAAGCACTTGTGGTCATTCAAAAGCTTGGCACAGGGCTTGCTCTGTCTGGGCTACAGGGCTTTCACCTTTCATACGGAGACATGATCATGAAATTCGAGACATTGATGTTGCGCGGCCTGTTCATCGCCTGCCTGGCCGTGTGCGGCCTGATCTTTGGTGCGATGCTGACCACGACACCACCCGCCTCGCAGTTCGCCGCCAGCACCCGCCTCGGCACCATCCTGCTGGCTGCACCGAACAGCTGCGCGCTGCCGCCGGATGGCGTGGTCTGCCCGCTGCCGCGCGGTTGAGTTTCAGCGAAACCTGACCCGGACACGCGATAATGGTCAGATGCTCCACGTCATCCTGTTTCGCCCCGAGATCCCGCCGAACACCGGCAACGTGATTCGCCTGTGCGCGAATACCGGCGCCGCGCTGCACCTGATCCGACCGCTCGGTTTCGAGCTTGACGATGCCCGGTTGCGCCGCGCCGGGCTGGACTACCACGAGTATGCCCGCGTCGCGGTGCACGACGATCTGACCCGCTGTCTCGATGCCATCGGCACGCCGCGCGTATTCGCCTTCACCACCCGCGGCCGGGTCGCCCACGTCGATGCGCGCTTTGCCGATGGCGACGCCTTGCTGTTCGGCTGCGAAACCGCCGGACTGCCGGCTGATGTGCTGGAAACAATTCCCGCCGCACAACGCCTGCGCCTGCCGATGCGCCCCGACAGCCGCAGCCTGAACCTGTCGAACACGGTCGCCGTGGCGGTGTACGAAGCCTGGCGCCAACTCGGCTTTGCCGGCGCAACGGACGCCTAGCAGCGACGCCGGCTACAATCGCCGGATGAATGCCGTCACTCCCAATGCCTGGTTGCCACAGCCGCTGCGCAAGCTCGCCGGCCGCGCGCTGGAAACCGCGCTCAACCACACCTTGTCGCTGGACCCGGACACGCAGCAACGACTCGCCGCGCTGAACGGTCGCAGCGTGCAACTGCACCTGCGCGGCCCGGAAATTGCGCTGGCGGTAACCGTCGATGACGC
>DAHUXL010000153.1 GCA_027307195.1 Rhodanobacter sp. | reverse complement strand
GACCTCAACGACAAGCGCACTGTGGTGCGTACCCAGGTGGTGCTGGACGATGGCAAGCTGGTCTCGATCGACTATGCATTCCGCAAGGGCCGCAGCGGCGACTGGAAGGCCTATGACGTGGTCATCGAAGGCATTTCCTATGTCACCAATTACCGCAACCAGGTGGACGCGGAAGTGCGCAAGGTCGGCATGGAGCAGCTGATCACGAACCTTGAAACCCAGGGCGAGAAGGCGCTGGAGACGATGGCCCAGGACAACAAGGACACGAAGTGACCCACGCCGTCGAGTCCCGCTTCAAGCTGGATACCAGCATGCCGGGGACATTGGGCGTGAGCGGCGTGTTGAGCTTCGATACGGCGGCCATGGCGTTGCGGGCGATCCAGTCCGCGTTGGCGGCGAGCCGTATGGGGCGACTTGATCTGGCTGGTGTCAGCCACAGCGACAGCGCCGGTCTCGCCTGCGTACTGGCGGTTGTGGCCGAAGCCGATCGGCGTGAGCAGGCCTTGCAGGTCGTCGGGATGCCGGCTGGCATGCGTGTGCTGGCACAGGTATGCGAGGTCGAGCCGCTGATCGCCTGATCCGTCAACGGGCCGGGGTGCAACAAAAAGGGGCCGTTCGGCCCCTTTTTGTTCCATCCACATCCGCGTGTCTATGGCTGCTTGGTCGCCTTGTCCGGATGCTTGTTCTCCCATTGGTGCTGTTGATCCAGCAGTTCGTCGGGATCGAAGTTCTTGTCGTCCAGACCCTGCATCTGCTGGATGAGATCGGCGGGTGGATTGCCGTCGTAGATGGCGTACAGCCGCTGCTGCCGATATGCATCGCGGATGAACACGTAAGGGTCATAAGCGGATTGCAGGAAGCCTTCCGCGTCGATTCCGCGGGAACGCAAGGTCACCAGATACATCGCCTGTGGCAGGTACTGCAGACCGTTGTAGTGATGATTGTTTGCGTACAGGCTCAATGGGTCGAAGAAGTAGCTGTCGACCGGCAGGCGCCAGATATCACGCGCGGTGCTGGGGCCGAAGAACGGAAGCATCAGGTAGTCGCCTTCCGGTGCGCCCCAGCGCGCCAGGGTGATGCCGAAGTCGTTGTCCTCCAGCGGCAGGCCAAGCTGGCTGGCCGGATCGAAGAGACCGCCGATGCCCAGAGTCAGGTTGACCAGAAAGCGGCCACTGCTCTGCAGCGCCTGTTTCGGGCGTGCCTGCAGCAGGTCGTTGGCGACCGTGATCGGCATGCGGATGTTGGTGAAGAAGTCGCTGAACGAGCGGCGCAGCGGTGGTGTGGTCACCTTGCGGTAGCCCAGCGCGACCGGGCGGATGACTGCCTTGTCCAGCGCGTCGTTGAATTTGTAGGCGCCGCGGTTGTACTTCTCCAGCGGATCGTCGGTGCGCGGCTTGGCAATCGCGCAGCCCGCCAGCAAGGCGATCGCGAGCACGGGCAACCAGCGGCTCAATGAGGGAAAGCGAAGCTGTGAGGGCATGGGTGCGGGGATTCGCGTGTTGGGGACGGTATAAGTGTACTGTCTGGTTTTATATCGTGCACGGCTTTCGATGCGCTTTCGCCAGCCGGTGCCGATTCGTGGGCAGCCCGCCATGATACGCGTCGGCCGCATTGCCAGCAAAGCACCCGCTGGCTACACTGTCAGACCATATAAGTCATTTTATTCTTTAAGGATTTCGCATGGCACGTATTACCGTGGAAGACTGCCTCGAGGTGGTCGACAACCGCTTCGAGCTGGTGCTGATGGCAACCAAGCGCGCGCGCCAGCTGGAAAAGGGCGCCGAACCGGCTGTCAATCCCGATCATGACAAGCCGACGGTGCTGGCGCTGCGCGAAATCGCGGCCCGCCGCATTGATCAGGCCACGATCGATCAGATCGACAAGGCCGAGCGCGAGCGCGCCGAGCGCGAAGCGCTGGAGTGGGCCGCGGCCGAGGTCGATGACGACCTGTCCAAGGGTGGCGACGACTGATGGATGACGGCTGCTGTAGAACGCGCTGTGGCTGCACCGGCTGGTCCGGCGTGATCGCTTGCGCGCGTCCGGCAGTCGTCCGCTGTGCCTGCGGCGAGGTGGGCGCCTGAGCTGGCGCCGGTACCGATGACTGCGGCGACCCATCCCGCTCCGGTCGACCTGTCCGCGCTGCCGCCGTATGTGCTGGCATTGAAAGAGCGCATTGCTTATTTGGCTGACGCTCAGGTGGAACGCGTCCTGCGTGCGTTCCTGATCGGCGCGCAGGCGCACGCCGGGCAGGAACGCAAGAGCGGCGAGCCATACATCACGCATCCGGTGGCGGTCGCCGGCATCCTGGCCGAACTGGGGCTGGATGCCGAAACGATCATCGCGGCAATCCTGCACGACACCCTGGAAGATACCGAACTCAGCCGCGAAGACATCGCTGCCGAGTTCGGCGACGTGGTGGCCGAGCTGGTCGATGGCGTCACCAAGCTGGACAAGATGCGCTTCGGCAGTCGCCAGGAAGCCGATGCGGAGAGCTTCCGCAAAATGCTGCTGGCGATGGCGCGCGATCTGCGCGTGATCCTGATCAAGCTGGCCGATCGCCTGCACAACATGCGCACGCTCGGCGCGAAGGATGCGCCCTCGCGCCGCCGCATCGCGCGCGAGACGCTGGAGATCTTCGCGCCGATCGCGCAGCGCTTGGGCATGAACAAGTTCAAGGCGGAGCTGCAGGACCTGGGCTTCCGCGCGCTGTACCCGGATCGCTACCGGGTGATCAGCGAGCGCATCCGCGCTGCGATCGGCAACCGCCGCGAGGCGATGGGCAAGATCGAAGCGGCGCTGTCGGCGCGACTCAGCGCCGATCACCTGCAGAGCCGCGTGGTCGGCCGGATCAAATCGCCGTGGAGCATCTATTCGAAGATGCGCGGCGATCACAAGAGTTTCGCCCAGCTGATGGACGTCTACGGCTTCCGCGTGGTCGTCGACAGCGCGATGAGCTGCTACATGGCGCTCGGCGTGGTGCATGCGCTGTACAAGCCGGTGGACAAGCGCTTCAAGGATTTCATCGCGATTCCGAAGGCGAACGGCTACCAGTCGCTGCATACCGTGTTGCTCGGGCCATTCGGCGCACCGATCGAGGTGCAGATCCGCACCGCCGAGATGGAGTCGGTGGCCGAAAGCGGCGTCGCCGCACACTGGGCGTACAAGACCGAAAGCGGCCCGGCCAACAGCGCACAGGCGCGTGCGCGCGAGTGGCTGTCGTCGCTGGCGGACAGTTCGGCGAGTACCGTGTCGTCGGCGGAATTCATCGAGAATGTCAAGATCGATCTGTTCCCCGACGAGGTCTATCTGTTCACCCCGCGCGGCCACATCCTGTCGCTGCCACGCAACGCCACCGCGCTGGACTTCGCCTATGCCGTGCATACCGATGTCGGGGATCATGCGGTAGCAGCGCGGGTCGACAAGAAGCTGCTGCCGTTGCGTACGCGACTGGAGTCGGGCCAGCTGGTGGAAATCATCACCGCGCCGTCGGCAGTGCCGAATCCGGCGTGGCTGGAGGTGGTGGTCACCGGCAAGGCGCGTGCCGCGATCCGCCAGTATCTGAAACATCTGCAGCACGAGGATGCGGTCGACTTCGGCCATCGCATGCTCGATCGCGCGCTGGATGCGCAGGGCAGCAGCCTCGAGGGCATTCCTTCGGCCGTGCTGGATCGGTTCCTGGAAACATCCAAGCTCAAGCGGCTGGAGGAGTTGCTGTCCGACATCGCGCTGGGCAATCGCATGCCCGACGTGGTCGCCAGCCAGCTGCTGGCATCGCGCGGCAAGAAGGCCGGCGGCAAGCCGCAGGTGTCGGCGCATGCGCACGAGAAGATCCGCATTACCGGCGCCGAACGCGGCGTGCTCAGTTTCGCCAACTGCTGCCACCCGTTGCCGGGCGACGACATCATCGGCTACCTGTCCTCGGGCAAGGGCATCGTGGTGCATCGCGAGGAATGCCCGAACGTGGTCGAGCTGCGCAAGTCGCCCGAGCGCTGCGTGGCGATCGAATGGGATCGCGACGTGCAGGGCGACTATCGTGCCGAGCTGCGCATCGAGGTGATCAACCGCCCCGGTGTGCTGGCCACCGTGGCTGCGGCGATCGCTGCAGCCGACTCGAACATCGAGAACGTGGAATACGTCGAGCGCGATGCCGCCGCCGCAACCCTGCTGTTCGCGATGGAAGTGAAGAACCGCAAGCACCTGGCCGACGTGATCCGTCGCGTGCGCCGTACCGGCGTGGTCAGTGGCGCGTATCGGTATCCCTTGTAAGACGGGAAGAACGGTGCGGTCGGCGCTTCACCCTTCCGGGGTTGCGTCTTTGCTGCTCGCCATGCGCCCCTACGCTTTACACTCGTGGTTTGAATCACGCGAGGTTCTCCCATGTCCCGCAGCATCATCACCACCGAACTGGCACCGGCCGCGATCGGCCCGTATTCGCAGGCCGTGCGCGCCGGCAACACCGTGTACTTCTCCGGGCAGATTCCGCTCGATCCGGTCACCGCTGCGCTGGTTGACGGCGACATCACGGTGCAGACGCGCCGGGTGTTCGACAACCTCACTGCCGTGGCGCAAGCCGCTGGTGGTTCGCTGGCGCAGGTTGTGCGCGTCGGCATTTATGTCACCGACCTGGCGAATTTCGCCGCGGTCAATGCGGTGATGGCCGAGTATTTTCATCCACCGTATCCGGCGCGTTCCACCATCGAGGTTTCAGGGCTGCCGAAGGCGGCGCAAGTCGAGGTCGACGCGGTGATGGTGCTGTCATGATGGGGCTGCGGTAATCGGGCCGCAGTAATGAGGATGGGCTGATTTCCCGCGCGGCCTGCACCGACAGTCGGTGTCGGCATCCGGCTTACGATGCGAGACCGTGCTCGGTTAGGCTTGCACGTCATGGCCGCCCGCACCGTTCGTCCCGTTTCCCCCGCAGGCACTGATCCCGGCATCGCGCCGGTCAGTGCGCTGCCGGGTGTCGGCCCGGCTTTGGTTGCCGCGCTGGCACGGCTCGGGCTGGAGCGGGTGCAGGATCTCTGGTTTCACCTGCCGCTGCGCTACGAAGACAAGACCCAGGTCACTGCCATCGCCGATTTGCGCATCGGCGAACGGGCACAGGTCGAAGGCGTGGTCGAGGCGGTCGAGCGTGGATTCCGCTATCGCCCGCAGTTGAAGGTGGCGATCGGCGATGTCAGCCAGCAGACCCTGCTGCTGCGTTTTTTTCATTTCAACCGGGCGCAGGCCGAGCAGCTGCTGCCGGGCACCCGGCTGCTTTGCTACGGTGAAGTGCGGCATGGGACGCAGGGGCTGGAGATGGTGCACCCCCAGTATCAGCGCCTGAGCGGTGACGATATTGCGGCTGTCGATGAACTGCTCAGTCCGATCTATCCGACCACCGAAGGGCTGGGCCCGAAACGGCTCGCCGGCGTGATCGGCAAGGCACTGGCGCTGTTGCCGCCAGCCGCGCAACTGGAGCTGATTCCGCCCGAGTTGTGTGCCGCGCATGGCCTCACCTCGTTGCGCGATGCGCTGCTGTATGTGCATCGGCCACCGCCGGATGCTCATCTGGGTCAGCTCATGCTCGGCCAGCATCCGGCGCAACAGCGGCTGGCGTTCGAGGAGCTGCTGACCCAGCACCTGAGCCTGAAACGCATGCGTGCGACGGTGCGCCGCCGGCATGCGCCGAAACTGGGTGGCGCTGGCGGTCTGCGCAAGCAATTGCTCAACGGATTGCCGTTCCAGCTGACCGCGGCACAGCAGCGCGTCAGCGGGGAAGTGGCGCAGGATCTGGCGCAGACCAAGCCGATGCTGCGGCTGGTGCAGGGCGACGTCGGCAGCGGCAAGACGGTGGTTGCCGCGCTGGCCGCACTGGCCGCGGTCGAAGCGGGCTATCAAGTGGCGTTGATGGCGCCGACCGAGTTGCTGGCCGAACAGCATCTGCACAATTTTCGGCACTGGTTGCAACCGCTCGGCATCGAGGTGGAATGGCTGGCCGGCAAGGTGACCGGCAAGGCACGCAAGCTGGCGCTGGAGCGGGTCGCTGCGGGTGCAGCGGTCGTGATCGGCACGCATGCGTTGATGCAGGAGGGTGTGACGTTTGCGCGACTCGGATTGGTGATCGTCGACGAGCAGCACCGCTTCGGCGTGCAGCAGCGACTCGCCTTGCGCGACAAGGGCCGGGATGGGCAACTCGTGCCGCACCAGCTGGTGCTGACCGCCACGCCGATTCCGCGCACGCTGGCGATGAGTGCGTATGCCGATCTTGACGTGTCATCCATCGACGAACTGCCGCCGGGCCGTACGCCCGTGCAGACCATCGCGATCTCGAATGCGCGGCGGCTTGAGGTGATCGGGCGCATCCATGCGGCCTGCGCCGAGGGGCGCCAGGTGTATTGGGTGTGCACGCTGATCGAGGAGTCCGAGCAGTTGCGTGCGCAGGCGGCCGAAGTGGCGCATGCCGAACTGTCCGCCGCACTGGCCGGCTTCAGGATCGGCCTGATCCATGGCCGCATGAAGCCGAAGGAAAAGCAGGCGGTGATGGACGCGTTCAAGGCCGGCGAGCTGGCGGTGCTGGTGGCGACCACGGTGATCGAGGTCGGCGTGGATGTGCCCAGGGCCAGCCTGATGGTGATCGAGAACAGCGAGCGACTCGGGTTGGCGCAGCTGCATCAGCTGCGCGGTCGGGTCGGTCGTGGCGCGCTCGCTTCCAATTGCGTGCTGCTGTACCAGCCGCCGCTGGGCCAGCTGGCGCGCGAGCGACTGCAGGTGATGCGCGATACCAATGACGGTTTCCGCATTGCTGAAAAGGATCTGGAGTTGCGCGGTCCCGGCGAAGTTCTCGGCACCCGTCAGACCGGCCAGCTCAGTTTCCGCATCGCCGACCTGATTCGCGACGCGCATCTGTTGCCGGCCGTGCAGCAGGTCGGCGAACACATGCTGGTGGAACATCCACGGCAGACGGAGCGGCTGATCGAGCGCTGGATCGGCGGTGCCGCACGCTTCGTGCATGCATGAAGCATGGCTACCCGCGGTGCCGGTTCCGCTAAGCTAGTCCATTGCACCAAGTCGACCTCTATCCGATGAGCAAACCGCAACTCCTGATTGATACCGACCCCGGCGTGGACGATGCGCTGGCGATCCTGATGGCGCACGCGCATGCCGACATCGCCGGTCTGAGCATCGCCGCCGGCAACGTGGGACTCGACCATACCGTGCGCAATGCGCGCACCTTGCTCGACCTCATGGGCAGCAGCGCGCCGGTATTTGCCGGTTGCGCCACGCCGCTGGTGCGTGTGCCGGATGAGGACGCGGCATTCGTGCATGGCGCGGACGGTTTCGGCGATGTCGGTTTTCCCGAACCACAGGCGCCGCTGTCGGCCGAGTCGGCTGCGCTGGCCTTGCTGCGGTTGACCCGCGAGCGTCCGGGCGAGCTGACCCTGGTGGCGCTGGCGCCGCTGACCAATCTGGCGCTGGCGCTGCGGATTGATCCCACGCTGCCCGAGCGGGTCGCCCGGTTGGTGGTGATGGGCGGCGCGGTGACCGGCCACGGCAACACCGGCAAGGTGCCGGCGGAGTTCAACGTCGGCTTCGATCCGGAGGCGGCGCACGTTGTGTTCGAAGCGTTCCCGTCGTTCGACCTGGTCGACTGGGAGGCCACGTTGCGGCATGCCTTCGACGATGCTGAATTTGACAGCTGGCTGGCAGCCGGCGACCGGCGCGCGGATTTCTTCGGGCGGATCGTCGCCACGGCGCGCCGCTACAACGCCAAGCATGATCGCAGCGGCGTGATCGCCGCCGACGCGCTGGCGATGGCGGTGGCGATCGACCCGTCGATCGTCACGCGCAGCGAGACGCGCGCGGTGGCGGTGGAGCTGGATGGCCGCCTGACCCGTGGTGCCACCGTGGTCGACTGGGCCGCGCGGCTGGGCCGACCGGCGCAGGCGAACATCGTGCTGGAAGTGGATCATGTCCGCTTTGCCGCGATGGTGCGGCGCGCCCTGGGTGCGCAAGGCTGACGGCGCAACGAGGGCGTTTCAGCGCTTGAATGGGCGTCGGCTTGCGGTGGCGGTCGATTTCTCGTTACAATGCCGCTCTTTTCACCACCGCTTTAGAGCCTGTCATGAAGCCTGATATCCATCCGAACTACAACCCGGTGGTGTTCCAGGACCTGTCGTCCGACTTCTCGTTCCTGACCAAGTCGACCATGTCCAGCAAGGAAACCATCAAGTGGGAAGACGGCAATGAGTACCCGCTGATCAAGGTGGATATCTCCAGCCATTCGCACCCGTTCTACACCGGCAAGCAGAAGTCGCTGGACGT
>DAHUXL010000149.1 GCA_027307195.1 Rhodanobacter sp. | reverse complement strand
GGCAGCCTGCGTGCCTTTGCCCGAGCCGGGCGCACCAAGTAGGACGAGTCGCATAATGCTCCACAAGTTTGACGGGCTGCCGCACACTGCAGCAGCCCGCCAGATTCCCAGAATTGGCTGTCAAATTAGCGGCTGTACCCGGTGCCGTCAAACGGCGCACTTCGTTGCCTGTCGCCAAGTGTCTGTTGCCAAAAAGATTTGTCGCTGGTCGCGACCAGCCGCCACCACCTGATTTGAGGATCATCATGAGCCCGAGCCATCGTTCGCCAGTCATCACCGGCAACCTGCTGTACGCCCAGTCCGGCGGCGTCACCGCGGTGATCAACGCCACGGCCGCCGGCGTGATCGAGGCCGCCCGCGCCAGGGGCCTGAAGGTGTACGCCGCACGCAACGGCATTCTCGGTGCGCTGCGCGAGGAGTTGATCGATACCTCGAAGGAATCGGCTGCCGCGATCGCCGCGCTGCGCCATACGCCCGGTGGCGCGTTCGGCTCATGCCGCTACAAGCTGAAGTCGCTGGAAGACAACCGCGCGGAATACGCGCGGCTGATCGACGTGTTCCGCGCTCACGACATCCGCTGGTTCCTCTACAACGGCGGCAACGACTCGGCCGACACCGCATTGAAGATCTCGCAGCTGGGCAAGGCAATGGGCTACGACATCCGCTGCATCGGCGTGCCGAAGACGGTGGACAACGACCTGGCCGTCACCGACTGCTGCCCCGGCTTCGGCTCGGTGGCGAAATACACCGCGATCTCCACGCTGGAGGCGAGCCTCGACGTCGCCTCGATGGCCGAGACCTCGACCAAGGTGTTCATCCTCGAAGTGATGGGCCGCCATGCCGGCTGGATCGCCGCTGCCGCCGGGCTCGCTGGCGAAGGCGCGGATGCGCCGCCGCACATCATCCTGTTCCCCGAGAACACGTTCGACGAAAGCGCGTTCCTGGCCAAGGTGAAAGCCACCGTCGAGCGCGTGGGCTGGTGCACCGTGGTCGCCTCCGAAGGCGTGCGCAATGCCGCAGGTCAGTTCCTCGCCGAAGCCGGCACGCGCGATGCGTTCGGCCATGCGCAACTCGGTGGCGTGGCGCCGGTGCTGGCTGCGCTGGTGAAGGAGAAGCTCGGTTACAAATACCACTGGGCGCTACCCGATTATCTGCAGCGCTCCGCCCGACACGCCGCATCGGCAGTCGACGCCGAACAGGCCTTCGCGGTCGGCAAGGCCGCGGTCGACTACGCGCTGGCCGGCATGAACGCGGTGATGCCGGTGATCGTGCGCAGCAGCGACGTGCCGTATCGCTGGAAGGTCGAGCCGGCACCGCTGGCCAAGATCGCCAATCGCGAAAAGAAGATGCCGAAGAACTTCATCACCCGCGACGGCTTCGGCATCACCGCCGCCGCGCGGCGTTATCTCGCGCCGCTGATCCGCGGCGAAGCGCCGCTGCCGTACGGCAAGGATGGCCTGCCACGTTATGTGCAGCTGAAGAATATGGCGGTGGCGAAGAAGCTGGCCGGCTTCCAGCGCTGAGACCCTGCATTTGTGAGCCAGCCCGCAGTTGCTGAGCGAAAGCTGAAATCATCAGGTCCACAATGGGACTACGTTCAGTCGCACATTCCTACGATTCCCTCGTCCGAAGTCGATGGCCGCGCTGTTGCGGCCGCGACGATCACGGAGGAGACCATGATGAAACTCGTCAGCCGCCTGCTCATCGCCCGTGCCCTGCTCACTACCGGCAGCTTCGCGCTGGCCGATCAAGACCATGGCGGTCACGACCGCCATGGTCACGACCGTGATCGCAACGACCGTGGCGATTACCGTCATGACCGCGGGCACGACGACCGGCGTTGGCACGGCGACGATCATCGTCGCTACGGCTATCGCGATGGCGGCCCGCGCTATTACGGCGGCCATCATTGGGAACGCGGCCATCGCTATTACGGCCCGACCTATGTCGTGCGCAACTATGGCTACTACCGCCTGCGTCCGCCACCGCGTGGTTATCACTGGGTGCGTGCGGACAACGACTACCTGCTGGTCGCGATCGCCACCGGTGTCATTCTGGACATGGCGCTGCATTGAGTCCGCGCCAGCGTGAATGAGTCGAGGGCCATGCATCCGTGCATGGCCCTTTTCATTGGTGGATGGCGCAACGCCATGCGCTGCGCCGCACAACAGCCTGTGCAACAAGGTCTGCCTATACTCCCCGGGACCGCCCGTTCCGGACGGCCACTGACAATCATGGGGAGGCTCCGATGCTGCAGCAGTATGGCTGGATCGTTCTGGCGTGTGCGGTAGTGGCGATTTTGTATGGCGCGTTTTCCGCGCGCTGGATCCTGGCGCAATCGCCGGGCAACGATCGGATGCAAGAGATTGCGGCAGCCATCCAGGAAGGGGCACGCGCCTACCTCAACCGCCAGTACGCCACCATCGGCATGGTTGGCGTGGTGCTGATGCTGCTGATCGGCTTCTTCCTGAACTGGCCGACGGCGATCGGTTTCCTGGTGGGCGCGGTCCTTTCCGGCGCGGCCGGCTACGTCGGCATGAATGTGTCGGTACGCGCGAACGTGCGCACCGCCGAAGCCGCGCGACGCGGCCTCAGCGCGGCGATGGACGTGGCCTTCCGTGGCGGTGCGATCACCGGCATGCTGGTGGTCGGCCTCGCCCTGCTTGGCGTCACCGGTTACTGGCTGGTGCTCAATCACATGGGCATCAGCGGCGAGCCCGCCCTTCATGCGCTGGTGGGACTGGCGTTCGGCAGTTCGCTGATCTCGATCTTCGCGCGTCTGGGCGGCGGCATCTTCACCAAGGGCGCCGATGTCGGTGCCGATCTGGTAGGCAAGGTCGAGGCCGGCATTCCCGAGGACGATCCGCGCAATCCGGCGGTGATCGCCGACAACGTCGGCGACAACGTGGGCGACTGCGCCGGCATGGCGGCCGACCTGTTCGAGACCTATGCGGTGACCGTGATCGCCACGATGCTGCTGGCCGGCCTCACCTTTGCCAACAACCTCAATGCCGTGCTCTATCCGCTGGTGATCGGCGCGGTGTCGATCATCGCCTCGATCATCGCGACCTTCTTCGTGAAAGTGAAAGCCGGCGGCTCGATCATGGGCGCGTTGTACAAGGGCGTGATCGTGTCGGCGATCCTCTCGGCCGTCGCGTTCTGGTTCGTGACCGGCAACCTGCTGCCGGACGGCCTGACCACCGGGGACGGCCTGGTGATTTCCAACCACGCGCTGTTCCACTGTTCGCTGATCGGCCTGGTGCTGACCGGCCTGATCGTGTGGATCACCGAGTTCTATACCGGCACGCAGTTCAGTCCGGTGCAACACATCGCCGCCGCATCGACCACCGGCCACGGCACCAACATCATCGCGGGCCTGGGCATCTCGATGAAATCCACCGCGCTGCCGGTGATCGTGATCTGCGCCGCGATCTGGAGCGCCTTCGCACTCGGCGGCCTGTACGGCATCGCGATCGCCGCCACCGCAATGCTGTCGATGGCCGGCATGATCGTGGCGCTGGATGCCTACGGCCCGATCACCGACAACGCCGGCGGCATCGCCGAGATGGCCGACCTGCCGCCGGAAGTGCGCGGCGTCACCGATCCGCTCGACGCAGTCGGCAACACCACCAAGGCGGTGACCAAGGGCTATGCGATCGGTTCGGCCGCACTGGCCGCGCTGGTGCTGTTCGCCGACTACACGCACAACCTCAAGACCCACTTCGGCACCGACACGCTGTTCGACCTGTCGAACCATTACGTGATCATCGGCCTGCTGATCGGCGGCCTGATCCCGTACCTGTTCGGCGCGATGGCGATGGAGGCGGTCGGTCGCGCGGCAGGTGCCGTGGTCGAGGAAGTGCGCCGCCAGTTCCGCGACATCCCCGGCATCATGGAAGGCACCGGCAAGCCGCAGTACGACAAGGCAGTGGACATGCTGACCAAGTCCGCCATCAAGGAAATGATCGTGCCCTCGCTGCTGCCGGTACTGGTGCCGGTGGTGGTTGCGTTCGGCTTCAAGTGGCTCTCCGGTTCGTCCGTCGCCGGCGCGCAGGCGCTCGGTGGCGTGCTGATCGGCACCATCGTCACCGGCCTGTTCGTGGCGATCTCGATGACCACCGGCGGCGGTGCGTGGGACAACGCGAAGAAGTACATCGAGGACGGTCATCACGGCGGCAAGGGTTCCGAGGCACACAAGGCCGCGGTCACCGGCGACACTGTCGGTGATCCATACAAGGACACCGCCGGCCCGGCAGTGAACCCTCTGATCAAGATCATCAACATCGTGGCGCTGCTGCTGATTCCGTTGCTGTAAGCCGCCCGTTCCACTCCAGCAAAAATCCCGCCGGCTCGGCGGGATTCTTGTTTCATGGCTGCGCCGATCGGCTCGTCCTTACTTTAGTCACGGGCGTCCGTATCGTCGCGCAGGTACGCTCGACCGACGGTGGGTCATGCCTGCCAATCCATTCGCACACGAGGGGCACACGATGAAATCGGTCTGGCTGATGCTGGCACTTGGCGTCACACTGACGGGCATGAACAACGTCAACGCCCGCGACAACAAACCTGCTACTGGACCCACGGATTCCAAGTCGACCGACGATCCGTTCCTGTGGCTGGAGGACATCCGCGGCACCCGCTCGATGGACTGGGTGAAGCATGAGAACGCGGTGACGACGAAGCAGTTCGTCGACAACGCCGAGTTCATCAAGACCCGCGACAACATCCTCGAAGTGCTCGATTCGGACGCGCGCATTCCCTACATCAACCGGATGGGCGACGAGCTGTACAACTTCTGGCGCGACCAGGCACATCCACGCGGCGTGTGGCGGCGTACCACCCTGGCCGAGTACCGCAAGGCCGAACCGAAGTGGGACGTGCTGCTGGACATCGACGCGCTGAACAAGGCCGAAGGCAAGCGCTGGGTGTTCAAAGGCGTGCAGTGCCTGAAACCGGCATTCGAGCGCTGCCTGATCTCGCTGTCGCCAGACGGCGGCGACGCGATCGCGGTGCGCGAATTCAGCATTCCGCACAAGGCCTTCGTGAAAGACGGCTTCGACCTGCCGGTGGCAAAGAGCCAGGTCGGCTGGATCGACGAGAACACCCTCTACGTCGGCACCGACTTCGGCCCGGGCTCGATGACTGAATCGAGCTACCCGCGCATCGTCAAGCAATGGAAGCGCGGCACACCGCTGTCTGCCGCCATCACCGTGTACGATGGCAAACCGACCGACCTTGCGATCAGCGCGTATCACGACCGCACACCGGGCTATGAACGCGACTTCGTGTCCGTCGCCAAGGATTTCTTCCACAGCGAGCTGTACCAGCGCAGCGGCGACAAGCTGACCCGGCTCGACGTGCCGACCGACGCGGACGCCGATGCCCATCGCGAATGGCTGCTGGTGCGGATCCGTTCGCCATGGACGGTCGACGGCACCACCTATCCTTCCGGCGCGTTGCTGGCGACGCCGTTCGACAGCTTCATGGCCGGCAAGCATCACTTCACCCTGCTGTTCCAGCCGGACACGCATACCTCGCTGGATTCGTACGCGTGGACCCGGCA
>DAHUXL010000148.1 GCA_027307195.1 Rhodanobacter sp. | reverse complement strand
CGGATGGACCGGTGACGGCGACGAACTCGCCTTCTTTCACGTCGATGTTGAAATCGCGCAACGCATAGGTCTCCACCACTTCGGTGCGGTAGACCTTGGACAGGTGGGTCATCTTCAGCATGGTTGTTCCTCGGTGGTGGTCGTCGTCTTGGTACTTTGGCTCCTCCCCCTGCATGCAGGGGGAGGCTGGGAGGGGGTGAGGCTTCTGACTCTCAGAGCAAGAGCCTTACCCCTCCCCGGCCCTCCCCTGCTCGCAGGGGAGGGAGTAGATATGGTCAGTTGCTGATCGCGACGGTCGCCGCGCCCTTGAAGCTGTCGGTACCGGAGATCACGATGCGGTCGCCTTCCTTCAGGCCATCGAGGATCTCCACCTTGTCGATGCTCGAGGCACCGGCGCGGATCGGGGTCTTGGTGGCGATGCCGTCGCGCACTACGTAGGCATAGCTGCCGCCGGATTCGTCGACGAACGAGCCGCGCTGCACGGTCAGCACGTTGTCGCGCTTGTCGAGCAGCACGCGTACCGACAGGCGCTGGTTCTGCCGCAGCTGCTTCGGCGTCTCGCCGTCGAAGCGAAGACGTGCGGACACCTGGCCATTCACCACTTCCGGCGAGATCGCACTGACCAGGCCCTTCCAGACATGTCCGTTGCCGCTGATCTCGCCGGACATGCCGATGCCCAGATCACGCGCGAAACTTTCCGGCACCTGCATCTCCACCTGCAGCGCCGACAGGTCGATCACGCTGAGCAACTGCGCGTCCTTCGCCACGGTGGCGCGCTCGGCGATGAACAGCTGGCCGACCTGGCCATCCACCGGCGATTTCACGTTGAGGTCGTCGACCTGGCGCTGCAGGTCCTGCACCACCAGCATCTGATTCTCGTGGGCGAGCTTCTTGGCCTGGATGTTGAATTTCAGACTGTCGCCGCTGATGCCGAGGTCGGCTTTGGCGTGCGCCAGCGTGATGCGCGCCTTCTCCAGCACGTCCTTGGCCTGATCCACTTCCACCCCGGTAGCGGCGCCAGCGGCGCTGGCCTTCTGTTCGCGATCGAGGTTGGTCTCGGCGCTCTTCTCGTCGATCTGCGCGTTGTCCAGAGCTTTCTGCAGTTCGCTGCGCTTGCTGCGTGCATCCACCTGCGCCTGCAGATAGTCGACCTGCATCGCATCACCCTTGGACTGCTCCTGCGCCAGCTTGTTGCGCAGCTCCGGGCTGTCGACGATCGCCAGCACCTGGCCCTTCTTCACCGTGTCGCCCGCATGCACCTGCAGCGTCACCGCGCCACCGTAGGTGGCATACATCGTCGGGCTGACGGCAGCGACCACCTTGCCCTCGGCGGCGATGTCGCGCACGAACTGGCCGCGCTCGACGGTGGCAAAGGCCAGCCGTGAACTGCTGACCGATGCGGATGCAGAGAACAGCCGACCGATGCCCGGCGCCAGCCACACCAGCAGGCCGAGCACGAGTACGCCGCCGCCGATCAGGATCAGCTGGCGCTTGCGGTTAGGTTTGACTTCGACCATGCGGTCTTGCGCGGAAGTGTCGCGAATCATCATGTCGTTCCTGACCGCGGACAGCGCGGTTGCACGACGATCTCTGCAATCCGCGTGCCACCCCGAAATGATCCGATGATTCCTGCTATTTCAATAACTTGAAATTCACCAGGTGAGAGAATCGGGTGTCCGCGGACAATCCACGGACAGCCGGACGAGCATGCTGCACTCAGCCGCTGTCGCTATCCCGGAAAACGAAAGGCCCCGGTTCGCACCGGGGCCTTTCATTCCAGACAGTCAGGCATCTCCCGCCTAGAAGTCCTGCTTGAAGCGGATACCGAACGTGCGCGGCTGGCTGAAGCCGGTATAGACCTGCCCATTCGGATACTGCGGAACAACATTGTGCGCACCGCAAATCGTCACGCCGCACTCGGTGAACTTGTACAGCGCCGCCCGCTTGTCGAACACGTTGTCGATGTAGACGTTCACCGACCAGCTGTTCTTCTGGATACCCGCAGAGAGATCGGCGGAATTGTAGGCAGGGAGATTGCCGAGCAGGTTGCGCTCGACCAGCCGCAGGTCGGTCGTGCGTGCTCCCACATGCACGAGCGCAGCCTGGACGAAGGCATCGTTGCCACCCAGGCTGAAGGTGTAACGCGCGATCAGGTTGCCCTTGAAGCGAGGCGTGATCGGCATCTGGGTACCCTTCGGGGCCTGCGGCCCGGTGACGACGTCGCCTGTCTGCGGGTTGACCGTGCCGGCAGGGCAATACGTGACCGGGTTGCCGGCAGCATCGACGAATCCGCAGTAGTTCGCGGTCAGCTTGGCATCGTAGAACGCGACGCCCGCACTGAGATTCAGGTTATAGGTTGCCTGCCAGTTCAGCTGCGACTCGAGTCCGTTGATGCGGGCCGAATTGGCGTTCTGGATGATGGTCAGGCCATTGGGGCCCAGGATGTTGAACTGGAAGTGATTCCAGGTCTCGCGGAACACGGCACCATTGAACGACAGCCGATTGTCGAACCAGGAAGTTTTCCAGCCCAGCTCGAGGTTGGTCAGAAAATCCGCCTGATAGGGCGGTATCTGGCCAGCGCGGTTGATGCCACCAGGACGAAACCCCTCGGAGCGGGTGGCGTAGATCATCTTGGTGGGCGTGATGTTCCAGGTCAGATTGACCTTGCTGAGCGAACCGGTTTCCTTCACGCGCTTGTTGAAGTCCGTGCACGGAGCACCGCCGAATTGCTCAGGCGAAACGCAGCCCGCCTCGCCATAACTTGAATTGGGCGAAAAGCCCTTGCTGAAGCCGTAATAGCCGTACAGCTGGTTGCTGGTACTGAAATAGCGCTCGCCAACCGTGCCGGTGAGCACGTCGGGAATGATGTCATAGGACAATTCCCCGAACACCGACTTGTCATGATCGTAGCGCATCTGCCGGGTCAGCCAGATCGTGTTTGGCCAGCCGGGGACCGACAACGAGGAAGCCAGGTTGTTGATCTGGTAGTCCTGCATGATGTCGTGCTTCTGCTTCTGCCAGAACGCGCCAGCAACCAGCCGCAGGCGATCGTCGCTCGGTGAGGCGATGCGCAGTTCGTGGCTGCTATTGGTGTAGTGATCGCGGTCGGTGATGAACTCGGACGGATTGATCAGGGCGCCGCTGTTGTCGTTGATATACGCGCCGTACGAGAGCAGCGTGTCGTACCAGAACGAGTAGTCGTTGTAGTCGGTGGACTCTTCCTGGTTGCGCTTGAGATGCGCATAGGCGTAGGTCAGATCGAAGTTGCCGATCTTGCCCTGCACGGTCAACGCGCCCTGCCACCAGCGGTCATCGACGCGCTCAGGGTAGAAGTGGGTCACCGCCAGATCGCCGACGGACGGATCGCTGGCGAAAGTGCCGTGCGAGATCGTCTGTTGCCCCATCAAGGTCGGGCTGATCGACCAGCTGTCGTTGAGATCGACTTTCAGCGCGGCGCGGGCACCGTTGGTATTGGCGTCGTTGTAGTGTTTCCTCGCGTGTCCGAAGCACTCCAGCGTCGCGCCTGGCGTGCAATTGTCCGCATTGCTGACGGTGATGCCGGAGACCGGGAACGTGCGCGAGCCTGCCTTGTTGTCGATGTAGCCCGCATCGTGCTCGCGCCAGCCGACGATGCGTACCGCCGCACTCTTGCTGATCGGGATATTGAGCATGCCTTCGGCGGTATAGCCGATGCCGCCGTGCGCCACCTTGTCGACGCCGAGCGCGTAATTCGCCGCAAAGCCGCTGGCATCGGGCTTGTTGGTGATGATGCGCAGGGCACCTGCTTCGGCGCTCGCGCCATACAGCGTGCCCTGCGGTCCGGCCAGCACCTCGATGCGGGCGATGTCGTACATGTGGATGTCGAGCGGGCCCTGGATCGTGGTGACCGGCTGGTCGTCGAGGTATACGCCGACGCTTGGCTGTGATCCGGAATGGTTGGTGTTGCCGCCGCTGGCCACACCTCGCATGTAGATGGTGGCGAAGCCGGGGCCGGTGGCGATGCCGCCGCCGCCCTGCTGGAAGGTGACGCTGGGCAGATACTTCACATAGTCGTTGAAATTCTGCACGTGCAGCGCCTCGAGCTGGTCCGTCTCCAGCACGTTGATGCTGATCGGTACCTTCTGCAGATTCTCGGTACGTTTCTGCGCGGTCACGTTCACCACGCTCAGCGTCGTGGTCTTCGCTTTTGTTGTCGGTGTCGCGGTCGAGGCCCCCGCCTGCCCCGCGTCCTGCGCCAAGGCCGGCGCGGCCATGGCCAGACAGATCGCCGCCGCAAGCGGCAACCTGGCCAACCTGACCCGTTGCGCCCCCGTGATCTGTTTGAATCTACTCGTGTGCATAAGCTCTCCCCTCGCAAGTCCACGACAGTCCATCGGATTCAGCCATTACTCCAATGCCGGCACATCCGGATATTTCTCCAGCACCGGTCCCAGTGCCGATGCCAGAGGCCCCAACCACGGTGCGTAGTGACGCCAGTGATCCACTCCCTCGCGGTAGATCGGCTGACGCACCTGTTCCGAACTGGCCGTGCGTACCGGGCGCGGATTCTGGAAGAACCGCAGGCACGACTCCTCGAACGGCAGGCCACAATACTCGAGCAGACGACGCACTTCCCCCTCGGTGTCGTCCACCATGCGCTCATACACGACGCGATGAATGCGCCCGGGCAGCACGGCATCGAAATGCGCCATCAACGCGACGTAGTCGCGGTAGTAACGGCCTACATCCTCAAGACCGTAACTGAAGTTCTGCCCACGCGCGAAGTGCTGCTTGAAAGCCGAGAAGCAGCAGGCCAGCGGGTGCCGGCGCGCATCGATGATCTTTGCATTCGGCAGCATCAGGTGGATCAGGCCGATATGCATGAAGTTGTTCGGCATCTTGTCGATGAACAGCGGCGCCGACGTCTTGCGCTGGATCCTGGTGTGCGCGAGGTAGCGCTCGCCGAGCGCGCGCAGGGCATCGGCATCGAGTGCCGCCAGTGCGCCGTGGTAGGGCATCACGCCGTCGGCGTCGCCCTGCATGCGCAGCAGACGCGAGATCGAAGTGACCTCGGGCAGCTCCATCGTGCCTTCGACCTGGCTGTGGCTGGACAGGATCTGCTCGATCAGGGTGGAGCCGGCCCGCGGCAGTCCGACGATGAAGATCGGGTCACGCGCCGCGCTGCCGGCGCCAACACGCGCGGCGAAGAAATCGTGCGTGTAGTGCTCGCGGAGGTACTGCCCCCGCGCGTGGGTATCGTCGGCGCTGTAGTGCAGTTGTGCACGGCGGATCGCATTGCCCTGCGCGTAGTGCCGGAACGATGGCTCGTATTCGCCGGCGTCTTCCAGCGCCTTGCCGACGGCAAACTCCAGGTGCAGGCGATCGTCCTCAGTGAGAACCGCCTCGGCGAGATCCGCGCGCGCCAGCTGTCGGCGCATCGCGGCCAGTTCGTCGGCGCTGAAGCGGAAGGTCTTCAGATTGGCCAGGCTCCACCACACTTCGCCGAAGGACGGTTCGAGCTGCAAGCTGTTGCGATAGGCAGCGATGGCGCGGTCGGTGTGCCCGGCGGTTTTCAGTGCATGCCCATAGCTCACCCACACTTTCGCATTGCGCGGGTAGTGTTCCAGCAAGTCGGCATAGATGCGGATGGCGGGCTCGTAGTCACCGATCCGGCATAGCACTACCGCCTTGAGATTGCGGTTTCCGAGATGGCCGGGATCGGCCGCCAGCAGATGCTCGATCTGGATTAGCGCCTGTTCCGGCCGGTTGCTGCGATGCAGGACCAGCGCGTAGTTCTGCCGCGCTGCCTGGAAACTGGGGGCCAGTTCCAGGCAGCGCTCGAGCAAGTTCAGTGCATCCTCGTTGCGACCCAGCCGGGCGGCGACCTCGGCAAACATGCGGATCGCCGCCACGTCGGTCGGCGCCTGCTTCAGGTGCTCGCGCAACAAGGCCTCGGCCTCGGGGATGCGGTTCTCGACCAGGGCGACGGCGGCAGCCAGCAGGCGCGGGTCGTGCGTGGAGTAACGCACATGGCTGGCGTACGCCGCATCCGCGGCATCCTGCTCACCGGCCGCCATCAGATGATCGCCAAGCGCGCGCCAGGCTTGCGGCAGATCGGGCTTCAGCGCCACCGCACGGCGCAACGCCTGGATCGCTTCCTGCCCGCGCCCGCGATGGCCAAGGGCCAGCGCCAGATCGAAATGGATCATGGCCCAGTTCGGCTGGGCCTGCGTCAGAGGAATGAGGATGTCGAGCGCGCCCTGCGCGTCTCCCTGCAACGAGCGCGCGGCGGCCAGCAATTGCAGCGCGGCCGGATGACCCTCGGCCACCTGCAGAATCTCGTCGAGTTGTTCGACGGCCAGCGCCGGATCCCGCTCCAGCAGGCGTGCCGCGTGGGTCAACGCCTGCTCCAGCGTACCGGTCGCTGACATACCCGTCATCGCCGACCTCGCAGTGACAATGCGCTCTGCCCGTGCGGGTCGAGTCTCTGGCGACATAGGCAGTGCACAGCGCGTTGCATGGGCGGCAGCAACTCCTTGCGGGTATCGCCGCAATCTACAACTGAATCCGACCGGTAGATAGTCGTGCTGGCAAACATACATCAGGCCTCGGCATCCCGCCCCATGGCAAACGGAATCGGTTGCCCTCGGTTCGGCGGAGGCGATAGGCTGGATCGGGCAACACTGCGGCGGGCACGCGACGACATGCGGAACAGGGAAGCTCCGCAAGGCATCTGCTCGTCGTGCCCATCCATCCGGGGACTGAATCTGCTCATGCACACCGACATCATGGTCGAGGAACTCAACCGCGCGCACGCGCTGCCCGCTCGCTATTACGCGGGCGATGCGATGCTGGCGATGGAACAGCGTGCGGTGTTCGCGCGCAGCTGGCAGCTGGTGGCCTACCGCGAGCAGCTGGCCGAGCCAGGCGATCATGTCGTCGAGCAGATCGCCGGGGTGCCCATCCTGCTGGTCCGCGGACCGGACAGCGTGCTGCGCGCCTTCCCCAACGTCTGTCGCCACCGCGCCGGGCCGCTGGCGCTGTGCAACGGCAAGGGTGCACGCGCCTTGCACTGCAAATACCACGGTTGGACCTATACCCTCGAAGGCCAGCTGCGAAGCGCGCCGGAAATGCAGGATGCGTGCGATTTCCGGGTCGATGACATCCATCTGCCGCCGCTGCGCGTGCACGAATGGCAGGGCCTGGTGTTCGTTGCGCTGGAGCAGGATGTGCCGCCGTTCGACGAGGTCTATGCCGGCATCGCCGAGCGCATCGCGCCGATCGACCTGTCGACGCTGCGCTACCTGCGCAGCGACAACTACGACATCGACTGCAACTGGAAGGTCTACGTCGACAATTACCTCGAAGGCTATCACCTGCCACACGTGCATCCGGGCCTGTCCAGGGTGCTCGACTACCGCGCCTACGACACCGAGCTGTCCGCGTGGCACTCGCTGCAATCCTCGCCGCTGCGCGACAGCAGCGAGCTCTACGGCGATGGCCAGGCGTACTACTACTTCATCTACCCCAACGTGATGCTCAACATCATGCCCGGGCGTCTGCAGACCAACCGCATCCTGCCGCTGGGGCCGAACCGCTGCCGCATCGTGTTCGATTACTACTATGCGCAGGACGTGGCCGCGCAGGCGCGCATCGCCGCGGACCAGGCCTTCAGCGACGAAGTGCAGAACGAGGACATCGCGATCTGCGAAGCGGTGCAGAAGGGACTGGCGTCCGGGTTCTATGTCCCCGGCCGGCTGAACCCGAAGCGCGAGAGCGGTGTCTGGCACTTCCAGAACCTGCTGCGCGAGGCCTATGCCGGCCCCGCCGGCGAACCCGCATGAGCATTCTCAACTGACCATCCAAGCGGAAGCCGGCATGCGCGACAGCAACAAGATCGGCTTCTGGACCTGCACCGCACTGGTCGTGGGCAACGTCATCGGCATGGGCATCTTCGTGCTGCCCTCCTCGTTGGCGCCCTACGGTTTCAACGCGTTGATCGGCTGGGGTATCACCCTGTTCGGCTGCCTCACCCTGGCGCGGGTGTTCGCGCATCTTTCCTCCGCCCTGCCCGGCGCCGACGGACCCTACGGTTACATCCGCAGCACGCTCGGCGAACTGCCCGCCTACATGGCGATGTGGGCGTACTGGGTTTCGTTGTGGCTGACCAACGCGGCGCTGGCTACCGGCGTGGTCGGCTATATCACGGTCGTGATGCCCGAACTGGCCGTCATTCCACCGGTCTGGTTCGCGCTCGGCCTGCTCTGGCTCTTCGTGCTGGTCAACCTGTTCGGCGTGCGTGCCGGCGGGTCGGTGCAGATCGTGACGAGTGCGCTGAAGTTGCTGCCCATGCTGGCCATCGGCGTGCTCGGCAGCTGGGTGCTGCTGACCTCGCCGGCCAGCTACGTGGCGCACCCGCCGACCACGCCAGTGACCCTGGGCGGTGTGATGGCCGCCTCCACCATCGCGCTGTTCGCGATGCTCGGCATCGAGTCGGCCAGCATTCCGGCGACGCGGGTGAACGACCCTGGCCGTACCATCCCGCGTGCCACGATGGCCGGCACGGTACTGGTCGCGGTGATCTACATCGTCGTCTCCACCGTGCCCTTGCTGCTGCTCCGGCAAGACGTGCTGGCCAACGCCAGCGCACCGTTCGCCCTGCTGATGGACACCTTCGGGCGTGCCGGCTTCGGTCGCTGGCTGGCCTTGTTCGTGGTGATCAGCGGACTGGGTGCGCTCAACGGCTGGACCCTGCTGGCCGGTCAACTGACTCGCACCATGGCCGACAACGGCGTGCTGCCGCCGCTGTTCGCGCGCAACAACCGTCATGGCACTCCGGCCATCGCGCTGGTGATCACCGCCGCGTTGGCCTCGGTCATGGTGTGGATGAGCTACAGCCGCTCGCTGGTGGCAGCATTCACCTTCCTCACCCGCGTGGTGACCGCAGCCAACCTGCCGTTGTACCTGTGCTGCGCGCTGGCGCTGGCAGTGTTGTGGCGGCGCGGTACGGCCGGCTGCAGCGGGCGCCACGTGCTGCTGGTTGCCACCGTGGCCGCCGGCTACGTGATCTTCGCCTTCGTCGGCATCGGCGGCGAGCCGTTCGTGTACGCGCTCGGTCTGATCGCGGCGGGCCTGCCGCTGTATGCATTCATGCGCCTGCGCCGCAGGAACACGCCGCCCATCGAGGCCATGCCGGAATGAGAGATCCGCGCTACGACATCCTGTTCACCCCGCTCAAGATCGGCCCGGTCACCGCGAAGAATCGCTTCTTCCAGGTGCCGCATTGCAACGGCATGGGCCACGCGATGCCGCTGGCGCATGCAGCCATGCGCGAGATCAAGGCCGAGGGCGGCTGGGCGGTGGTCTCCACCGAGGAATGCGAGATCCATCCCAGCGGCGACCTCACGCCCTACGTCGAGGCGCGGTTGTGGGACGACCGTGACATCCCCGCGCTGGCGCTGATGTGCGACAAGGTGCACGCGCACGGCGCACTGGTCGCATTGGAGCTGACCCACAACGGCCCCGCCGCGTCGAACCTGTATTCGCGCGAGGTGCTGCTGGCGCCGTCGCACCAGCCGAGCAAGTACGGCTACCCGTCGCAGGCGCGAGCGATGACCCTGCACGACATCCGCGAGTACCGACGCTGGCACCGCGAGGCGGCGATCCGCGGCAAGCGCGCGGGCATGGACATCATCTACGTCTACGCCGCGCACGACCTGTCGCTGGCGATGCACTTCCTGCAACGCCGGCGCAACCAGCGCAGCGACGAGTACGGCGGCTCGCTGGAGAACCGCGTGCGACTGCTGCGCGAGGTGCTGCAGGACACCAAGGACGCGGTCGGCGACAGCTGCGCGGTGGCACTGCGCTTCGCCACCGAGGAATTGCTCGGGCCCGGCGGCGTGGAACTGGCCGAGGCGAAGGAGATCGTCGGCATGCTGGCCGAACTGCCCGACCTGTGGGACGTGAACGTGGCCGCCTGGTACAACGATTCGGTGCCCTCGCGCTTCGCCGGCGAGGGCGCGCAGGAGCCGTTCATCGACTTCGTCAAGCAGACCACCAGCAAGCCGGTGGTCGGGGTGGGCCGCTTCACCTCGCCGGACACCATGGTGTCGCAGCTCAAGCGCGGCGTACTGGACATGATCGGCTGCGCGCGTCCGTCGATCGCCGACCCGTTCCTGCCGCGCAAGATCGAGGAAGGCCGCGTCGACGACATCCGCGAATGCATCGGCTGCAACATTTGCGTCTCCGGCGACATGACCATCTCGCCGATCCGGTGCACGCAGAACCCGACGATGGGCGAGGAGTGGCGCAAGGACTGGCACCCGGAACGCATCGCGCCGAAGCGCTCGGCCAGTCGCGTGCTGGTGGTCGGTGCCGGACCGGCCGGACTGGAGGCTGCCCGCGCGCTCGGCCAGCGCGGTTACGAAGTGAGCCTGGCCGAAGCACGCAAGGAGCTCGGCGGCCGCGTCACCCGCGAGGCGCACCTGCCGGGCCTGGCCGAATGGGCGCGCGTGCGCGACTGGCGCGTGGGCCAGATCAACAAGCTCACGAACATAGCCGTCTATCTCGATTCGGTGTTGACCGCGCAGGACGTGCTCGACTTCGGTGCCGAACACGTCGTGCTGGCCACCGGCTGCCACTGGCGACGCGACGGCTACGGCCGCAGCAACGGCTTCGCCATTCCCGGCTTCGTCGACAACCCACGCGTGTTCACCCCCGACGACCTGATGGATGGCCGCCTGCCGGACGTTCAACGGTCTGGTGGCCACGTGGTCGTGTTCGACGACGACGGCTTCTACTACGGCAGCGTAGCCGCCGAGCTGCTGCGTCTGCGTGGCTGCGAGGTGATCCACCTCACCCCGGACGACAGCATCGCGCCGTGGAGCCAGCACACGCTCGACTACCGGCATATCCGCAAGCGGATGACGAAGCTCGGCATCGAGGCGATGGTGTCGCACGACATCGTCAGCTACGACGGCACCACGCTGACCGTCGAGGACGTCTGGACCCACCCGCGCCGCGAACTGGCTTGCGACGCGGTGGTCACGGTGACCGCCCGTCTGCCCGACGACGCGCTGTACCAGGAACTGCTGCGGCGCGAACCGGAATGGTCCGACGCCGGCGTGCGATCGCTGCGTTGCATCGGCGACGCCGAAGCGCCGGGGCTGATCGCGCACGCGGTCTACGCCGGCCATCGTTATGCCCGCGAGATGGAGGAACCCGTCTCCGGCGAAGTCGCATTCAAGCGGCACTTCCACAGCGCGAACGCCGACGACCTGTTGCGCGGAACGCCGGTGTAGCAATCTCCCACAAGGTCGGCCCGCGCATCCGGGCCGACCACCCGGCAAGCCGCCTAGATAACCTGCCGGATGCGCTGCGCGACCGCTGCGTCCAGCCGCGGCAGAACTTCCAGCGCGCCCAGGTTCTGCTCCAGTTGCTCGCGTCGGCTGGCGCCCAGCATCACGGTGGAAACGTGCGGATTGAGCAGGCACCAGGCGATCGCCAGCTGCGCCAGATTGACGCCCAGTTCGTTTGCGATCGGCTGCAGCGAACGCACCTTGTCGATGCGTTCGTTGCCGTGGCCGAGCACGCTCTCGCGCAGCCACTCGTAACCGGGCTGGGTCAGCCGCGAATCGGCCGGCACGCCGTCGTTGTACTTGCCGCTCAACAGGCCGGACGCCAGCGGCGACCAGATCGTGGTGCCCATGCCGTAGGCCTCGTACAGCGGCGCGTACTCCACTTCCACCCGTTCGCGGTGAAGCAGGTTGTATTGCGGCTGTTCCATCACCGGCGCATACAGATGGTTTTCGCGCGCGATTCGGTGCGCCTCGTGGATCGCCTCGGCCGGCCACTCGCTGGTGCCCCAGTACAGCACCCTGCCCTGGCGGATCAGCGTATCCATCGCCGCCACGGTTTCCTCGATCGGCGTATCCGGGTCGGGCCGATGGCAGAAATACAGATCCAGATAGTCGACCCGCAGCCGCTGCAATGCCTGCGTGCAGGCCTCCATCACGTGCTTGCGCGACAGTCCGCGCTGGGTCGGCAGCGGCTTGTCGACCGCGCCGAAGAACACCTTGCTGGACACGCAGTAGCTGTCGCGCGGAAAGCGCAGGTCGGCCAGCACGTCGCCCATCACCTGCTCGGCCACACCGTTGTTGTAGGTCTCGGCGTTGTCGAAGAAGTTCACCCCGCGATCGTGCGCCAGTGCCAGCAGTTCGCGCGCCTGGGCACGCCCCACCTGCCGGCCGAAGGTGACCCAGGCGCCAAACGACAGCGCGGACAGTTGCAGGCCGGATTTGCCAAGGCGACGGTAAAGCATGCGGATGCTCCGATGACGGGAAAGACCGCCAGCATGACAACAGTCACGTTGCCACGTCCAATCCCCGGCGCTGAAGGCAGCTGTCTTCATGGTTAGAACGGCGTAGTGTTGGAGCTCCCCAGGCAGCGGAGTCCGTCATGTCCACGATCAAAGGCTGGGCCGCCCAGGCCGCCGGCCAACCCCTGGAATTGACCACATTCGACGTGGGTGCACTTGGCGCCGAGGAAGTCGAAGTGGCGGTGGACTATTGCGGCATCTGCCACTCGGATCTGTCGATGATCCACAACGAATGGGGCAACGCGCACTACCCGTTCATCCCCGGCCACGAAGCGGTCGGTCGGGTCACCGCGCTGGGTGCACAGGCGAAGGGACTGAGCATCGGCCAGCGCGTCGGCATCGGCTGGACCGCCGAGAGCTGCATGCATTGCCGCCAATGCCTGTCCGGCGACCAGAACCTGTGCGCCTCATCGGTGGCAACGATCGGTGGTCACCATGGCGGTTTCGCCGACAAGCTGCGCGTGCATTGGGCATGGACGATTCCACTGCCTGACGGCATCGACCTGGCCAGCGCCGGTCCGTTGCTGTGCGGCGGCATCACCGTGCTCAAGCCGTTCCTGGCCTATGACATCAAGCCGACGGCACGGGTCGGCGTGGTCGGCATCGGTGGTCTCGGCCACATGGCGATCAAGTTTGCCGCGGCGTGGGGTTGTGAAGTCACCGCGTTCACCTCCACCGCCGCCAAGGCTGACGAGGCGCGCGGTTTCGGTGCGCATCACGTGGTGGCCAGCCGTGACTCCGACGCGATCAAGGCGATTGCCGGCACACTCGACCTGCTGCTGATCACGGTGAACGTGCCGATGGACTGGAACGCCCTTCTCTCGACACTGGCGTCGAAGGGTCGCATGCACGTGGTCGGCGCGGTGCTGGAACCCATCCCGGTGCCAGCATTCGCGCTGATCGGCCAGCAGCGGGAAGTCTCCGGCTCGCCCACCGGCTCACCGGTGGACATCGCCCGCATGCTGGACTTCGCCGCGCGCCACGACATCCGCCCGCAGGTGGAGATGTTTCCGATGAGCAAGGTCAACGAGGCGCTCGCGCATCTGGAAGCGGGCAACGCGCGCTACCGGATCGTGCTGGAGGCGTAACCGATCAATGCTTCCGCCAGATGATCGAACAGCAGCCGTATGCGCCGGCTCGCCTTGAGATCCTCGTGCATCACCAGCCAGGTGTCCAGGTCGAGCGCGAATGCCTCGGGCAGGACATGCACCAGATTGCGATCCCGTCGGGCGATCGCAATCTGGCACACGCCGATGCCGTAGCCGGCGCGAATCGCCGCCAGCTGGGCCAGATCGCTGTCGCTGCGCAGCGAGAAGTCCTCGCGACCGAATGGCAGCTGGCTGCGCAATGCGCGCAAAGCCGGCGTCTCGTGGTCGAAGCCGATGATCGCGTGCTGCGTCAGCTCCGCCAGCGCGCGCGGCTGGCCGTGCGCCTTCAGGTAGCGACGATGCGCATGCAGGCCCAGCGGTATCCGTCCGATCCGGCGCGCCACCAATGCTCCCTGGGCCGGCCGCAGCATGCGCACGGCGATATCCGCATCCTTGCGCAACAAATCCTCAGTCTGGTTGGACAGTGAAAGCTCGATCACGATGCCCGGATGCTGCTGACGAAAATCAACCAGCATCGGCGGCAACACCTCGGCACCGATCACTTCGCTGCAGGTGATTCGCACCACCCCGCGTACATCGTGATTGCTGCCCGAGGCAGCGCGACGCAACGCGGCGGTCGCTGCCGACATCGTCTGCGCGTGCGCGACCAGCTCGTGACCGAGATCGGTCGGCGTCAACCCTTGCGGCGACCGGGTGAACAACGCCACGCCAAGTGCCGCCTCCAGTTGCCGGATATGCCGGCCCAGACTGGGCTGGGTCATGCCCAGCGCGCGTGCCGCCGCGGACAGACTGCCTTCGCGCATCACCGCGAGAAAGGACCTGTACAGTTCCCAGCCGGGTTCGTTGATAGTCATGCATTTATGTATAGCAGAAGTTGATCCATGGCGGATTTCCTTTCATGTCATCCGCGCCCATGCTGAGTCCACCTACAGCAGGAGAACGTCATGAATCCTTTGCGCAAGGCTTTGGTACTCGGTGCTACCGGCGGTGCCGGTGGTGAGATCGCAGCGGCACTGCTGCGTCGTGGTTGGAGGGTACGCGGGCTGGTCCGCGATATCACGAGGCCACAACTGGCAGCGGATATCGAGTGGCTCGTCGGCGATGCCATGAACGCCGCCGACGTGGTCCGCGCGGCGCGCAGTGTCGATGTCATCGTCCATGCAGTCAATCCACCGGGCTATCGCGACTGGCACAAGCTGGTGCTGCCGATGCTCGACAGCACCATCGCCGCCGCACGTGCCACCGGCGCGCGCATCGTGCTGCCTGGCACCGTCTACAACTATGGTCCGGACGCGCTCCCCCTGCTGCACGAAGATTCGCTGCAGCAACCACTGACGCGCAAAGGTGCGATCCGGGTGGAGCTGGAGCGCCGTCTGCAGCAGGCGGCAACCGATGGTTTACGCTCGCTGATCCTGCGCTGTGGCGACTTCTTCGGCCCGCACGCCGGCAACAACTGGTTTGCAGCGATGGTGAAGCCGGGACAGCCTGCGCGCTCGATCAGCTATCCGGGCGATCCCGATCTGCGCCACGCCTGGGCCTACTTGCCCGACGTCGGCGAAACCGTGGCGCGCTTGCTGGAACGCGAGAGCGAACTGGCCGTATTCGAGCGCTTCCACTTCGGTGGTCATTGGGTGGATGGCAATGCCATGGCCGACGCGGCAAGGCACGCCGTCGGCCATCCGGAACTGCCGCTACGCGCTTTCCCATGGTGGCTGGCGACACTCGCCTCACCGTTCATCACGCTGTTCCGCGAACTGCGCGAGATGCGCTATTTGTGGCGGCAACCGCTGCAGCTGGACAACCGCAAGCTGGTCGCGTTCCTCGGTAACGAGCCGCACACCGGGCTGGATCAGGCCGTTGAAACAACCCTGCGGGGGCTGCGCTGTCTGCCTTCCGTACCCGTTCCGCCCCTGATTGAGCCGGCCTCACTCGAATCCTGATCGGGCAATTCAGTGGAGGAACTGCAGCATCAACGCCAATACGATCGCGGCAAAGACACCAGCGACCACGTCGTCGACCATCACGCCCATGCCGCCTTTCACGCGCCGGTCCAGCCAGCTGATCGGCCACGGCTTCCATACGTCGAACAGGCGGAACAGCACGAAGCCGGCCAGCGGCATCCACCAGGCGAATCCGCTGGCCGGCAGCAGAGCGGGAATCAGCAACGGGATCAGCGCGATCCACTGACCGATGAATTCGTCCCATACCAGGCTGCGGTGATCGTCCACGCCGAGTGCGCGGCCGGCCACGTTGCACGCCCATACGCCCACGCCGAAACCGACCAGCAATACGGCCAGATACAGCGGCAGCGACAGCTCGCGCAGCAGCAGCCATGGCAGCAGTGCGGCCAGCGAACCGAAGGTGCCTTGCGCAACCGGCATCAGGCCCGAGCCGAAGCCGCAGGCCAGCCAGCCGGCCGGCGTTGCCAGCAAGGCGCGGCGCTGTTCGCCACTCAGTGTTTTCTTCGCATTCACGCGAAATGCTCCCAACCCGGTCGATCCGTTGCCAGCCACTCACCATCAATGCCACGCACACGCACGCCGGCGCCTTCGACGATGCGACCGATCCGGGTCGCGCCGCAGCCGAGTCGCGACAGGTCGGCCTGCACATCGGCCACCCGCTGCGCGGGCACGCTGAAGCACAACTCGTAATCGTCACCGCCGCCCAGCGCGAACTGCAGCGCGCTGGCCTCGTCGTACAACGCCATCAGCGCCGACGAGCGCGGCAGCAGCGCGGCGTCGATCTCGGCGCCGACGCCGCTGGCGACGCAGATATGGTTCAGATCGGCGAGCAGGCCATCGGAAATGTCGATGCAGGCACTTGCCTGACCGCGCAAGGCGGCACCGGCAGACAGACGCGGCGTCGGCCGGTTGAGTCGCCCGATCAGGTAATCGCGCAGGCCGCTGCGACCGTCGCCATCGTCCAGCGGATGCTGCAACGCATGCAGGCCGGCAGCGGCATCACCGAGCGTGCCGGTGACCAGCACCGCATCGCCGACCCGCGCACCGGCGCGAGTGAGCGCCTTGCCCGGTGGCACGAAGCCGTGCACGGCCACACTGATGCTGAGTGGCCCGCGGGTGGTGTCACCGCCGACCAGCGCGAGCCGATGCGATTGCGCCAGCTTCGCAAAACCTTCGGCAAAGCCTTCGACGAAGGCGGCATCGGCGTCGGGCAAGGTCAGCGCCAGCAGCGCCCAGGCCGGGCTCGCGCCCATGGCCGCCAGATCCGACAGGTTCACCGCCAGCGCCTTCCAGCCGATATCGGCAGCGGTCGTGCCACGCGGGAAATGTACGCCCTCGACCAGCGTGTCGATCGCGACCGCCAGTTCCTGTCCGGCCGGCACCGCCAGCACCGCGGCGTCATCGCCGATGCCGATGCGCACGTCGTCACGCGACTGGGCGGTGAGTTCGCGGATACGCTCGATCAGTCGGAATTCCATGGCGTACGACCTGCGCGGATCAGAAGGCCAAGCCGGTGAAACTAACGGCTGAAGACCAGGGTGGGAGCGTCGTGATAGGTGGTTTCCTGCCACAGCGTGAAGCCGGCCTTCTCCGCCACGCGAATCGAAGGAAGGTTCTCCGGGGAGATAATGCACACCGCACGCAGCGCGCCGAAATGCTGCGCGCCCCAGGCCGTGGCGGCGGCCACCGCTTCGCTCGCATAACCCTTGCCGTGCGAGTGGGCCGCAAGCACCCAGCCGAACTCGAGCATGCCCACCAGCGAGGGCTGCATGTCGCGATGGAAGTCGGCAAAACCGATGTCGCCGACGTAACGGCCCGTGTCTTTTTCCTCGACCGCCCAATAGCCGTAGCCCAGCAGGTTCCACAGGCCGATGAACTGCAGCAGGCGGCGCCACACTTCCTCGCCGGTGAGCGGGCGGCCACCGAGATAGCGGGTAACCTCCGGATCGGACAACATGGCCGTGCGGGCGGCATGGTCCTCGATCCGGTGCGCGCGCAGCCGCAGCCGGGGCGTTTCCAGCACCGGCACCGCGCCTTCGTACCGCGCTTCCCCGGCGCGCTCCATCAGCCGCGTTTTTCGATGGCGCGCAACTCGCCGGCCAGCTTGTCCAGCACGCCGTTGACGTAGCTGTGGCCGTGATCGGCACCGAAGCGCTTGGTGACTTCGATCGCCTCGTTGATCACCACGCGGTACGGCACGTCGGGGCGAAACTTCAGCTCGTACGCGGCGAGGCGCAACGCGGCACGTTCGATCGGATCGATCTGCGCGACTTCGCGGTCGATATGCGGACGCAAGGCTTCGTCGAGCGCATCGACATTCGTTTCCACGCCATGCAGCAGATCCTCGAAGTACTCGAGATCGGCCACGTCCCTGTCCTGCTCATGCCGGAACTGGTCGATCACCGCATTCATGTGGCTGCCGCTCATCTGCCACGCGTACAGCGCCTGCAGCGCGCGGCGGCGGGCGCGTGAACGCGCCTGCATGTCGAGGCCCTGGGGATGCTGGCTCATGCCAGCTTGCCATAGAGGTTGACCATCTCGAGTGCAGCGATCGCGGCGTCGGCACCCTTGTTGCCGGCCTTGGTGCCCGAGCGTTCGATCGCCTGCTCGATACTGTCGGTGGTCAGCACGCCGAACGCGACCGGCACGCCGGAGCTGTAGGCGGCCTGGGCCAGGCCCTTGGCGCACTCGCCGGCGACGTAGTCGAAGTGCGGCGTGGAACCGCGGATCACCGCGCCCAGCGCGATCACCGCCGCGTACTTGCCGGAGTTCGCCAGCTTGTGCGCGGCCAGCGCGATCTCCCACGCGCCCGGCACGCGGACCAGCTCGATCGCGTCGTCCTTCACGCCGTGGCGGACCAGCACGTCACGTGCACCAGCCACCAGCGGCTCGACGACGAAGCCGTTGAAACGGCCGGCGACGATGGCAAAGCGGCCTTTCGGCGTGGCGAAATCGCCTTCGATGATCTTCATGAGTTGCTGTTCCTGTGGGCGCCAAGCCCATGCTGGTCGGCTATTTTACGGGTTTTCGACGGCGCTGGCCGGCGCGGGTCGATCGAGGTGCGGATAGCCGGTGAAATCCAGCTGCGCGCGACCGTCCGCCACATGCAGCCGCGCCTGAGCGCCGAACGGCAAGGTGAGCTGCTCCGTGCCGTGGCCGTGCGGCATCCCGGCCACGACCGGAATGCCGGCTACTGCACGAATCTGCGCAAACGCCGCGGCCAGATCGTAGCCATTGTCACGCGCACCGGGCTGGCAATGGCTGAAGTCGCCCAGTACCAGCGCACGCTGCCGGTCGAGTACGCCGGACAGATGCAGCTGGTACAGCCACCGTTCGATGCGGAACGGCGGCTCGCCGACATCCTCGACGAACAGGATGCCGCCCTCGATCTGCGGAAAATACGGCGTGCCGAGCAGGCTGCACAGCACCGCGAGATTGCCGCCCCACAGCGGGCCTTGCACATCGATCTCGTCCGTTGTCGCGGTTGGCCATGCCGCGGCGGACGCCGGTGAGGTCAAGGTGTCCCAGAAATGCTGCCAGGTGAACTCGCTGCAGGACTCCGCGCCCAGATCCGCCAGCAATGGTCCGCTGAACGTGCACAAGCCACTCTTTGCATACAGCGCCAGCTGCAGCGCGGTGAAGTCGCTATGCCCCACCAGCAGCGTGGACGCATCGGCCAAGCGTTCGCGCAAGGTGTCGTAGCGCAGATGCGGCAGCAGGCGCGAAGCGCCATAGCCACCGCGGGTCACCAGCGCGATATCCGGCAAGGTCTCCATCGTCGCCAGCGCATTGATGTCGACTGCACGCTCGGCATCGGCGCCAGCGAAACGCTGCTCGGTTCGCTGCAACACCTCCAGGCCATCCACGACACACCCGGCCTCACGCAATCGCGCCACCCCGCGCGTCATCGCCGCGGGGTCGTATGGGTAACCGGAAGGGGCGATCAGGCGGATGCTGATATCGGACATGGCGCGTCGTCGTCTGGAAAGCTTGAGTATGGTTTGCCGGGCATGGCGTCGCCATGGCGTTGCGATGTCCGGCATGAGGCTACACGTACTCGACCACCTCCAGCCCGAACCCGCCCAGACCGACCAGCTTGCGCGGGGTGCCGAGCACGCGCAGCTGGTGCACGCCGAGATCGGCCAGCATCTGGGCGCCGAGGCCGAGCTGACGCCACTCCTGTTGCTGCGCCTCTTCCGGCGCCTGCGTGCTGGGCTGGCGATTGAGCCGGGCCAGCAGTGCTTCGGGGGTGTCTTCGCCGGACAGCACCAGCAGCACGCCGCGATCCTCGTCGGCGATGCGGCGCAAAGCCGAGGTCACGGTGAGGCCGAGATCGTCGCGCTGCAGGTGCAAGACGTCGGACAAGGTGTTGCGCACATGCACGCGGGTGAGCGCCGGCTTGCCGTCATCGACCACGCCGCGCACCAGGGCGAAATGCAGGCCACGCCGGATCACGTCGCGATACGCCACCAGCTGGAACGTGCCGAACTCGGTTTGAACCTGTTCCTCGTGCACGCGCTGCACGGTCTTCTCGGTCTCCAGCCGATAGCGGATCAAATCGGCGATCGAGCCGATCTTCAGGCCATGTTTGGCCGCAAAGACTTCCAGCTCCGGACGTCGCGCCATCGAGCCGTCCTCGTGCAGCACCTCGATCAGCACCGCAGAGGGCTCCAGTCCTGCGAGCGCGGCCAGATCACAACCGGCTTCGGTATGGCCGGCGCGAGTCAGCACGCCACCCGGCTGCGCAGTCAGCGGAAAGATGTGGCCGGGTTGAGCCAGATCCTGCGGCTTCGCATCGGCCTTCACCGCCACCTGGATCGTGCGTGCGCGATCGTGCGCCGAGATGCCGGTGGTGACGCCTTCGGCCGCCTCGATCGAGACGGTGAAGTTGGTGTGGTAGGACGAGGTGTTGTCGCTGACCATCGGGCGCAGACCAAGCTGGCGCGTGCGCTGCTCGGTCAGCGTGACGCAGACCAGCCCGCGCGCCTCTCGCACCATGAAGTTGATGTCTTCCGCGCGCACTTTCTCGGCGGCCATGATCAGGTCGCCCTCGTTCTCGCGGTCCTCGTCATCGAGGATCACCACCATGCGGCCGGCGCGGATGTCTTCGAGGATTTCGGGAATGGTGTTGAAAGCCATGGGTGTTCCTTTAGGTAAGGATGTTCCCCTCCCTGCATCGCAGGGGGAGGAGCCAAAAATCAGGCGAAGCCATGCTGCTTGAGGAAGGCCTCGTCCAGTCGCGGCGTCTCGCCGCTGGACAGCAGCCGTTCGATATAGCGCGCCACCACGTCCACCTCGATGTTCACCGCGTCACCGACGCGCCGCGCGTGGAACGCGGTGTGCTCGACCGTGTGCGGGATCAGGTTGACGCCGAAGCGATGGCCGGCGACTTCGTTGACGGTGAGGCTGGTGCCGTCGATGCAGACCGAACCCTTCGCCGCGATGTAGCGCGAGATCGATGCTGGCACCTCGAACGTCCAGCGCTGCGAGCGGCCATCCGGGGTGATCGACACCACCTTGCCAAGGCCGTCGACATGGCCGGAAACCAGATGGCCACCCAGTCGGTCGGCCAGACGCAGCGCTTTCTCCAGGTTCACCGGATCGCCCGCCTTCAGCTTGCCCAGCGAGGTCAGCGACAGCGTCTCGTTGGAAACGTCGGCGCCGAAGCCGCGCGGTTCGAGTGTCACAGCGGTAAGACAGACACCGGACACGCTGATCGAATCGCCCAGCTGCACATCGGTGAGATCGAGATCGGCCGTATCGACGGCCAGCCGCACGTCGCCGCCACGCGGCTCAAGCCGCGCGATGCGGCCAACGGACTGGATGATGCCGGTAAACATCAGCACACCTCCGGCAGGAGGGGGATGTTCGCAATGCTCAAGATCAATTTCATGCATCGTTTCCCGCATTGGACAACAAGCGAAAAACGCCCCAAGGCATGAGGCCGACACGCGGCCGCAAGGCCACGCACCCGACCGTCTTCTCTTTATCCGGACTGTGAGGAAACGGCTGCCCGTTTCCAACCGTCGGCTCCGGCATCTGACCGGATCTGCTGACCCCCGGCGTTTCTCCTTACGGAGTCGACTGGGGCGCTCGCGGGCTCGTTGTACGGCGTGAACCGATGCAACCTACCGCCGGTGGGGAATCTCACCCCGCCCTGAAGACGCTATGTAGTGTTTGCCGGTTTGGCCGGCCGAGGCAGTCTAGCACCGACCCGCGAGACGGCTGGCCGAAATTGCAGGAATGCAGCGTTCGCCAGCACGCACAACGCCGGGCTCAGGCAGGCCTCAGGCGCAGCCGCCAATCCGCACCGAGCTGGCGCTGGTCGATCACCCGCAACTGCCAGCGCGTCGCCATGTCGCTGAGCGAGGGCAAGTGCAGCAGCGGGCGCGCACTGTCGCCCAGCAGCAACGGCGCGACATACAGCAGCAGCTCATCGGCCAGGCCGGCCGCAAACAGCGCGCCGCACAGGATCGGGCCGGCTTCGACATGCACTTCGTTGCAGCCACGCCCGGCCAGCAGGGCCAGCACGGCGCGCAGGTCGAGCGCATCGTGCCGTGTGGCTACCGCCATTCGCTCGACCCGCTCGAAACGGTTGTCGGTACAGGATTCCGCGGCGCCATGAAGCACCAGCGTCGGCGTCGAACCGTCCAACACATGACTGCCCACCGGTATGCGCAGCTGACGATCGAGGATCACACGCAGCGGCGGAGTGAATTCCTCATCCTGCGGCAGGCGCACGGTGAGCCTGGGGTTGTCCGCCAGCACGGTGCCGCTGCCACCGAGGATCGCCGAGCTGCGTGCGCGCCAGTGCTGCACGTCGGCGCGCGCGGCCTCGCCGGTGATCCATTTCGATTCGCCGTTGGCCAGTGCGGTACGGCCATCCAGACTCATCGCCAGCTTCACCCGCACGAACGGACGGCCGCGCTCGATCCGGCTGAAGAAACCGATGTTCACCTCGCGCGCGGTCTCACGCATCAGACCAACGTCGACGGCGATCCCGGCTGCGCGCAACCTGGCCATGCCACGACCATCGACTTGCGGAAACGGATCCTCCGCCGCAACCACGACACGCGCCACGCCGGCGGCTATCAGCGCTTCCGCGCACGGCGGTGTGCGGCCGTGGTGCGCGCACGGTTCCAGCGTGACGTAAGCCGTGGCGCCGCTTGCACGTGTGCCGGCTTCGCGCAACGCATGCACCTCGGCATGCGGCTCACCAGCACGCTGATGGAAACCTGCACCGACCACCTCGTCCCCATGCGCGATCACGCAACCCACGCGCGGATTCGGCTGGGTCGTATAAAGGCCACGCTCGGCCAGACGCAAGGCATGCGCCATGTGCTCGTGATCGAGCGCACTGAAGAAGGGCAAGTTCGTGGACATGCGCAACATTCTGGCAGAAGCATCCCGTCGCGGTGACGCCGCGCGGATCAGCTCTTCTTGCCGCGCTTGATGTCGCCTTCGCCGAGCAGCGAAAGCTGCAGGTTCTCCAGCCCCGGCAGGTCGCGCTCCAGCTTCTCGATCTCCTCGCGGAACGCCTGCACGTCCTCGAATTTGCGATAGACCGAGGCGAAACGCACGTAGGCGACCTGATCGAGGTTCTTCAGCTCGCGCATCACCAGCTCGCCGAGTTGGCGCGACGGCACTTCGCGTTCACCGCTGCGGCGCAGGTCGTTGATGATGGCGCGCACGGAAGCGTCCACGTCATGACTGGCGACCGGCCGCTTCTGCAGCGCACGCTCGAAACTCACCCGCAACTTGCGCTCGTCGAACACCTCGCGCCGCTCGCCACTCTTCACGATCGTCGGCAGCTTCAGCTCGGCCGTCTCGAACGTGTTGAAGCGCTCACCACACTGCTCGCACTCACGACGACGACGCACGCTGGCGCCGTCGTCGGTGAGGCGCGAGTCGATCACGCGGGTGTCTTCGTGCTGGCAGAAGGGGCAATGCATCCTCGGCGAATCAGCCGTAGACCGGGAATTTCTTGCATTGTGCCGTCACCGCATCACGCACCCTCGCGATCACCGCCTCGTCGCCCGGCGCATCCAGCACGTCGCAGATCCAGGTCGTCAGCTCGATGCAGTCCGCTTCCTGATAGCCGCGAGTGGTAACCGCCGGCGTGCCAACGCGCAGGCCGGAGGTGACAAACGGCTTGCGCGGATCGTTCGGCACGGCGTTCTTGTTGACGGTGATATGCGCCTTGCCCAGCGCCTCTTCCGCGTCCTTGCCGGTGACATCCTTGCCGATCATGTCGACCAGCATCAGGTGATTTTCAGTACCCCCGGAGACGATCTTGTAACCGCGTGCGATGAAGGTCTTCGCCATCGCCTTGGCATTCTTCGTCACCTGGGTCTGGTAGGCCTTGAAAGCCGGCTCCAGCGCTTCCTTGAACGCGACCGCCTTGGCCGCGATCACGTGCATCAGCGGGCCGCCCTGGATGCCGGGGAACACGATCGACTGCAGTTTCTTCTCGATCTCTTCACCGGCGCCTTTGGCGACGATGATGCCGCCGCGCGGGCCGCGCAAGGTCTTGTGCGTGGTGGAGGTCACCACGTGCGCATGCGGCAACGGGCTCGGATAGACGCCGGCGGCGACCAGACCGGCGACGTGCGCCATGTCGACAAAGAACAGTGCACCAACCGAATCGGCGATCTGGCGCATACGCGCCCAGTCGACCACCTGCGAATAGGCGCTGAAACCGCCAACCAGCATCTTCGGCTTGTGTTCGCTGGCCAGACGCTGCACTTCGTCGTAGTCGATCATGCCGTCGGCATCGACGCCGTACTGCACCGCGTTGAACAGCTTGCCGCTGATGTTGACCTTGGCGCCGTGGGTGAGATGGCCACCATGTGCCAGACTCATGCCCAGAATGGTGTCGCCCGGCTGCAGCAGTGCCAGGTACACCGCCTGGTTCGCCTGCGACCCGGAATGCGGCTGCACGTTGGCGTAGTCGCAGTCGAACAGCTGCTTCAGGCGGTCGATCGCCAGCTTCTCGGCGATGTCGACGTACTCGCAGCCGCCGTAGTAGCGCTTGCCCGGATAGCCTTCGGCGTACTTGTTGGTGAGCTTGGAGCCCTGCGCTTCCATCACCCGGGGGCTGGCGTAGTTCTCCGAAGCGATCAGCTCGACGTGATCTTCCTGGCGCTGGCCTTCATCGGCGATGGCCTTGGCCAGTTCATCGTCATAACCGGCGATCGTGCAGTTCTTCGGAAACATTCTGGCCTCGACAAGTGGGGAGCTGGTTTAGCCGGAAAGTGTAACGCTGCCGGGCGTTTGCGGCCACCGCCGGGCCAATCCGGGCAGCGCCATCGGCATGGCACCCCAACCGGCTATAATGCGCGGTTTGACGAATTCCCTTTCCCGTGCCGGCCTCACCGAGGCGGCGCGGCGCACGCCTTCGGAGGTTGCATGAGCTCGCAGTACATCTACACCATGAACGGGGTCAGCAAGATCGTCCCGCCGAAGCGCCAGATCATCAAGGATATCTCGCTGTCGTTTTTCCCCGGCGCCAAGATCGGCCTGCTCGGCGTCAACGGCGCGGGCAAGTCCACCGTGCTGAAAATCATGGCCGGCGTGGATACGGACTTCCAGGGCGAGGCACGCGCGCAGCCGGGTACCAAGATCGGCTACCTGGCGCAGGAGCCGCATCTCGACCCCGAAAAGACCGTGCGCGAAGTGGTTGAGGAAGGCGTGGCCGAGATCCTCGATGCGCAGAAGCGCCTCGATGAGATCTACGCCGCGTATGCCGAGGAAGGTGCCGACTTCGACAAGCTGGCCACGGAGCAGCAGAAGCTGGAGAACCTGCTGGCCGCCAACGATGCGCATGCGCTGGAGCGCCAGCTGGAAGTCGCCGCTGACGCGCTGCGCCTGCCGCCGTGGGACGCCAAGATCGGTCCGTTGTCCGGTGGCGAGAAGCGCCGCGTGGCGCTGTGCCGCCTGTTGCTGTCCAAGCCGGACATGCTGCTTCTGGACGAGCCGACCAACCATCTGGATGCCGAGTCGGTCGACTGGCTGGAGCAGTTCCTGCACGATTATCCGGGCACCGTGGTCGCGGTCACCCATGATCGCTACTTCCTCGACAACGCGGCCGAGTGGATCCTCGAGCTCGATCGCGGCCGCGGCATTCCGTGGAAGGGCAACTACACCGAGTGGCTGGAGCAGAAGGGTGAGCGTCTGGCCCGCGAGGAAGCTGCCGAGAAGGGTCGCCAGAAGGCGCTTGCACGCGAGCTGGAGTGGGTGCGTTCGGCCGCCAAGGGCCGCCAGTCCAAGGGCAAGGCGCGCATCAACCGCTTCGAGGAACTGAACTCGGTCGAGTACCAGAAGCGCAACGAGACGAACGAACTCTACATTCCGCCGGGCGAGCGCCTGGGCCAGGAAGTGATCGAGTTCAAGAACGTCAGCAAGTCGTTCGGGGATCGCCTGCTGATCGACGACCTGTCGTTCAAGGTGCCACCGGGCGCAATCGTCGGCGTGATCGGCCCGAACGGCGCCGGCAAGTCTACCCTGATGAAGCTGATCACCGGCGTGGAAAAACCGGACAAGGGCGAAGTGAAGCTCGGCCACACCGTGCAGCTGGCCTATGTCGACCAGTCGCGCGACAACCTCGACCCGAAGAAGAACGTGTGGCAGGAAGTGTCCGGCGGCGCCGACATCATCACCATCGGGCGCTACGAGCTGCAGTCACGCGCCTACATCGGCCGCTTCAACTTCAAGGGCACCGACCAGCAGAAGCTGGTCGGCAGCCTGTCCGGTGGCGAGCGTGGCCGCCTGCACCTGGCCAAGACGCTGATGCAGGGCGGCAATGTGCTGCTGCTCGATGAGCCGTCCAACGATCTGGACGTGGAGACGCTGCGCGCGCTGGAAGACGCGATGCTGGAATTCCCCGGCTGCGTGATGGTGATCTCGCATGACCGCTGGTTCCTCGATCGCGTCGCCACCCACATCATCGCGTTCGAGGGCGATTCGCACGTGGAATTCTTCCCCGGCAACTACAACGAGTACGAGGCCGACAAGAAGCGTCGTCTCGGCGAGGAAGGCGCGCGCCCGCATCGCGTGAAGTACAAGAAGCTGGCGTAAGGTCCTTTCCCCTCCCCTGCGACGCAGGGGAGGGTTGGGGTGGGGTAAAGCTCTTGACCTCCTCGCCACCCCGGGCACCCCCTCCCAACCTCCCCTTGCGTCGCAGAGGGAGGAGCTAGACAGGTAAACGGAGACCACGATGAGTTTCATGCAGTCACTGCAGCAGGCATGGACCCGCAACAACTCGCTGGTCTGCGTCGGTCTCGATCCGGAACCGGCGAAATTCCCCGCCCATCTGCGCGGCAGACCGGATGCGGTATTCGAATTCTGCCGCGCCATCGTCGACGCCACCGCCGATCTGGTCTGCACGTTCAAGCCGCAGATCGCACACTTCGCCGCGCTGCGTGCGGAAGATGCACTGGAACGGTTGATCGCGCACATCCACGACCAGCATCCGGGCGTACCGGTAATCCTCGACGCCAAGCGCGGCGACATCGGCAGCACGGCACAACACTACGTCGGCGAGGCGTTCGACCGTTATCAGGCTGACGCCGTGACATTGAATCCGTATCTGGGCCGAGACTCGGTGCAACCATTCCTCGATCGCGCCGACAAGGGCGTGATCCTGCTCTGCCACACCTCCAACCCCGGTGCTGCGGATCTGCAGGATCTCGACGTAGGCGGCATGCCCCTGTACCAGCATGTGGCGCAGATCGTCGCGCGTGACTGGAACAGCCATGGCAACTGCGCACTGGTCACCGGTGCGACCTGGCCCGAACAACTGGGTGAAGTGCGGGCGCTGGTCGGCGAGATGCCATTGCTGGTGCCCGGCATCGGCGCACAGGGCGGCGATGTCGAAGCGGTCGTGCGCAATGGTCGCAGCAGCAATGGTAGCGGCCTGCTGATCAGCTCCTCACGCGCAATCCTGTATGCCGGCAACGGTGAGGGTTTCGCTGACGCTGCACGCACCGCTACCCGGGAACTGCGAGACATGATCAATCGGTACCGGCACGGCTGAGCGCGTTGCGCGCCAGCCTGCAGCAAGAGACTGTCAGCCCGCAGCCATCTTCGCCGCCTGCAGCATCTTTACCTTCAGATCCAGCGCATCGGCCGCATCCAGCAGTGCGCGCGCAAAGCTGCGCACTTCGGCCGGCCGCAAGGCATACCAGTTTCCCGTCTTGCTCTCAGCCACGTTGCGACCCGCGCGCGATACGCAATGCGGCCGGAAAATCACCATGCCGGTGAGCGACTCCGAACTGATATCCGCAGAGACAATCTGCATGTGCGTTTCATCTTCTTTCTTCACCGAACTTCTCCCGGGCGGATAGCCGCCCTCGTGCAGCTTACGCTACCGGGAGTTCAGGCGGTGTTTCCGCGTTTGTTGGTAACTGCACGGCAGTTGTAACCTTTGAGAGCGGCACCTGTCCGCGATATCTCACATCGCGATTGCCCGGCGCCGCATCCCCAACCCCGAAAGGAAGACAACGCATGTCCGAACAGACTGACGTCCGCGTGGAAGACTGGAATCGCCTGCAACGGGAGGTGGCGCGTTTGCGCATCCTGGTGATCATCGCTTTGCTGGCGGTGATTGCACTGGCTGCCGTGTCGTTGTTGCGCAAGCCAGACACATCGACCAAACCGGACACGATTCTCCGGGCACAGGGCCTCGTGATCACCGACGCGCAGGGGCACGA
>DAHUXL010000143.1 GCA_027307195.1 Rhodanobacter sp. | reverse complement strand
CAGCGCGAAGATGTTGGCGAACAGCGCCGGTCCGAAGATGCCCGCCAGGCTGGCCAGGCTGGTCAGCGCGCCCTGCAGCCGGCCCTGCTCATGCGGATCGACCTGGTGCGTCATCATCGCCTGCGCCGGCGGGCCAGCCAGTCCGCCAAGACTGAGGAACGGAATGCCGAGCAGGAACAGCCAAGGCAGCGAGGCGAAGCCGAAGAACACATAGCCGACGATGCAAAGCATGAGTCCGGCCAGGATCATCCGCCGTTCGCCCAGCTTCGGCATCAGCCGGCGTACCAGCACCGCCTGCACCAGCCCGCTGCACAGGCCGACCAGGGCCAGCGTAAGGCCGACCGCCTGTGGTCCCCAGCCGTAGCGGTAGTCGGTGTACAGCACGTAGGTGGAGTTCAGCGAGAACTGCGCCAGGTTGATCAGGAAGAACACCGCGGCCAGTCCAAACACCTGTGGATAGCGGCGCAGCAGCACCACCGCGCCGAACGGATTGGCGTGACGCCAGTCGAAGCGCGTGCTTCGCTTTTCCTTCGGCAGCGATTCGGGCAACACGAAGTAGCCGTAGCAGAAATTGACCAGCGACAACCCGGCTGCGACCCAGAACGGCAGCCGGATATGCAGGTCGCCGAGGAAGCCGCCCAGCGCCGGGCCGATGATGAAGCCGATGCCGAACGCGGCGCCCAGCGTGCCGAATGCGGCCGCGCGCTTTTCCTTCGGCACGATGTCGGCGATGTAGGCGTTCGCGGTGGAGAAGCTGGCCGCACAGATGCCCGACACCGCGCGGCCGAGGAACAGCAGCCACAGCACCGGCGCCAGTGCCATCACGATGAAGTCGATGCCGAGGCCGAAGCTGGAGATCAGGATCACCGTGCGCCGGCCGAAGCGGTCCGACAGAGCGCCCTGCACCGGCGAGAAGATGAACTGCATCAGCATGAACAGCGCGGCGAAGGCGCCCACCCATACGGCGGCCTGCGAAATGTTTCCGCCGATCAGCTCCACGATCAGGTGTGGCAGCACCGGGATGATGATGCCGAACGCCAGCATGTCCAGCATCACGGTGACGAAGATGAAGGTAAGTGCGGCACGGCGGGGTGGTGTGGCGGGAGTCGGTGACTGATCCATGGGGCGAGGCGAGGCTTTGGGAGCTGCACGATAGCCGAACAGCGCGGGCGCGACATGTGCGGTGAATGCCGGTGTCACGGGAAACCGGCGTGACGCGCGGCGCGATACCATGGGCGATCCCCTCGTCAAGGAACTGCCATGTACCGACGTCTGCTCCCCTTGTGCCTGCTGCTGGCGCTGGCCGGTTGCTCCTCCAGCCGCGACGCCGCGCCGATGGCGCCCGTATCGAAGGAAGAGCTGGCGCCGGCCAGCACGACGCCCGCCACGGCAGCCAGCGCCGCGGTGCCGGTCGACAGCAAGACCAGCGCCGCGGTGAAGCAGCATCTGGCCGACTACGCCACGGTGAAGCTCACGGCCGACCTGTCCAAGTTCGACGCGAAGCAGAAGAAGATGATCGCGCTGCTGGTCGAGGCGGCCGGCAGCATGAATGCGATCTACTGGCAGCAGGCATGGGGCGACAAGGACGCGCTGCTGCAGAAGATCGGCGATCCGGCCATGCGCGAATTCGCCGAGATCAACTACGGTCCGTGGGACCGGCTCGACAACGACCAGCCGTTCATCGAGGGCATCGGTGCGCGCCCGGCCGGTGCGCAGTTCTATCCGGCCGACATGAGCAAGGAGGAGTTCGAGAGGTCCGCGCTGAAAGACAAGACCGCGCTGTACACCTTGCTGCGCCGCGACGCGCAGGGTCAACTGAACAGCGTGCCGTACCACGAGGCATACAAGGTCGAGCTGGAAAAGGCCGCCAGCCTGCTGCGGGATGCATCCAAACTCTCGCAGGATGCCGGTTTCAGAAAATACCTGACGTTGCGCGCCGATGCGCTGCTCAGCGACGACTACCAGGCCAGCGATTTCGCCTGGATGGCGATGAAGAAGAATCCGGTCGACATCGTGATCGGCCCGATCGAGACCTACGAGGACCAGCTGTACGGCTACAAGGCCAGCTACGAATCCTACGTGCTGATCAAGGACCAGGCCTGGAGCAAGAAATTGGCGCGCTTCGCCCAATACCTGCCCGAACTGCAGCGCGGCCTGCCGGTACCCGAACGCTACAAGGCCGAACAGCCCGGCTCCGATGCCGATCTCAATGCCTACTTCGCGATCTATTACGGCGGCGATGCCAACGTCGGTGCCAAGACCATCGCGATCAACCTGCCGAACGACGAGCAGGTGCAGTTGAAGAAGGGCACGCGCCGGCTGCAGCTGGAAAACGTGATGAAAGCGAAGTTCGAGCAGATCATGCTGCCGATCGCCAAGGCGCTGATCACCGAAGACCAGCAGCAGAACCTCACCTTCGATGCGTTCTTCCAGAACACCATGTTCCATGAAGTGGCGCATGGCCTCGGCATCAAGAACACGCTGGACGGCAAGGGCACCGTGCGCAAGGCGCTGAAGGACCAGGCCTCCAGCTTCGAGGAAGGCAAGGCCGACATCCTCGGTCTGTACATGGTCAGCAAGCTCGCCGGGAAAGGCGAGCTGGACAAGTCGAAGCTGATGGACAACTACGTCACCTTCCTCGCCGGCATCCTGCGTTCCGTGCGCTTCGGCGCCAGCGACGCGCACGCCAAGGCGAACATGGTGCGCTTCAATTTCTTCAAGCAGCAGGGCGCGTTCACCCGCGATGAGAAGAGCGGCCGCTACCGCGTCGATTTCGACAAGATGACCGCGGCGATGAACGCGCTGTCAGCCAAGTTGCTGACCATCCAGGGCGACGGCGACTACACCGCGGCGAAGCAGCTCACCGACCAGATGGGCGCGGTCGACGCCGAGCTGGCTGGTGATCTGAAGCGGCTCGACCAGGCGCATATCCCGGTCGACATCCGTTTCGAGCAGGGCCTGGATGTGCTGGGGCTGGCCGCTCCGGCCGCGGCGAAATAACGCTTAGCTCACGCAAGGACCCGGAAAGCGCAGCTCGACCATCAAACCCGGCATCGCATCGCGCAGCACCAGGCCGATGCCGTGCAGATCGCTGATCGCCGCGACCAGCGCAAGGCCGAGTCCGGCGCCGGGCAGGTTGCGGCTGCTGTCCAGCCGCACGAAGCGCTTCAGTACCTGCGCATGCGATTCGGGTGGAATGCCGGGGCCGCGATCGGTCACCCGTCCGATCATGGCCCCGGCCTGTACTTGCAGCTCCAGCCGGAGGCGCGAGCGCACCGGCGTGTGATGCAGCGCATTTTCCACCAGGTTGACCAGCATCTGGGCGAGCAGCGCGCGGTCGCCGTGCACGCGCTGGCCAGCGGCGATATGGGCCTCGAACGGGTGGCCGCTGTCCTCGGCCACCGGCCGGTAGATTTCGGCGATGTCCTCGAACAGCGCGGAAAGATCGATCATCTCGAAGCCGCTGTGAGGCTGGCGCGCCTCGACACTGGCGATCCGCAACAGGGCACGGAACGTAGCCAGCAAGTCGTCGATGTCGCCGATCGCCTCGCCGATGGTCTGGCGCAGGCGGGTCGCGTCCATGCCATCGGCGAGACTCGCCTCCAGTCGCTGGCGCGTCCGCGCGAGCGGCGTGCGCAGATCGTGCGCGATGTCGTTGGATACCTGGCGCATGCCTTCCATCAGCACCTGCATGCGTTCTAGCAGACGATTCAGGCGGGCGGCCAGCCGGTCGAGCTCGTCACCATGGCCGCTGCCGACCAGCGGCAGTTCCTGCGCACCTTCGAGCGCGCGTTCGGCACGCGCACCCAGCGCGTCGATGCGGCGCAGATAACGCCAGCTCGCCCATCCGCCGCCGAGCAGCACCAGCACGATCGCCAGTCCGCCGACGTCGATGAAGCTGTCGCCGAGTACCTCGCCCAGTTCGACCACTGAGCGGTTGTCGCGCCCGACCACCAGCCAGCGGCCATCGGGGAAGTGCGCAACGTACAGATGCACCTGGTCGGCGTCGCTGCTGTCCTTGCCGATCGCGCCGGTCAGCGGCAGCACGTGCCAGCCGACGGCGACGGGTCGATAGCGCAGGTTGCCGGCTATAGCCCGCTGCTGCGCGTCGGTCAGCAAGTAGTAATCCGACCCCGCTGGCAGCACGGCGAGCCGCTGGCGCAACTGCACGACAAGCGTGCCGTCGGCGTCGGCCTGGCGCAGGCTGGCCATCTCGGTGGCGACCTTGCCGCGCAGTTCGTCCTGCGCGTAGTCGTTGATGCGCAGCCACACGATGCCGAGCAGTGCCGCGCCCAGCAGCGTGAACAGCGCGGCCTGCCACAGCGCCATCCGGAACGCCGCGGTGCGCAATACGGGGCTGCGCATCGGCTCAGTGCGCCGCACGCAAGCTGTAGCCGATACCGCGCACGGTGTGCAGCAATTCGCCGTCGAAGCCGCGATCGATCTTCGCGCGCAGCCGGCTGATGTGCGTCTCCACCACGCTGGTCTGCGGCTCGAAGTGAAATTCCCAGACGTGTTCGAGCAGCATCGCGCGGGTTACCACGCGGCCCGCATGCGCCATGAGGTAGTCGAGCAGACGGAATTCGCGCGGCTGCAATTCGATCGTGCGGCCGGCGCGGCGCACCGTGCGGGTGAACCGATCCAGCTCAAGGTCGGCCACGCGCCGCCGCGTCGCCGGCTCGCCCAGCCGCGGACGGCGCGCCAGCGCGTCGACCCTGGCGTTGAGTTCGGTCATCGCGAACGGCTTGGCCAGGTAGTCATCCACGCCGGCTTCCAGTCCCTCGACGCGCGCATCCACCTCGCCCAGCGCGGACACCATCAGCACCGGTGTCTCACGTCCGCTGGCGCGCAGTTCGCGCACCAGATCGAGGCCATCCAGCTTCGGCAGCATGCGGTCGACGATCAGCAGGTCGTAGTGCGCGCGGGCCATCATCGACAGGCCCTGGTAGCCATCGACGGCCCGGTCGACCTGTCGGTGCAGCGGATGCAGGCCAGCGACGATATGTGTCGCCATGGCGTGGTCGTCTTCGACGATCAGGATCTTCATGCGCAGGCTCCGGCGAGCAGGTGATGTGTCGGTTTCGCTGCAGGTTCGCTGTTCGACGACAGCACTCTTCCTTACAGCTTGGTAAGCCTCCCGCATCCATTCGGTCATGCCGCCCATTTAACGTCGATCAGATGACAGCAGGAGTTCACGGCAATCGTGCCGGCCTGCGATGTCCAGCGTATTCACTAGATCGGATGGGTTTTCCATGGCTCGAACACGTGCAGGCAGCTTGATGGTGGGTTTCGTGGCGTTGACCGGCGCGGCACTGGCGCATGCCGGGGCACCGGCGACCCTGCACGGGCAGGTGGACGACGGCCAGCAGCCGGTGGCGGGTGCGCGCGTGGAACTGCGCGAGCTGGGCCGCAGTACGGTGACCGAGGGCGACGGCAGCTTCGATTTCAGCGATGTCGACGCGGGCAGCTACACCCTGGTGGTGAACGCACCAACGGCAAACGGGCAACCGCAACCACCAGTGCAGCAGCGTGTGACTCTGCAGCCGGGCCAGAAGGTCGAGCAGGATGTGAATGTCGGCGGCAAGGGCACCACCACCTTGCAGGCGCTCAAGGTCACCGCGCAGACCACGCCGGCGATTCTTGCCCGCAGCATCCAGCAGGACGCGCCGAATATCGTCAATGTGCTGCCGGCGACCGAGATCCAGAAACTGCCTGACGTGAACGCGGCCGAGGCGGTACGCCGGATGCCCGGTATTGCACTGGAAAGCGATACCGGCGAGGGTCGTTTCGTGAATATCCGGGGCCTCGACGCGGATCTCAACGGCACCACCTTTGGCGGTGTGCGGCTGCCGCCGACGAATGTGGCGTCGCCGCTGAGCGGCGGCCGCGCGGTCGCGTTCGATTCGATTCCAGCCGGCCTGATCGGCGCGATCACGGTGACCAAGACCAACACTCCGGAGCAGGATGCCGAGGCGCTCGGCGGCACCATCGAAATCACTCCGCGGCAGGTGCCGCCGCTGGAGGACGGGTTTCTCGACGGCGAGATCGGCGGCGGTGTCGAGTCGCTGCGCGACAGCCCGATCAAGGATTTCATGCTAAGCGGCGGCGGCCGCTTCGGGCCCGGCAATGCGTTCAGCGTGATCGGCACGCTGGCCTACTTCGAGGACAAGCGCGGCGTCGACGACATCGAAGGTGCCTATGCCGACGACCAGGCAAACGGTACACCGGACAAGGTGATGAACGATTTCGAGCAGCGCTATTACAACTACCATCGGCGCCGGCTCGGTTATGGCGCGGAGCTGGACTACCAGCCCGACGCCGACAATCGCTGGTACGCACGCTACTTCGATGCCGGCTATACCGAGACGGTGAATCGCCAGCGCCTGACCTACAACCTGTTCCAGAACGGCACCGGTTCGGCCAGCGTAGATTCGACCCATCCGCAGGGTTTCATCGATCCCACCGTCACCTTCGACAAGACGCTGCGCGACGAGAAGGAGCAGATCGATACCCGCGTCGTCACTCTCGGCGGCGAGAACGACTTTCACGATTTCCGCATCGATTATCTGACTGCGCTGGCGATCGGCTCATACAACAAGCTGTTCGACTACAACTCGACCTTCTCCACCGACGCACCCTCCACGGTCGCCTACGATAACGTCAGCGACCCGCGCTTTCCGCGATTCTCCACGCTGGCCGGACCGAATCCGCCGGATCCGGCGAACTACACGCTGGGGGGTTTCCAGAACAGCACCGAGCACGCACACGACCAGGAATATTCAGGCGCGTTCAACCTGACGGTGCCGACCAGCTTCTTCCGCGGTGACGACGAAGCGCTGAAGTTCGGCATCAGCGCCCGTCTGCGTAATCGGAATATCGGCATCACCAGCTTCAAGGCCGGTACGCCGTCGTTGCCGCTCAGCCAGTTCATCACCGGCCAGCCGATCAGCTTCTACGACGGGCACTATCAGAACGGCCCCAATATCAACGCCGACACGCTGCGCAACCTGTTCGTGGGCAACCCGGCGCTGTTTCCGGAAAAGAACCCGCTGGCCGACCGGGAGAGCGCCGCCCAAGGTGCCTCGAATGCCAGCGAGAACGTGTACGCCGCCTATGGCCAGTACCAGTTCCAGCCGCTGGACAAGCTTGGCATCCTCGCCGGCGTACGCTGGGAACGCACCGCGGCCACCTATGGCGCAAACCAGATCGTGCTCGATGCGAACGGCAACTTCGTGGCCGCGGTGCCGACCTCGCGCGGGCACAGCTACGGCGATTTCTTCCCCACCGTGCAGGCGCGCTACGAGATCCGCGACAACCTGATTGCCCGTGCCAGCTACTCGAAGACGATCGCGCGGCCGGGCTTCAACCAGATCACCGCGTCCATGCTGATCGATCCGTCGGCCGACAGCGTGAGCCAGGGCAATCCGGATCTGAAGCCGACCACCAGCAACAATTTCGATGCCTCGCTGGAGTACTACCTCAACGACAGCGGCATCGCCTCGATCGGCGTGTTTGACAAGGAGCTCAGCAACTACATCGTCAACAAGGAAGAAGTCGGCGTCAGCTTCCCGAACAACGGCTTGTTCGCCGGCTTCACCGGGGCGGCCAAGGTGTTCACCTATGGCAATATCAAGAACGCCTACGCGCGCGGTGTGGAGCTCAACTACCAGCAGAAGTTCAGCCTGTTGCCGGGGTGGCTCGGCGGCTTCGGCGCGGGTGCGAACTACACCTACGTCGATTCCAGCGCCGAACTGCGCCCCGGCGACAACGAGCTGCTGCCGTCGACCTCGCAACACACCGCCAACCTCACGCTGTTCTACGATCTGGGTGGCCTCAACGTGAACCTGGGCGCCTACTACGTGAGCAAGAACATCTTCGGCGTAGGCGCCGATCCGTTGACCGATATCTGGTCGCAGCCGCGTTTCTCGCTGGATCTGGGCGCCAGCTACGCGCTCAACAGCCGCATGTCGCTGTTCTTCAGCGCCAAGAATCTCACCAGCACGCGGCTGAAGTTCACCGAGGGGCCGTCGAACGCCCGGCCGATCCAGCGCGAGTTCTACGACCAAAGCTATTCATTAGGTTTCCGCGTCAAGCTCTGACTCACCTCCGTTGCAGGATCTCTTGATGAAAACTCTGGCATTCGCAGTGCTTCTCGCCGTCAACGCACCGGCGATGGCCGCTGCGCAGGCAGCGGTATCTCCCCGTGCGCTTCCCCCGATGCCGCTGGCGCCGCCGACAATACCGACCTACGCGGTCACCGCGCAGCATGCGCTGGGCGGCTTGGGCGGCTGGGATTACCTCTCGCTGGATCCGGCTGCGCATCACCTGTTCATCGCCCGCGACGACCGGGTGATGGTGGTGGACACGACCAGCGGCAAGCTGCTGGCCGAGATTGCCGGGATGGAACATGCCCACGGCGTGGCGCTGATGCCGGCGCAGCATCGCGGCTATGTCAGCAACGGCAAAGGCGACAACATCAGCGTGATCGATACCGACACGTTCAAGGTGGTCGGCCATATTGCGGTGAGCGGCAAGGACCCGGACGCGATCATCGTCGAGCCGGCCAGCGGCCATGTGCTGGCGATGAACGGTCACAGCAACAACATCAGCGTGATTGATCCGGTCGCCGGCAAGGAACTGGCTACCATCGCGCTGCCGAGCAATCCCGAGTTCGCGGTGAGCGACGGCAAGGGCAATCTGTGGGTGAATCTGGAAGACAGCGCCCAGCTCGCACATATCGACCTGAAGACCAACAAGCTGCTGCAGACATGGTCGCTGGCGCCGTGCGAAGGTCCGACCGGGCTGGCATTCGATGCCAGCATGCAGCGCCTGTTCTCGGTCTGCGCCAACGGCATGCTGATCGTGACCGATGCCACCAACGGACAGCATGTTGCCGAAATCGAAATCGGCAAGCGGCCCGACGCGGTGGCGTGGGATGCCGAGCGCAAGCTGGTGCTGAGCTCGAGCGGCGAAGGCACGCTGAACGTAGTGCAGCAGTACGTTCAGCACGGCACGGAGCGCTACAGGGTGGCGGCAACCGTGCCGACGCTGAAGAGCGCACGCACCCTGGCGCTCGATCCGGACACCCACGAGGTCTTTCTTGCCGGTGCGCAGAAGGCCAGCAAAGGCGTACCGGTCGAAGGCTTCGAGGTGCTGGTGGTGGGCAGCAAATAGCTGGAGCGGCAGCGTCTGGTCAGAGTCGGGGGCTGCCATTTTTCGGCATCCACAGTCCGCTGTCTGCGCAGGCAATGCAGCGTCTGATGTCGACGCGTCGCCGTTTTTCGATCAGTCGGGCCGCGTGGCCAGTGCCCACGCAGCCACCGTCTGCGGGTGTTCGAGCTGCAGGTGATGGCCGCCGTCCATTCGCGTCACCGTGATGTGGGGTACGCAGGCTGCACGTGCCTGCATCGGTGCGCTGGGCAGGTACGAGGTGGCCGGTAGCGCCAGCAGCAGCGCGGTGGGCGTGGTGATGCCGCGCAGCAGGGCTTGGATCTGCGACTCGGCCAACCGGGTGGCGCTGGGCCGGGTCAGTTGCGGGTCGCTGCGCCAGCGCCAGCCGCCCTCGGTCTCGATCAGGCTGCGCTCGACGATCGGGCGCGCCAATTCGGCGGGCAGACCGCTGACCATGCTGCGCGCATCGACCGCCTGCGCGATATCGCGGAACACCCGCAACGGTTTGCCGTTGTCGCCACGCGGCGTCAGCGCATCGCGGAAGCGCTGCAGCGTATGCGAACCATCGTCGCCGAGCGGGCCAAGGCCTTCGATCAGCCATAGTCGTTCGACCCGCTCGGGCATCGCGGCAGCCGCCAACGCGGCGATACCGGCGCCCAGCGCATGGCCGAGCAAGCTGTAGCGATCCAGCCGCAGGGCATCGGCGACGGCAAGCACCACGCGCACATAATCGACGTAGTGATAGCTGGTGCCGGGTGCCAGATGGTCGGAGTGGCCGTGGCCGGGCAAGTCCAGCGCGATCACCTGAAAGCGGGACGCCAGCCGCGGCGCCAGCAGCGCAAAACTGCCCGCATTGTCGAGCCAGCCGTGCAGGGCCAGCAGCGGCGGCAGCGCTTCGTCACCCCACACCTGCGCACTCAG
>DAHUXL010000141.1 GCA_027307195.1 Rhodanobacter sp. | reverse complement strand
GTGAAAGTCATCGCGAAGGTGGCCCACAGCGCCAGAATCCATGCCGGTGCCAACGCGGCGGATGGCCACGCGGCGGCATAGCTGGCCAGTCCTGTGCGGATCATTCCGCCATCGACCAGCAGCCCCAGCACGATTGCCGTCGCCATCAGGGACAGGTCCGCCCTGTAATGACGTGTGGCAGCCAACTGGCATGCGGCATAGAGCAGCATGCTGGCGATCCCGGGCCACGCCAGTCCGCGCCCGGCGCCGATCACGGCGGCAAACCAGACCAGCTGATAGCCGATGAGGCTGACCCAGAATTTCATGCCGGCGTCCCGCCGGCCGGTTCAAGCTCCGGCAACAACGCCGCGCGCCGGTTGCCGGGTTTGGCCAGCAGCAGGTGCGCGACGCCGATCGAGCGTTCGCGGAAACCGCCTTCGCAATACGCCAGGTAGAACTCCCACATGCGGATGAAGCGCTCGTCGAAACTTTGCGCACGCACCTGCGGCAGCTGTGCCATGAAACGTTCGCGCCAGGCCTTCAGGGTCAGCGCATACGAATGGCCGAAGTCTTCCAGCTGGGTCAGCGCCAGATCGCTGCTGCGCGTCTTCGATGCGAGCAATGCATTGATCGACGGGATGAAGCTGCCGGGAAACACATGGCGCTTGATGAAGTCGACCGAGGTCAGCGCTTGCGCGTAGCGGTGATCCTCGATCGTGATCGCCTGCAGCAGCGCCAGTCCATCGGGTTTCAGCAGGTTGCCGAGCTTCTCGAAATAGACGTCCAGGTACGGTGCGCCGATCGCCTCGACCATCTCGATCGAGACCAGCTTGTCGTACTGCCCGTGCAGGTCGCGGTAATCCTCCAGCAGCAGCTCGACGTGTTCACCCATGCCGGCGGCGCTGACGCGTTCGCTGGCCAGCGCATGCTGCTCGCGTGAGATCGTGGTGGTGGTGACGTGGCAGCCGTAGTGCTGCGCGGCGTACAGCGCAAAGCCGCCCCAGCCGGTACCGATCTCGATCACACGGTCGGTCGGTTTCAGGTCGAGCTTGCGGCAGATGCGTTCGAGCTTGCGTGCGGAAGCAATCTCCAGCGTGTCGGATTCGTCCGTCCAGATCGCCGACGAGTACATCAGGTCCGGCGACAGGAACAGGCTGAAGAAATCATTGCCGAGGTCGTAGTGCGCGGCGATGTTGCGGCGGCTGCCGTCGCGCGTATTGCGGCGCAGTGCGTGCCAGCCGCGCATCGCCATGCCACCGAGACGGGCCAGCCCGCTCTCCATGCCGTCGAGCATGTCGCGGTTGCGCACCAGCAGCTGCACCAGCCCCACCAGATTGTCGCAGCGCCATAGTCCATCCATGTAAGCCTCGCCCGCGCCCACGCTGCCGTGGGTGGCGACGGCGCGGTAGAAGGCCGGGTCGAGGATCTCCATGTGGATCTGCAGGTCGGTCGTGGCGTCGCCGAATTCGAGTTGCTCGCCATCGTCGGTCAGCAACAATCGTCCGTGCCGCAGCCGGCGCAGTTGACCGAGCAACTGCTGGCGCAGGAAGCGATCGAAAGTGCCGGTCCTCGGGCTTTCGTAGTCGCCGGTCTTGGCAATGTCGTTCATGGCAAACCTCAGGAAACAGCAGGGTGATCGTGGACGGGGTTGCGCTTCAGCCACAGCCGCAGCGCCTGCCAGTGGATGGCGCCGACCACCTGCGCGGTCATCAGCGGATAGCGCCACAGCACGCGGGCGAGCGAGGCGCCGGTCAGGGGTTTGCGTTGCAGGGTGAGGGTGGCGTCGAACTCGCGCTGGCCATCGCGCAGTACGTCCATATGTACATGCAGCTGGTCGCCCGGCGCGGTGAAGCTCCAGTCGTATTCGCGCGCCATCGGCATGAATGGCGATACGTGGAAGGTCTTCGGAAAGGTCCAGTGCAACGCACGTCCCTGCGCCTGCGCGGTCTCGATCGGCAGCACGTAGGCGTGGCGTTCCTTCCACGGCGTGTTGGTGATCTCCGCCACGATGCAGGCCAGGCTCACGCCATCCTCGGCGTAGCAGTAGTAGAAGCTGACCGGGTTGAACACCAGGCCGAAGTAGCGCAGATGGGTCAGCAGGCGAATCGGTCCGATCGGACGATGGCCGGTGGCCCGCTCGACGCGCTGACGCACGGCTTCGGCCAGTGGCAGTTCGACCGGGCCGAGATAATCGCTGCGACGGAACTGCGCGACGTTGCCGTGTTCGTTCGACCACAGCCAGCGCTGCCTGAAGACGCGATCGACTTCGTCCAGATCCAGATAGAGCTGGGCCATCCGGTAATCGAAAGCGTGTGGATGCGGCGCCAGCCGGCGATGGCGCACTACGCCTTCGTACACCGCGCTTGCCAGTGGCCCGGTTGCCACGGTGTTCACGCCGCGATCCCCTTGGCGCGTGATTCGGCGGCGTGGATGGCCCCCACGCCAACCGGCCAGCGCACGCCGAGTGCCGCCGCGACTTCGACCGCGCTGCGCATGCCGTCCTCGTGGAAACCCCAGCCCCAGTAGGCGCCGGCGAACCAGGTGTTCCGCTGGCCCTGGATCTCGGCCTTGCGCGTCTGCGCGGCCACCGACGCGTGGCTGTAGACCGGATGGTGGTACTGCATGCGGGCCAGCACCTTGTCCGGGTCGATCGCGGCCGTGCGATTGAGCGTGACCACAAAAGGTTCAGGCGATTCGATGCCCTGCAGCAGGTTCATGCAGTAGCTGACCGTGCACGCTTCGTTCGGATCGCGTGGCAGCCATGCGTTCCACGCAGCCCACGCTTTGCGCCGCTTCGGCAGCACGCTGGCGTCGGTATGCAACACGGTATCGTTGACCTGGTACGTCATCGCGCCGAGGATCGACTGCTCGCGATCGTCGGCATCGCTCAACAACACGAGCGCCTGATCGCTGTGGCAGGCCAATACGACATGATCGAAATGTTCGATGCCGGCGGCGCTGGTGATCTCGGCGCCGGCGGCATGGCGGCGAATCGAACGTACCGCGCAATTCAGGCGCTCGCGCACGGACCAGCGCGAGCGCAATGCCTGCACATAGGTGGACGAACCACCGCGTACCACGCGCCACTGCGGACGATCGCTGATCTGCAGCATCTGGTGATTGGCCATGAACTGCACCAGATAACGCACCGGGAAACCGAGGATCTGTGCGGCCGGCGACGACCACAGCGCCGATGCCATCGGCAGCAGGTGTTCGTCGCGGAACGCAGCGCCGTAGGCGTGTTCGGCCAGATAGTCGCCCAGCGTGGGGCCTTCTCCCGGCGAGTCGAGCAAGGCCGGTGCCTCGCGATAGAAACGCATCAAGTCGCGCACCATGCCGATGAAACGCGGCGAGTACAGGTTGCGGCGCTGGCAGAACAGCGTATCCAGCGTGGCCGCGTTGTATTCCAGCCCGCTCGCCTCGTTGTGCACCGAGAAGCTCATGGTGGTCGGCTGGGATGCCACGCCCAACTGGTCGAACATCCGGGTCAGCAGCGGGTAGTGGCTCGGGTTGTGCACGATGAAGCCGCTGTCGACCCGGTAGTTGCGACCTTGCTGCACCACGTCGTGCGTATGCGTGTGACCACCGAGATAGCTGTTCGCCTCGAACAATGTCACCTCGTGCCGGCGCGACAGCAGCCACGCCGACGCCAGCCCTGCGATACCCGATCCGACCACGGCAATGCGCATGGCTCAGCTCCTCGCCTTGGCCAGCACCCAGGCGGGCACCGGCTTCAACCCGCGCACCAGGCCCAGTGCCGACATCAATTTCAATCCGTACCAGGTCAGGTCGACTTCCCACCAGCGAAAACCCTGCCGGCTCGAACCGGGAAAGAAGTGATGGTTGTTGTGCCAGCCCTCGCCGAAAGTGAGCAGGGCCAGCCACACGTTGTTACGGCTGTCGTCCTTCGTGTCGAAGCGGCGCCTGCCGTAGCGGTGCGCCAGCGAGTTGATCGTCACGGTGGCGTGGAACAGCACGATGGTCGAGACGAAGAAACCCCAGATCAGCATCTGCCCGCCGCTGGTGCCGAGCTGCGGCGCGACGTGATGCAGCAACACGCCCAACGCATAGAGGAGGACGGCCAGCGCCACCGGGATGGCGATGTCGTAACGGTCGAGCCAGCGCAGCTCCGGAAATTTCGCCAGGTCCGGCACGCGCGAAAGGTCGGTGCGGAAGTTGCGTGGAGTCAGGAACCAGCCGACGTGACTCCACAGGAAACCGTGTATGCCCGGCGAATGCGGGTCGCCCGGCGTGTCGGTCACCCGATGATGATGGCGATGATGCGCTGCCCACCACAGCGGCCCGCGCTGCACGCAGGACGCACCGATCAGCGCGAACACGAATTGCACGGTGCGCGAGGTCTGGAACGTGCGATGCGAAAAATAGCGATGGTAGAAGCCGGTCAAGGCGAACATGCGCACCGCATACAATGCTGCTGCCACGATCACCGCGACCGGCGACACGCCGACCCAGATCACCCCGAGACAGGCCAGGTGCATCGCCACGAACGGCGCCGCGCGCAGCCAGTCGATGCGATCGGCTCGCGGAGCATCCTCGGACAGCGTGGCGGCGCCGGTGTCGAACCACTGGCGCAATCGGTGTATCGACTGCGCGAGGTTGGCGGATTTACGGGGCATGTCCATCGTGGTTTTCCGGAAGATTCGTCAACAGATACGGGCTGCGGTACCGAATGGATGCAGCGACCATGGAGCCGGTCGTGAACATGCCTTGACCCGTGACGGAGTCGTCCCCGAGGTCGGGGTGCTGCCGGCACCGGGGCGGTGGCGTGCCGAAGTCCACCGCGCCGGGGACGCCCGACGCGACATGCCAGCCCGATCTCCCCTGCCCGCAACGCGCTGCCGGCGTCGCCAGCGTCAGAGCAACGCTTCAACCAGTTGCAGAATGCCCCATAACGACGCTGCCCATACCAGGGTACGCAGGTAGGGGATGCCGACGAGGTAGATGGGCAGATACGCGACACGCGCCCAGAAGTAGACCTGCGCACCCAGTGCCGACGAGGCTCCCGACTTGTGCGCCAGCACCACCGTCAGCGCGGCGGCGGCAAAGAACGCGAAAGTCTCCAGAAAATTCCGGTTTGCGCGTTCGGCGCGCGCGGCCATGCCGGTCAGCGGTTTGCTGATGTCGTCGCGATTGCCCACATTCCACTTCAGGCCGCGCTGCCACGTTCCCATCGCGGCGCCGACCAGTACATGTATCAGACCCAGCGCAATCGACCAGCTGAGCCACATCAGTTCCGATGGCATGGTTGCGCTCCCGTGAAATCCAAACGGCATTTTGCGTCAAGCGATGCCGCCCGGGTCCGGCCGGCCCTCGCAGCTGCGGCTGTGCCCGCTGCGGGCCGACTCCGGCAGCATGCAGAGGGTGCGCGGGCATGCGAGCAAGAGCTGCCTGCAGCGGCGGAGGCGGGGACAGTCCGGAGCATCATTCTGTGCTCTGCCGCAACAGGCTGAGAAATTCCCGGCGCAGCGTTGGGTCATTGAGAAAGGCGCCGCGCATCACGCTGCTGGTCATGCGCGAACCATCGTCCTTCACGCCGCGCCAATGCATGCAGAAGTGGTCGGCCTCCATCACCACGGCGATGCCATTGGGCTGCAGGCGCTGCTCGAGCAGGCTGGCGATCTGGCTGACTGCTTCTTCCTGGATCTGCGGGCGGCTCATCACCCAGTCGATCAGCCGCGCGTATTTGGACAGGCCGATCAGGTTCGAGCGCGCATGCGGCAGCACGCCCACCCAGACGCGTCCCATGATCGGGCACAGATGATGGGAGCAGGCGCTGCGAATGCGCAGCGGACCCACCACGATCAGCTCATCGAGCTGCTCGACATTCGGAAATTCGGTGACGGAGGGTGCCGGCTGATAGCGCCCGGCAAACACTTCGCGCACGAACATCTTGGCCAGCCGGCGTGCCGTGTCGCGCGTGTTGTGGTCGTGCTCCACGTCGATCACCAGAGACTGCAGCAGGGCCTGCGCGTTGCCGGCGACCTCGTGCTCGAGCTCCTCCAACTCGCCCGGTTGCAGGTGGTCGACGATGTTGTCATTGGCGTGGAAACGAACGCCGGCGGCGCGGAGTCGGTCGGCGATGCGTTGCGATGGCTGGCTCTGGGCGGGACGCTGGATCTGAAGCATCTCTCGCAGCGGTGGTGACATGGCAGGACTCTCGCGGTACGCAGGCTTGGCATTCGATGGGCAATGCTCCCTGGCGCTGCAAGCCGTTGCGCACGAGAGAATGCCTTGATACGAATCGCGGCCGATTTTGGATGCCGCGTTTGCTGCGCGAAGTCAGAGGGTTTCCAGGTTTTGCCGCAACGACTGCGCTTGCTCGTGCAGAGCTGACCGCTCGGCGGCAGGCATGCGCTCGAGCAGCCGGTACGGCATCGCCAGCCGCGGATTGCGGGCGAGCCGGGCTTGCTCGCGCGCGAGGAAATCCCAGTACAGCGCATTGAACGGGCAGGCCAGCTCGCCACTGCGCTGATTGTGCCGATACCGGCAATCCGTGCAGTAGTCACTCATCCGGTGGATGTACGCCGCGGCAGAGACATAAGGCTTGGTGGCGAGCAGGCCGCCGTCGGCGAACTGGCTCATGCCGAGCGTATTGGGCAGCTCCACCCATTCGAAGGCATCGATGTAGATGCCCAGGTACCAGCGGTGCAGTGCCTGCGGATCGAGCCCCGCCAGCAGCGCGAAATTGCCGATCAGCATCAGCCGCTGGATGTGATGCGCATGGGCCTGCTCCAGCGACTGGCTGATCGCCTGGTGCAGGCAGTTCATCGACGTGGCGCCGGTCCAGAACCAGGCGGGCAAAGCGCGCCCGTGCCCGAAATGGTTGCTCCCGGCGTAGCCGGGCATGCGCGCCCAGTACACGCCGCGCACATACTCGCGCCAGCCCAGGATCTGCCGGATGAAGCCTTCCACGGCGGCCAGCGGCGCATCGCCTGCCTGCCAGCGCGCTTGGGCGCGGTCGATCACCTCGCGCGGGGAGAGCAGCTTGACGTTGAGCGCGAAGGACAGCAGCGAGTGGAACAGGCGCGAGGCGTCAGCGCTCATCGCGTCCTGGTAGTCGCCGAAGTGCGGCAGCGCATGCTGCACGAACGCATCGAGCTGCTGCAGTGCCTCGTCGCGGTTCAATGGCCAGCGCAGGTCGTGGGCATGTGGCGTGCCGAAACTGCGCACACCGGCAGCGGTGATGGATGCCCACAGCTCGCGGTGGTCATGCGACATCCGCAGCTCCGGCGGTTCGGCGGGATGGCCCGGCCAGCGCTTGCGGTTCTCGGCATCGAAGTTCCAGCGTCCTCCCGTGGGGCGCCCGGATGCCTCCATCAGCACGTCCTGCGCGCCGCGCAGGTGCCGGTAGAACGGCTCCATCGTCCAGCGCGAACGTGTCGCGAAGAAGGTCGCGGCTTCGTCGCGGCGGGTCAGGAAATGTTCGCTGTCCACCATGCGCACCGGCAGGCCGAGGCCCTGCGCATAGTCGTCCAGTTGCCGGTCAAGCCGCCATTCGTCCGGGGCCTGGTACTCGAAGGTCTCGATCCGGCGTTGCCCGATCAGGCGGTCGAGGTTGGCAGGCAACGATTGCAGGTTCTCCGGGTCGTCGATTGCCAGATAGCACACCCGGTGGCCGCACGCGGTGAGTTGTCGCGCGAAATCGCGCATGGCGGCAAAGATTGCCAGAATCTTTTGCGCGTGGTGCAGGACATAATCGGTTTCCTGGCGCACCTCCATCAGCACGTAGAGCACGTCCTGATCGACACTCGCGAACCACGAGTGCCGGATATTCAGCTGGTCGCCCAGCAACAGCCGCAAGCGGGTCATTGCGCGCTCCTCAGTATCCGGCGCGGTTCGCCGGCATGGCTCGCCGCAGCAGGTGCCACAACGAGAGGACCAGCGCCGCGGCGGCAAGCAGCAGCGCGGCGTCGGCCGCGATGGCCGCGCCGTCAAGGTTCGATGCGTGTTGCGCGACGTGCACGCCGATCAGGCCCCACAGCACCGCCAGCGTGTACCAGGGATTGCCGCGCAGGCGGGCGATCGCGGTGAGCACGAGCAAAGCGGTGAGCACGAACAGCGCCAGCGTCCACGGCAGCATGTGGGTGATCGACAGCAGCCGGAAGGCCACGATCACTTGCGCCAGATTGAGGAATGCCGCCAGCGACACCCAGCCCGCGTGCAACGACAGCGGCAGCCATTGCCACCAGCGGCCACGCGCATGCCGGGCGGTATGGGAGACCTGCCAGGCGGCGCCGAGCAGGCAGGCCAGGCTGATCCAGATGATTGCCAGCGCCAGCCAGAACCACTGCAGCGAAAACACGATCATCCACAACGAGGTCAACGCAAAGCCCGCCGCTGTCAGCGGCCGGATACGCCGCAGCACCCGGTCCGCAGTGCGATCCAGGCATTGCCAGGTGCCGTAAACCACGTCCAGCACGAAGATCGGGCCCCAGATCGCGAACGCGTAACCGGCCGCCACGATCAACGTCGGGTACTGGTTCGAGATCGCGCCGTTGGTCGGGCCGAACGCGCCGGTGTTGGAGAGCCAGGCGACTACGGGCATGGCCCAGGCGAGCAACAGGACGAGGTATTTCATGGGCAGGCTCCTGCGGGGAGTCGGGTCAGGTTCATGCGCATGCCTTGCTCCGCGTTTGCCTTCAGTCCGGCCTTGGCCGCAGCACCGAGGGCCCGGCATCTTATCCACTACATACGCAATCGCGGGTCGGCTGGATGCGTCCGCTCTTGCGCGGGTGGGCGCAGGATGGCCGGTGCATCGCGATGCGCCCGATCAATCGGCTTCCTGAACCGGTGCCTGGTGCCATCGGCGCGTCATCTTCGTTGAAGACGTGGCATGGGCAGGGGA
>DAHUXL010000130.1 GCA_027307195.1 Rhodanobacter sp. | reverse complement strand
GGCACGCTGCGGGTTTCCTGGTAGATATCGCGGATCGCCGCGCAGATCGCATCGGTATCCACCCGCAGCACCGCATCCACATGCTGTCGGCATAGCGCGAAGGTGAGTGTGCCGACCTGCTTCACCGCGGTACCGTCGGCGAACAGGCCGACTTCGTCCAGTGCCACGCGCGCGCCGCTTTCCAGCGAGCGCGCCATGGCGTCGGCATCGACTGCCTGCACGCCGATCACCCGCACCTCCGGTCGCAGCGCCTTGATGCACGCGGCCACGCCCGCGAGCAGTCCGCCACCGCCGACCGGCACGAACACCGCGTGCAGCGGACCCGGGTGCTGGCGCAGGATTTCCAGCGCCATGGTGCCCTGGCCCGCGATCACCGCCAGATCGTCGAACGGATGCACGAAGGTGGCACCGCGCTCTGCCTGCAACCACGTCGCTTCGGCCTGCGCGTCGCTGTAGGAATCGCCGGCCAGCACGATCTCCACCATCGCACCGCCGAACCGGCGCACCGCATCCACCTTCACCTGCGGCGCGGTCACCGGCATCACGATGGTGGCGTGGATGCCGAGCTTCGCCGCGGCCAGCGCCACGCCCTGCGCGTGGTTGCCGGCGGAAGCGGCGATCACGCCACGTGCGCGTTGCGCCGGGTCCAGCTGCACCATGCGGTTGTACGCGCCGCGCAGCTTGAACGAGAACACCGGCTGCTGGTCCTCGCGTTTGAGCAGCACCGGCAGGCCGAGACGCGCGCTGAGCAGCGGCGCCGGTTCCAGTGCCGACTCGTGCGCGACGTCGTAAACGCGCGCTGCGCGGATCTGCGCCAACAGATCGTCAGCCGCTACCGCATCGTCATCGACGGCAGGCGCGACGACCGCATTCATGCGGCAAGTGCCGTCGCCGGATGCGCCACTTGCAGCACGTCGACCAGCTTGCGCGTCTGCTGCAGGATCTGGGTGAGCCCGGCGTCGTCGCATTGCAGGCTCAGCGTGAGCCGCGAGACGGCGGGGTCGTGCGTGGCGGCCACGGTCAGCGTGTCGATGTTGTAGCCGCGCGCGGCGAACAGCCCGGCCACGCGCACCAGCGCGCCGGCTTCGTTCTGCAACAGGATGGACAAGGTGTGGTTCATGGCGGCTCTCCGGTATTTGTCCCACTCCCTTTGGTCGCCGGAGGAGAAGGGAAAGGTCAAAAGCTCAGAACATGTTGGAAGGTGCAGCCTCGTGCACCGGGGACGCATGGCGCGAGGCAATGAAATCGCCGGTGATCATCTGCGCGTAGCTGGCGCCGGGGCCGACCATCGGATACACGCCGGCATCCGGGTCGATCATCACTTCCAGGAAGGCCGGTCCGTCGAAGGCGAGGAACGCGGCGATCGTCGCCTCCAGATCTTCCGGCCGTTCCAGTCGTTGCGCCCAGGCAAATCCGTCGGCCTGGGCGGCCAGCACGAAGTCCTTCTTGTGCAGGCTCTTGTCGGAGGCGGCAAAACGGCCCTTGAAGTACAGCTTCTGCCACTGCCGCACCATGCCGTCGCCGACGTTGTTGAGCACCACCACCTTGATCGGCAGGTTGTAGGTGGTGACGGTTTCCAGCTCGCCGATGTTCATGCGGATGCTGGCGTCGCCGTCGATGTCGATGACCAGCTTGTCGCGATGCGCGAACTGCGCGCCGACCGCCGCCGGCAACCCGAAACCCATCGTGCCCATCGAACCGGAAGTGAGCCAATGCCGTGGCGCGCGGAAGTCGAAGTACTGCGCCGCCCACATCTGGTGCTGGCCGACACCGGTGCTGATGATGGCGCGGCCCTGCGTGTGCCGGTTGATTGCTTCCAGCACGGCGTAGGGCTGGACCAGCGCGCTGGCGCGGTCGTAGTTCAGCGCGTGCGCGCGCTTCAGCTCGGTCACCTGCACATGCCAGGCGTCGAGCGACGGTTGCAGTCCGTGCGCGCGGCCATAGGCAGTCAGGCGTTCCAGCGCGCGCACCAGCGGGCCGACGTGATGCCAGTGCACCGATTTCACCTTGCCGATCTCGGCCGGGTCGATGTCGATCTGGGCGACGAACTTCGCGCGCGGTGCGAACTTGTCCGGCACGCCGGCCACGCGGTCATCGAAGCGCGCACCCAGCGCCAGCACGAAGTCGCAATCCTCCACCGCGTAATTCGCATACGCGGTGCCGTGCATGCCGAGCATGTGCAGGGCCAGGGAATCGGTGGTGTCGAACGCGCCCAGGCCCATCAGGGTGGTAGTCACCGGCAACCCGAATGCATCGACGAACATGCGCAGTGCCGCGGACGCACCCGCTGCAATCACGCCGCCACCGGCATAGATCAATGGGCGTTTCGATTGCATCAGTGCGGCGAAGAACGCGGCGCAGTCGGCATCGCTCAGCGCCGACTGTTCCACTGCACGCAATCGCGCGCGATAGCCGGTCAGCGCCAGCTCGCCGGTGCCATGAAACTTCAGCGCGGTGTTCTGCACGTCCTTCGGCACGTCCACCACCACCGGGCCGGGACGACCGCTGCGGGCGAGCGTGAACGCGGTGCGCAGGGTCGCTTCCAGCTGTGCGGCATCGGTGACCAGGAACACATGCTTGGCACAGGCACCCATGATGTTGCTGATCGGCGCTTCCTGGAACGCGTCGCTGCCGATCGCCGCCGTGCTCACCTGGCCGCAGATCACCACCAGCGGGATCGAGTCGGCCATCGAGTCGCGCACCGGCGTGACCAAGTTGGTGGCGCCGGGGCCGGAGGTGACCACCGCCACGCCGACCTTGCCGGAGGCACGCGCATAACCCGCGGCCATGAAGCCCGCGCCCTGCTCGTTGGCCGGCACGATCAGCGGCATCGGTTCGTCGCCGTTGTCCTTCAGGTGGATGGCGTTGTAGCGGAACACGGCGTCGTAAACCGGCAGGATCGCACCGCCGGAATAGCCGAACATCACCGCGACGCCTTCATCGGCGAACACCTGCACGATCACGTCGGCGCCGCTCATCGCGTGGCCGGTGAGCGGGTGCTGGTTGATGGCGATGGCCCGGGTAGGCTGCGTCGTCTGCGCTGAAGTCGTCACGTCTGGTTCCTGCGGGTGGATGGTGTGCGGGCGATGTCCGGTCGTTCCTTGTCGTCATTCCGGTCTGCGTCGGGATGACGGGCTTCGCCCGTCAATTGCGGATCAGGTCGCGCTCGACCGCCGGATGCACCGGCACGCCAAAGGTGGCGATGATCTGCAGGTCCTGCTCCAGTGTGGAAAAACGTTCCCACGCGATGCCGTTCACGTCGGCGCTGCTGGTAAAGCCCTGCGCGATGTCATCCTCGAAGCCGAGCTGGCAGATCTGGCCGGCCTTTTCGGGTTGCTGGCGGATCGAGAAATTGAGGTTGTCGGTGCGCCACATCGCGTAGACGCCGTAAACCAGGGCCTGCGGTGGCTGGCCGAGTCGGGCGCTGTAATCGGCGATCGAGGCTTCCAGGCTGGCGACGGCCAGGGCGATATGAAAACGTTTCATGACGAACCTCTCTCGTTGTTCATTGCTATGGGTAGTGACTGCTGTGCTCCCTCCCCTGCACAGCAGGGGAGGGTTTGACCGAAGGGAATCCCCTTTTGGGAGGGAGGGGTGCTCTTGATCTTGAAATCAAAAGCCCGATCCCCTCACCGGAAGGACTCCCTCTGGTCGCCAACCTCCCCCTGCTTCGCAGGGGGAGGAGCCAAGCGGTTCTCAGCCGACTTTCTTCAGCGGCGCGGCTTCGGCCTTGGCGGCGGACGGTTGCAGCCACGGCATCTGCGCGCGCAACTTCGCGCCGACGACTTCGATCGGATGATCCAGATCGGCCTGCTTCAGGCGCTTGTAGTTGGGCAGGCCAGCGGCATATTCGGCCGTCCAGTTGCGCGCGAAGGTGCCGTCCTGGATGTCGGTGAGCACTTCCTTCATGCGCGCCTTGGTGCCGGCGTCGACAATGCGCGGGCCGCTGACGTAGTCGCCGTACTGCGCGGTCTCGGAGACGAACTGCAGCATCTTGGCCAGGCCGCCCTCGTAGAACAGGTCGACGATCAGCTTCAGCTCGTGCATCACTTCGTAGTAGGCGATCTCCGGCTGGTAGCCGGCTTCGACCAGGGTCTCGAAACCCTTGATCACCAGCTCGCTGGCGCCGCCGCACAGCACCGCCTGCTCGCCGAACAGGTCGGTCTCGGTCTCTTCCTTGAAGTCGGTCTTGATGATCATCGCGCGGCCGCCGCCGATGCCGTCGGCGTAGCCCTTGGTCTTCGCCTCGGCATGGCCGCTGACATCCTGATGCACCGCCCAGATGCACGGTACGCCGCGGCCACGCTCGTACTCGCTGCGCACCAGCGCGCCGGGACCCTTCGGCGCGACCAGGATCACGTCGATGTCGGCGCGCGGGGTGATCTGCTTGAAGTGCACGTTGAAGCCGTGCGCGAACAGCAGCGCGGCGCCGGGCTTGATGTTCGGCTCGATCGCTTCCTTGTACAGCGTGGGTTGCACCATGTCCGGCGTCAGCACCGCGACCAGATCGGCGCCCTTCACGGCCTCGGACGGCTCGGCAACGTTGAAGCCGTCGGCCTTGGCCTTGTGCCAGGTCGGACCGTTCGGGCGCAGGCCGATCACGACGTCGAGGCCGGAGTCGCGCAGGTTCAGCGCATGTGCGCGGCCCTGGCTGCCGTAGCCGAGCACGGCGATGCGGGATGAGGCGAGGGTGTTGGTGCTGCTCATGCGGTGACTCCCTGGTTGGATTCGGTATGGATGTGCTTGGGTGTGGAGACGGTAGTGTCGGGATGCGTGGTGGCGCCGTCGGAAGCGGAACCGACCAGCAGCGCGTACTTGGCCAGCGCGCCGCGGCTGACCTTCGGTGCGGGCGGTTGCCAGCCGGCGCGGCGTGCGGCGAGGTCGGCGTCGGTGGCGATCTCGCGGCGGGCAGCGTCGATCACGATGCGGTCGCCCTCGTGCAGCAAGGCGATCGGGCCGCCGCGCGCCGCCTCCGGTGCGATGTGGCCGACCATGAAACCGTGGGTGGCGCCGGAGAAGCGGCCGTCGGTGATCAGTGCCACGTCGTCGCCGAGGCCGCGGCCGATCAGCGCGGCGGTGACGCCGAGCATCTCGCGCATGCCGGGGCCGCCGGCGGGGCCTTCGTTGCGAATCACGATGACGTCGCCCTTGACGATGTCGCCGGCCTGCACGGCGGCGAACGCCTGCTCCTCGCCTTCGTAGACGCGGGCGCGGCCTTCGAAGTGGCTGGCGCCCTTGCCGGCCAGTTTCAGGATGCAGCCTTCCGGCGCGAGGTTGCCGTACAGGATCGAGTAGCCGCCGCGCGGTTTCAGTGGTTGGGTGACCGGGTGCACCACGTCCTGCGTCTCGGCGCGCGGTGCGGTGGCGGCTTCGGCGAACAGGCTGCGGCCGGTGATGGTGGGCGCATCCTCCAGCATGCCGGCGGCGATCAGTTCCTGTGCCACGCGTGCGCTGCCGCCGGCGCCGAACAGCTCGACCGCGGTATAGCGGCCGCCGGGCAACAGGTCGGCGATCACCGGCGTGTGCACCGAGGCGGGCTCGAAATCCTCCAGCGCCCATTCGACGCCGGCTTCGCGCGCGATCGCCAGCAGGTGCAGTACCGCGTTGGTGGAACCGGCGGTGGCGGCGACCATGCGGGCGGCGTTGCGGAACGAGGTGCGCGTCAGCATGTCGCGCGGCGTGCGCCCGGCCTTGAGGCATTCCATCACCAGCTCACCGCAGCGATACGCGGCTGCACCCTTGGCCGGATGCGTGGCGGGGATGTCGTTGTAGCCCATCGGCGACAGGCCCAGCGTGGTCAGCACCATCGCCATCGTGTTGGCGGTGAACTGGCCGCCGCAGGCACCGGCGCCGGGGCAGGCATCGCGCTCGACCGCACTCAGTTCCTCGTCGTCGATCTTGCCGGCGCCGTGCGCGCCGACCGCCTCGAACACCTGCTGGATGGTGATCGGATGGTTGTCGTGCGTGCCGTGCGCGATGCTGCCGCCATACAGCGCTACGCCGGGGATGTTCAGGCGCGCCAGCGCCATCGCCGCAGCGGGAATGGTCTTGTCGCAGCCGCACAGCACCACCATCGCGTCGAGGCAATGACCGTCCACGGCCAGCTCGATCGAGTCGGTGATCACCTCGCGACTGATCAGCGAGGCACGCATGCCGGGCGTGCCCATCGCGATGCCATCGGTGACGGCGATCGTGTTGAACTCGATCGGCGTGCCGCCGGCGGCGCGGATGCCGGCGGCGGCTTCGACCGCCAGCTCGCGCAGGTTGAGGTTGCACGGACTCACGTTCGACCAGGTGTGCACCACCGCGACCAGCGGCCGGGCGATCGCCGCGTCGTCGAGGCCGGTGGCGCGCAGCATCGCGCGGGCAGGGGCGCGGTCGGGGCCGCTCTTGATCAGGTCACTGCGCATGGGTGTTCCGATTGGATGGTTGGAAAAGAGCGCCCCTGCGTGCGAGGGGTGGCAAGACGGAACGCAGTCGGCGCCATCGCGGCGTGCGCGGACCATCCGATGCCTGAAGCACGCAAAGGGCAGCAGAAAATGCGGACACGTCCGTGTGCCCGCCGGGGAAATCAGGGAACTGCATCAGCCGCATGCGCGTGCTCCGCACAAGAACGTCGAGGCGCTGTCGGCGTGCTGCTCGATCGCGGCCAGCACGGCATCGCATACGGCGGCGGTACCGGCGCTGCCGCCGATGTCGCGGGTGTGCGGACCATGGCGCAGCACCTGGTCAACCGCCGTTTCGACGGCAACCGCTTCGACTTCCAGTCCCAGTGAATGGCGCAGCAGCAGCGCGGTAGAGAGGATCGCGCCGACCGGATTGGCCACGCCCTGGCCCGCGATGTCCGGCGCGGAACCGTGGATCGGTTCGTACAAACCGGCCTTGCCGTCGCCCAGCGACGCCGACGGCAGCAGGCCGAGCGACCCGGCCAGCGCGGCGGCTTCGTCGGTGAGGATGTCCCCGAACAGGTTCTCGGTGACCACCACGTCGTAGCGGTTCGGCTGGGTCAGCAGCAGCATCGCCATCGAGTCGACCAGCTGGTGCTCGACCTTGATGTCGGGATAGTCGGCGGCGATGCGCTGCACCGTGCTGCGCCACAGGCGCGAAGTCTCCAGCACGTTAGCCTTGTCCACCGACGTGACGTGATGGCGACGGCCGCACGCCAGCTCGAACGCGCGGCGCACCACGCGCTCGATTTCGGCGACGGTGTACTTGCACTCGTCGGTGGCGGTGTCGGCGCTGCGTGTCTTCGCGCCGAAGTAGGCGCCGCCGGTGAGTTCGCGCACGAACAGCACGTCGACGTTCTGCAGCTTCTCGTTCTTCAGTGGCGACAGGTCGGCCAGCGCCGGATGCACCTGCAGCGGGCGCAGGTTCGCGTATACGCCCAGCGCGGCGCGCAGCGCCAGCAGCCCCTGTTCAGGGCGTACCGACGCATTCGGGTCGGACCACTTCGGGCCACCGACGGCACCGAGCAGCACGGCATCGGCTGATTGACAGGCGGCAAGCGACGCAGCCGGGAGCGGTGCACCGGTGGCATCGATCGCGGCACCGCCGATCAACTGCTCATCGAAGGTGAACACGTGCTCGTAGCGGGCGGCCACGGCTTTCAGTACGGCCACGGCGGCAGCGGTGACTTCGGGGCCGACGCCGTCGCCGGGCAGGGTGACGATATGGGCTTTCATGCAGCCTCCCGGGCTTGCTCGTATTCGGTGATGGCATCGCTGTGTTGCAGCAGGTAGCCGAGCTGGTCGACGCCGTTGAGCAGGCAATGCCGTGCAAACGGCTCCAGCCGGAATGGAATGCGGCCGCCGTCGGGCAGCGCGATGAACTGTCCGCGCACGTCGATCACCAGTTCGATGCCGGGATGCTTGAGCAGCCAGCGGTGTTCCCGTTCGTCGATGACGATCGCCAGCAGGCCGTTCTTCAGCGCATTGCCACGGAAGATGTCCGCGATCTCGCTGCACAGCACTGCCTGGATACCGTAATCAAGCAGCGCCCACGGCGCATGCTCGCGCGAGGAGCCGCAGCCGAAGTTGCGTCCGGCGACGACGATCGAGCAACCCTGCGCCTGCGGATGGTTCAACGGAAACGCCGGGTTGTCGCTGCCATCGGCCTGGTAGCGCCAGTCGTGGAAGCACAGCTTGCCCAGCCCTTCGCGGGTGGTGGTGGTGAGGAAGCGCGCCGGGATGATGCGGTCGGTATCGATGTTCTCGTCGGACAGCACGGCGGTGCGCGAGTGGATGCGGGTGATGGGCTTCATGCGGCTTGCTCCTGCCGGCGGTTATCGTGCACGACGTAGTCGCGCGGATCGGCAATCCGCCCGGCCAGTGCGGATGCGGCGGCAGTGGCCGGGCTGGCCAGCACGGTGCGTGCGCCCTTGCCCTGGCGACCCTCGAAATTGCGGTTGGATGTGCTCACCACGAGCTGTCCCGGCTGCGCCAGATCGCCGTTCATCGCGATGCACATCGAGCAGCCCGGCACGCGCCACTCGGCGCCGGCGGTGGTGAACACCTGATGCAGGCCTTCGCGTTCGGCATCGCGGCGCACCGCTTCGGAACCCGGTACCACCAGCATGCGCACGCCATCGGCGACGCGGCGGCCGCGCAGCACGCTGGCGGCTTCGCGCAGGACGGACAGGCGCGAGTTGGTGCAGCTGCCGACGAACACGACGTCGACCGGCGTGCCCTGCATCGGTTTGCCCGCTTCGCTCTTCATGTAGTCGAGCGCGCGGCGTTCCTGCGTATTGGTCGCCGCCGGCACCGGCGCGTCCATCGCGATCGCCATGCCCGGGTGGGTGCCGTAGGTGACCGTCGGTTTCACCGTGGTGGCGTCGATGCGCACTTCGTGATCGTAGGTGGCGCCGTCATCGCTGCGCAGCGCGCGCCACGCCGCCACGGCGGCATCCCATGCGGCGCCCTGCGGCGCGCGCGGGCGGCCCTTCAGCCACGCGAACGTGGTGTCATCCGGCGCGATCAGGCCTGCGCGCGCGCCGGCCTCGATCGACATGTTGCAGACGGTCATGCGTTCGTCCATCGACAGCGCCTCTATCGCCGCGCCGCGGTACTCCAGTACGTAGCCGGTGCCGCCATCGACGCCGATCGTGCCGATGATGTGCAGGATCAGGTCCTTTGCACTGATGCCTTGCGGTATGTGTCCGTCCACATGGATCGCCATGGTCTTCGGTCTGCGTTGCAGCAGGCACTGCGTCGCCATCACGTGGCCGACCTCGGTAGTGCCGATGCCGAACGCCAGCGCGCCGAACGCGCCGTGGGTGGACGTGTGGCTGTCACCGCAGACGATCGTCATGCCGGGCTGGGTGGCGCCAAGCTCCGGGCCGATCACATGCACGATGCCGCGGTCGGCACTGTCCCAGCCATGCAACTCGACGCCGAACTCGCGGCAGTTGGTTTCCAGCTGGGTCACCTGCGCCTGCGCTTCGGCGTTCGCGTAGGGACGCGTGCCATCGGCGTTGGTCGGCAAGGTCGGCGTGGAGTGATCCAGCGTGGCCAGCATGCGATCGGGGCGACGCAGTAGCAGGCCACGCTCGCGCAGCTCACTGAACGCCTGCGGCGAAGTCACCTCGTGCACCAGATGCAGGTCGACGTAGAGCACCGCTGGCGTGTCGACGGTTTCGGGCACGACGACATGCGTGTCCCACACTTTCTCGAAGAGTGTCTTTGCG
>DAHUXL010000126.1 GCA_027307195.1 Rhodanobacter sp. | reverse complement strand
TCGCCTGCATCACCGGGCTGCTGCGCGAGCCATTGACGAAATCGTCCAGCTGCTTTTGCAGATAGGCCGCATCGAGACCGGCCAGCCGAGGGTTGCCCGCCGCCGCCGAGCCGCCGCCATCGGCACCATGACAGGCCACGCACGGCGCGGCGCCCTTGCCGTTGCCCTGCGTGGTGATCGCCGCCGCATCGACGGCATGCGCCACGCCCATCGGCAGCGCCGTGACGGCAAGCAAACCAAGTCCAAGCCACAACGTTCGTGAACCGCTGCGTTGCATCACGTCGATCCTCAATGCGCCGGCAGGAAACCGTACTTGCGGTACACCGCCTGCGCGGCCGGACTCTGCATGAAGGCCAGGAAATCCTTCGCGGCCTGTTCGTGCGGCGCGTCCTTCATGCGCGCGGCGGTATAGGTGGCGGTGACATTCTGCGCGGCCGGAATCGCCACCGTCTCGACCGGGTGATGCAAGATCTGCTGCTGGAAATACGCCTCGGTCGACCACACCGGCGCCGCGTCCGACTCGCCCTGCAGCACACGCAAGGGCGACTGCCGGTGATGGATGCGGGTGAGGAAGGTGCTGCCGTCCTTAACCTTGGTCTGCATGATGGTGTGGTCGAGTGCCTCGCCACCGGCCTTGCGATAGCCCGCCTCGATCTGCTTGGCGATGCCTTCCCACGCCGGGTTCGGCATGCTCACGCGGACGTCGGCGCGGCCGAGATCGGCCAGTCCGCTGATGTGTTGCGGGTTGCCCTTCGCGACCAGAATTGCCAGCGGATTGCGCGCGTAGTCGTACGTGTCGGCGAACCAGTCGTGCTGCTTCTGCTTCTCGACTATCGCACTCTTGCCGGCCGTATAAATGTCCGGCTTCAACGTGATGCGCAAGTTGCCCATCACCAGCGTGCCGCTCTCGATCTGCTTGGCCAGGATGCCTGGCGGCAAGGTCTCGGCGTAGATCCGCTGGTATTGCGGATGCGCCTGCTTGAACGCCTCCAGCAGGTCGTGCACCACCATGAACTGGTTGCCGGCGAAGAACAGCACCAGCTGCGGATCGACGATGTCGCCATGCAGGTCGGCGATCGCATCCACCGGCGGCACGCTGAACTGCAGCCCCGCCGGGGGCGGGTTCCACGGCGGCAGGAAGTCGGTCTTGTCGGCTGCGCTGGCGGCACACGCCGTGCTGAGCACGACCGCGGCGGCAAGCCACCGCACGATGGAATGACGCATGCTGGTTCCCCTCGGCAACGTGAAGATCACAACGGCAGCAGCGCGTAACCTTTCTGCTGCAGCTCGCTGATCGTGGTCAGTGCCGACAGCGCCAGGGTGACGCGCGAGTCCACCCAGTCGTACTGGAAGTCGTGCTCGGCCACGGCCTGGCCACACACGGCCACGTCGACACCGGCCTTGCGCAGCTCCGCGATCACCGGCAGGTTCGGATTGGCGACGCCGTATTTCTTCCGGTACTGCTCGTCGTTCAGCGCGATCGGCGTGGCCGGGCCGGACGCGATCGCCACGAATTTCAGATGATCCAGCGGCACCCCGGCACTGACATACAGGTTCACCGTGCGCGCCACCCGATCCAGCGCCGGACTCACCTCGCCTGGCTTGTCGCTGGCCTTGGTCAGACCGAACACGACCTTGTAGGTGGCGTTGCGATCAGGTTGATAGGCCGCCTGCGGCAGCGCGTGCATCCGGCCGGCGGCATGGATGGTCGGCGTCTGCCAGAAACCATCGGCGGCCGAAGCGGCTGCGGGCAGGAGGATGAGTGCAAACAGCACCGGCAACAGCGGACGGAACATGGCGACCTCGCAGAATGGCAGCGACGCAGATGGCGTCGACGCATGCTATGTCCGGCCCGTCCGATAAGCCAAGGGAGTTTTAGTGATCATGACGATAAGGGCGGCTTATATGCGCGGCACGTGTCTCGGCGTCACCATGGTCACGCCAGCGATGGATGCAGCGCGAAATAGCGCCCCGGCGACTGCCCGAAGCTGCGCCGGAACATCGCCACGAACGCACTGACGCTGGCGTAACCGAGCGCATCGGCGACGGTGGCGACCGACTCGCCTTCGGCCAGTTGTTCCAGTGCGCGGCTCAGCCGCGCCTGCTGGCGCCACTGCGCGAAGCTGAGCGCGGTCTCGGCGCGGAACAGCCGGCTGAGACTGCGTGTGGACAGGCCAGCCCACGCCGCCCAGTCTTCCAGGCTGCGGTTGTCGTGCGGCTGTTCGAGCACGGCTTGGGCGATGCGCAGCAGCCGGCGGTCCAGCGGCATCGGCAGGTGCAGCGATTCGTGCGGTGCGCGACGCATCTCGTCCAGCAGCACCGCCATCACCCGGTCCTGCTCCGCATCCAGCCGCTCATGCCAGGTCCACGCGCTGGCGCGGCGCACCAGTGCGCGCATCAACTCGGTGACGCCGATCACGCAGGGATGTTTTGGCAGGCCGTGCTCGATGTCCGGCGTGATGAACACGCCCCACCCGCTCATCACCCCGCTGATGCTGACCGTGTGCAGCTCGCCCGGCGGCATCCAGCCGGCACGGTGCGGCGGAAGCATCCACGAACCGTGTCCGGTATGCACATGGACAAGGCCACTTTCGACGCAGAAAAACTGCCCGCGCAGATGACGGTGCCAGTCGTAGCTCTCGCTGTCCTCACTGTATTCGCTGGCGGCTTCACGCTCGATCCGGTAGGCGATGAGTGCGGGGCCGCCGACCTGTTCGATCAGTTCGTGAACCTGCTGCTTGGAGGACGTCATGGCCAGTTCTCGACATAAGTTGACCAAATAACGGTATCAGCTTGCCTGTGGTCGTGCGTATGCTTTCGCGTGCCCGGACCACCGTCCTGCACCGCAGCCGCGCGCGGCCTCCGCCAACAGCGCGAATGCCCGCTCGCCGTCACGCCACGCGCCGCTCGTTCGTCTGTGCTGCAGATGTCCCCACATCGCCGCGTTCCAACCGAGGATGACCCCATGTCACCAATCGAGCTGCATTCCACGAAGCCCCGACCAACGGCGTCTCCACTGGAAACCTTTGTTGCCTGTGCGCAACAGATGCTGGATCCGGCCACGCCCGAACCGATGCGCCGTGCCATGGAACCGAGACTGCTGGGCCAGTTGCCCGCGTTGCGGGCCTTGGGCGTCTTCGAGCTGTTCGAGTTGCGCGATCCGGCCCTGCGCGCATGGCTGCTGGATGAACTGGATGGCCTTGAAACCGCATTGAAACAGCCGCGGCCAGACATTTTGTCGGAACAAACATAAACAGGCATATATTTGCCTTGACAAATATCTTTTGGGCAATAGAATGCCCGGCATGAATCAGAACGACCCCACCCCAAGCTCCGTCACCAACGAGCCCCATGCGCCGAGTCTGGGCATGCTGATCACCATGGTGCGCTCCGAGATAGTTCGTGCGATCGAAGCCGAACTTGCCAGCCAGGGCCTGGATCTCAGCTTCACCCAGTACCTGATCCTCAAGAAGTCGCAGCAGCTCGGTGCGGTATCGGCCACGGAACTGGCCCGCGCGGTGGAGCTGGATGGCGGTGCGATGACCCGCCAGCTGGATCATCTGGAGCGCAAGGGTTATCTGCGTCGTTCGCCACATGAACAGGATCGCCGCGCGCTGCGCATCGAACTCACCGAGGCAGGCAACACGATCTGGCAGAACACCGCCTCCGTCTGCAGCGAGCGCGTGATGAACGCGGCGCAGCGCTCGCTGAATCCCGTCGAGCAGGCGCAATTGCACGACTACCTGGAGCGCATGTTGCAAGCGCTCCGCGACAAGAACTGACTTACTTCCGGACCTCACCCCATGCGTCTGCACTTCCTTGCGGCAGCCACTGCATTGACCCTCGCGCTGGCCGGCTGCGTCAGCAGCGGCGGCCTGCACCCTGACGGCACGCCGACCGATCCCGCTTCCCTGAAAGCCGACCGCAGCGTGGCCGGCTTCAACCTTTCGCCTGCCGCATGGCCGTCGACGGACTGGTGGACCGGGCTGGGTGATCCGCGGCTCGATGCGTTGATCGCCGAAGCACTGCAGGACAATCCGGGACTCGGCGTGGCCGACGCCCGTGCCCGCGCGGCGCAGGCCGAAGCGGGCATCGCCGATGCCGCGCGCGGCCCCAGCGTGAATGGCGGCGCCGCGGTCGCCGGTGCCCGGCCGCCAGCCGCGCTGCTCGGCAACAAGGCGCATTTCGCGATGGCCAAGTACGGCTACGCCAGCTTCAAGTGGGATCTCGATCTGTGGGGCGGCAAGCGTGCCGCGTGGGAAGCTGCCGTTGGCCAGGCGCGCGCCGCCGAGGTTGATGCGCGCGCCGCACGCATCGAACTTTCCGGGAATGTCGCCCGCGCCTACGCGCAGCTTGGCTACGCGTTCACCCAGCAGGATCTGGCCGCAGGCGAGCTGAAGCGCGCGGACCAGTCGCGCGAGCTGACCCGCCAGCGCGTCGCCGCCGGCATCGACAACCAGATCCAGCTCAGGCAGAGCGATGCCGAAGTGGCCAGCGCCGAGCAGGACACCGCGCTGGCCAAGCGCGCCGTCAATGCCGCGCGCTCGTCGCTGTCGGTGCTGCTGGGCAAGGGGCCGGATCGCGGGCTGGAGATCGCCCGGCCACAACTGCTGCAACCGACTGCGTTGGCGGTGCCGACCAATCTCCCGCTGGAGTTGCTCGGCCATCGTGCCGATCTGGTCGCCGCGCGCTGGCGTGTCGAGGCGGCGGCCAAGGACATCAAGGTGGCGAAAACCGAATTCCTGCCGAACATCAGCATCGGCGCGATGGCCGGCGTGATCAGCATGGGTGGCGGCAATCCTTTCAGCCTGGCTGGGCGGTTCTACCAGTTCGGGCCGTCGCTCAGCCTGCCGATCTTCGACGGCGGCAAGTTGCGCGCGAACCTGTCCGGCAAGGATGCGCAGTACGACCTCGCCGTGGCGCAGTACAACCAGACCCTGGTCGGCGCGCTGAACCAGGTCACCGATGATCTGTCCGCGCTGCAGTCGGTGCGGGAACAACTCACCGCGCAGCAGCGCGCACAGGATGCGGCGCAGCAGGCCTGGCAGCTGGCGCTGCAGCGTTATCAGGCCGGCATCGGCAGCTATCTGGAAGCCCTTGTCGTGCGCCAGCAGTTGCTCGCCGCCAACCGCGGCATGGCCGCGCTGCAAGCGCAGCAGGTCGATCTTTCCGTTCAATTGATTCAAGCCCTCGGTGGCGGCTTCCAGCCGCAGGCCGAGGCGCCCACGCCCTCCCCGTCTTCCCACTCTTCGCATTCCTGAGGCAGCCCCATGTCCAGCCAGACTTCCCCCACGGCCGAGCACACGGCCGGCGCATCACCGAACACCGCAGTACCCAAGAAGAACTCGCGCGGGTTGATGTTGCGCGTACTCATCATCGTGGTCGCGCTCGCCATCATCGGCTGGGCGTTGTGGTACTTCCTCGATGGCCGCTGGTACGAAGGCACCGACGATGCCTACGTCAACGGCAACGTGGTGCAGATCACTCCGCAGGTGCCCGGCACCGTGGTCAGCATCGGTGCCGATGACGGCGACCTGGTGCACGCCGGCGACGTACTGGTGCAGCTCGACCCCAGCGACGCCGACGTGGCGCTGGCCGAGGCAAAGGCGAATCTCGCCAATACCGTGCGCAAGGTGCGCGGCCTGTATTCCAGCGTCAACGGTGCGCAGGCCGACGTGGCCGCGCGCAAGACCGCGGTGGACAAGGCCCGTGCCGATTACAACCGCCGCGTCGCGCTGGCCAAGTCCGGCGCGATATCGGCCGAGGAACTGGCGCATGCCAGCGACGCGCTGACCAGCGCCGAGAGCGGCCTGATCGCGTCCCAGCAGACGTACGAGACCAGCAAGGTGCTGGTCGACGATACCGTGGTCGCTTCGCATCCGGACGTGCAGGTCGCCTCCGCGCGTCTGCGTGCGGCGTTCCTCGACGACGCGCGCGCCACCCTGGTCGCGCCGGTGGACGGCTATGTGGCCAAACGCTCGGTGCAGGTCGGCCAGCGCGTGCAGCCGGGCGCCGCGCTGATGGCGGTGGTGCCGCTGCACGGCGTGTGGGTGGATGCGAACTTCAAGGAAACCCAGCTCACCAGGATGCGGCTGGGCCAGCCGGTGGAGATCGAGTCCGACGTCTACGGCGGCAAGGTGACCTACAAGGGCAAGGTGCAGAGCCTCGGCGTCGGCACCGGCAGCGCGTTCTCGCTGCTGCCGGCGCAGAACGCCACCGGCAACTGGATCAAGATCGTTCAGCGCATTCCGGTGCGCATCGTGTTCGACGATCCGACCCAGCTGGACAAGCATCCGCTGCGTCTTGGCATGTCGCTGAACGTCGACGTCAGCCTGCATGACCAGAGCGGCCAGACGCTGGCGCAGCAGTCGCCGACCCAGCCAGCCTTCAGCACCGACGTGTACAAGCTGCAGCTGGCCAAGGCCGACGCGGCGATCACCCAGATCGTCCACGCCAACATGGCTGGCGCGAAATAACGTTGTCTCCCTCCCCTGCCTGCAGGGGAGGGTTGGGGAGGGGTTGCTCTTGATCTTGGCTCAAGAGCTTCACCCCCTCCCACAGCCTCCCCCTGCTTCCGCAGGGAGAGGAGCAAGGCAGATCCCCCATCACTGACCGACACCGATGACCGCCCAATTCCGTCCACCCAATCTGGCACTCAGCACGATCGGTCTGTCGCTGGCGACCTTCATGCAGGTGCTCGACACCACGATCGCCAACGTGTCGTTGCCGACGATCGCCGGCAACCTCGGCGTCAGCAGCAACCAGAGCACCTGGGTGATCACCTCGTTCGCGGTGAGCATGGCGATCTCGCTGCCGCTGACCGGCTTTCTCACCCGTCGCTTCGGCGAGGTGAAGCTGTTCGTCTGGTCCACCCTGCTGTTCGCGCTGACTTCTTTTCTCTGCGGTATCTCGCAGAGCATGGGCATGCTGATCGTGTTCCGCGCGCTGCAAGGTGCGGTGGCCGGCCCGATGTATCCGATCACCCAGAGCCTGCTCATAAGCATCTATCCACCGGCCAAGCGCGGCATGGCGCTGGCGCTGCTGGCGATGGTCACCGTGGTGGCGCCGATCGCCGGCCCGATCCTCGGTGGTCTGATCACCGACAACTATTCGTGGCCGTGGATCTTCTTCATCAACGTGCCGATCGGCATCTTCGCCAGCATGGTGGTGGCGAACCAGCTGCGCGGAAAAGTGGAGAAGACCGAGCGCCCGAAGATCGACTACGTCGGCCTGATCACCCTGATCATCGGCGTCGGCGCGCTGCAGATCGTGCTGGACAAGGGCAACGACGAGGACTGGTTCAACTCCACCTTCATCATCGTCACCAGCATCGTCTCGGCGATCGGCATTGCGATCTTCCTGATCTGGGAACTGACCGACAAGGATCCGATCGTCAACCTGAAACTGTTCCGCCACCGCAACTTCACGGCCGGCACGATCGCCCTGATCCTCGCCTACGCGGCATTCTTCGCGATCGGCCTGCTGGTGCCGCTGTGGCTGCAGCGCAACCTCGGCTACACCTCGACGTGGGCCGGTTACGCCACCGCGCCGCTCGGCGTGATTCCGGTACTGCTGACCTTCTTCGTGGGCAAGTACGCCAGCCGCGTCGACCTGCGTCTACTCGCCTCGGTTGCGTTCATGGTGATGGGCGCGACCTGCTTCATGCGCTCGGACTTCTTCATCGGCATCGACTTCTATCACGTGGCGATGGTGCAGCTGATCCAGGGCCTCGGCGTGGCGCTGTTCTTCATGCCGATCCTGACCATCCTGCTGTCCGATCTGCAGCAGAACGAGATCGCCGCCGGCTCCGGCCTGGCCACCTTCCTGCGCACGCTCGGCGGCAGTTTCTCCGCCTCGCTGACCACCTTGCTGTGGGAACGTCGCGCGGTGAGTCACCACGAACAACTGGCCGAGCACATCACCGCCTACAGCCCGACCTCGCAGGCGGCGATGAACCAGATCGGCCAGGGCAATCCGCAGGTCGGTGCCAGCGTGATCAACGACATGATCACCCAGCAGGGTTACCAGATCTCATTCAACGAGGTGTTCCACGCGCTGGGCTGGATCTTCATCGGACTGGTGTTCGTGATCTGGCTGGCCAAGCCGCCGTTCAGCGCGAAGGCGGGTCCTGCAGCCGGCGGTCACTAGCGCCTTGCCCGGGATTGCTCAGGCATGACGAAACCGGCGGCCTTTGGCCGCCGGTTTCGCATTCAATGCCACACCAGCTTCTGCACGCACTCGCTACAAATCGAACCCCACACCCACCAGCGCCATGGTTTCGCCGCGGTTGGGATGGTGCAGATTGCCGTTGGAAATGTGCCGGACCTGCACGCTGAAACGCCGCCCCTGCCAGCCCAGCGTGCTGACGAATTCGTAGGGCGTGCTCAGCGCCTGCGTGCGGCCCGTCTGCAGGGCCGGCTGGAAGCTGAAGAACAGCGACCGGTACCAGTCGTTGGCATCGCCGTAATGGATGCGCGCCCCACCCGCCAGTACCCAGACCTGGTCGCGGGTGCTGTAACGGCCGCCGTCGAAGCGGGCGATGGCGCGGCTATCGATCCAGCCCAGCGAGACATCCGGTGACCAGCTGAAACGGGTGTCGCCGAGGCGGTGTTCGTCGAACACGCCTTCGACAAACGCGGTATTCGCCGCATAGCTGTCCATGTAACTGCGGCCAACCTGGATTTCCAGGTGGGCGGCGGCAGCGGGAAAGGCAAGTGAGACAAGCGGCAACGCGAGGAGAACGAGGGATCCAGGGGCAGGCAAGCGCATGAGGAGGCCTATAGGGACAGGGACGCGATTGGTTTATGTACCCTATAGTTTACTAAACGATGTTGTGCGTCGGTGAAGCTGACTGATGGCGCAACGGAAACACTATGTTTCACCATGCGCGCTACCTGCGAAAAGCCCCGGCATGTACCGGGGCTTTTCGGTCGGTGCGGTGAGGCAGTCGGCTTATTTAGCGGCGGCTTTCGGCGTGACCGCCACCGGCTGCAGGCTGGGACTGTCCAGATCGAGCGCACTCGATTCCAGCAGCAGCGCCTTGGGATGCACCTGGCGGATCGCCGCAGCGAACTGCGCGGCGTCGCCGACCACCACCACCTTGCTGCCATCGGCGCCCAGATGCTTCGCCGCGTACTTCTCGATCTGCTTCGGCGTGACCGCCTGCACCTGCTCGATGTACTTGCTGATCTGCTCCAGTTTCACACCGTAGATTGCCAGCTCGCCGACCTGTTCGGCGAGACCGACGGTGGTTTCCAGCCGGTTGCTGTAGCTGCCGATCAGGGTCGCCTTGCGCGCGGCCAGTTCATCGGCGGAGATGCGGGTGCTCCCAAGCCGCTTGAACTCGCCCAGCACCAGCTCCACCACTTGCGGCGCCGACGGGTTCTTGGTCTGCGCGGCGGCCAGCCACATCCCGGCATCGCCCAGTGACTGCAGCCGGCTGCTGGCGCCATAGGACAGCCCGCGCTTGATGCGGATCTCCTCGTTGAGCCGGGCCGAATACGAACCGCCGAGCACCGCGTTGGCCACCGTGCCGACGTAGTAGTCGGCATCGTTGCGCGGTGGCGCCGCGTGCGCGACGACCACGCCAGCCTGACCCGCGCCATGCTGGTCGATCAGCAGGATCGCCGGGACGTGGCTGGCGGCCATGCCCGCCGGCCGCGGCGGCAGCGGTGCGGCCGGCTTCTGCCAGTCACCGAAACTGTCCTGCGCCAGTTGCTGCGCCTGGGCCGGGGTGATGTCGCCAGCCAGGATCAGGATCGCGTTGTCCGGCCGGTACAGTGCGTCATGCAGGTGCTGCACATCGTCGCGGCTGATCCGCGCGATCGACGCCGGCGTGCCGCTGCGCGAATGGCCGTAGGCGCCGTCGCCGAACACGCCACGACCGACTGCCAGCGAGGCCAGCGCGGTGGGCCGGCTCAGCGACAGACGCAGATCGTCGATCGCCTGTGCCTGCGCGCGTTTCAGCTCGGCCGCGCTGAAGTCCGGCTGGCGCACCACCTCGGCGAGCAGGCTCAGTGCCTGCGGCAGTTTCGGTGTGGTCACGGTGACACCTACCGCGCTCTGGTCCCAGCCAGCGGCGGCACTCAATGAACCACCCAGCGCTT
>DAHUXL010000122.1 GCA_027307195.1 Rhodanobacter sp. | reverse complement strand
GCAGCGAGTTCAGCAACGTCGTCTATCTCGGCAGCGGCGGTGCGCTCGGCGCTGCCCACGAGTCTGCGCTGAAGATGCTGGAAATGAGCGGTGGCGCGGTGGTCACCATGTCGGAGACTTATCTCGGTTTGCGCCATGGGCCGATGTCCAGTCTGGATGAGCGGACCCTGGTAGTCGGCTTCCTGTCGCCGGATCCGGCGGTGCGCGCCTACGAACTCGACCTGCTGCGCGAACTGTCACGCAAGCAGCTGGGTATGACCCGAGTGCTGGTAGGCGAGCGCATCCCGACCGATGTGCTGGGCCCCCACGACGTGGCGGTGGAGCTGGCTGGCCTCGATGCGACAGACGATGCATTGCCGCTGCTGGCGGATGTGGCGGTGGGGCAGCTGCTCGCGTTCTTCCGTTGCCTGGAACTGGGCGGCAAGCCGGACACGCCGTCGCAAGGCGTACTCACCCGCGTGGTCGAGCACTTTCCGATGCACAGCGAGCGCAGCTCGAAAAATGGGCATGGAGAGGGCGCATGAAGCGCATCCTGGTCGTCGGTGAAATCAACGTCGATCTGGTCTTCAAGCATTGCCATGCGTTGCCCGCGCCGGGCCGCGAGGTGCTGGCCGACGACTTCTGCATGACGCCCGGCAGCTCCTCGATGATCTGTGCGATGGGGCTGGTCCGGCTGGGCAATTCCGTGGCGTTCCGCGGCAAGCTCGGTGCCGACAGCTGGGGCGCCTATTGTCTCGATGCGCTGCGTGCCGCGGGCATCGACGTCGCCGCGGTGCAGCCGGATGCGACCTTGCGCACCGGCGTCACCGTCTCGCTGTCGACGCCGCAGGATCGCGCGCTGGTGACGTTCCCCGGCGCGATCGCCGCGTTGCGTGCGGACGAAGTGGACGACGCATTGCTGGCCGGTGCCGATCATCTGCATGTTTCCTCGTACTACCTGCAGCGTGCGCTGCGGCCCGATTGCCGCGCGCTGTTCGCGCGTGCGCATGCCGCCGGTCTGAGCACCTCGCTTGATCCTGGTTTCGATCCAGAACAAACCTGGGCGTCCGATCTGCTGGGCACGCTGGAGGAAGTCGACCTGTTCCTGCCCAACGAGATGGAGCTGGCAGCCATCACGGGTCGTGAGCGGGTGCTTGATGGTCTGCACGCGCTGCACAACGGACGCACCCAAACCGTGGTGAAGCGCGGACAACTCGGTTGTGCCAGCCTGGATCAGGGACGGTTGCTCGAAGTGCCGGCGTTTGCCGTCAACCCGGTCGACAGCACCGGCGCCGGTGATTCGTTCGACGCCGGTTTTCTGCATGCGTGGCTGCGCGGCGAGTCACTGCATGACTGCATGCGCTGGGGCAGTGCCTGCGGCAGCCTCTCCACGCGACGCACCGGCGGTACGGCCGGCCAGGCCGGCGTGTCGGAAGTGGACACCCTGCTGGAAAACGCGCGGTGATCACGGTCATCGGCTTCAACACGGCGATCGACCGGTTCATCCGGCTGGATGCGCTGCGTCCCGGCGAAGTCAGTCGCGCCCTCGACGAACAGGCGTACCCCGGCGGCAAGGGCCTGCACGTGGCGCAGACGATCGCCGCGCTGGGCGAGCGCGTGCAGCTGGTCGGCCTGGTCGACCCGGCCCACCGCAACATGATCGGTCGGCTGATGTGCGAGCGCGGCGTGCTGTTCCACGGCATCGAGGTCACCGACGGCCTGCGCACCTGCATCGCGTTGCAGGACGCGAACGGGCAGATCACCGAGATTCTCGGCCAGGGACCGTTGCTGGACAGCCCGCAGCAGGAAGCCCTGCTGCGGGCGTTCCGTCGCGGCGTCGATGACAGTGACCTGATCGTGCTGTCCGGCAGCCTGCCGCGCGGTTTTGCGCCGACCACCTACGCCGAGCTGGCCGCGCATGTGCGCGAGGCCGGCAAGCGTTGTCTGGTCGACGCCGGCGGCGAGCTGCTGCAGCACGCCGTGCAGGCCCAGCCATTTCTGGTCAAGCCCAATCGCGACGAGATCAGCGAGCTGCTCGATCGCCCGATTGGCGATCTTGCTGCAGCCGTGGACGCGGTTCGCGAACTGCATGCGCGCGGCATCGCGATGCCGGTAGTGACGATGGGCGCGCTGGGTGCGGTGGCCGCCGATGCGAGCGGCATCTGGCATGCCGCGATCGAACTTGCGCAGGTGCGCAACACGGTGGGCTCGGGCGACTGCCTGCTGGCCGGCATGACGGTTGGCATGGCGCGGAGCATGAATTTGGAAGAAACCTTGCGCCTGGGCGTCGCTTGCGGCGCTGCCAATGCGCAAGGTGAGGAAACCGGTTTCGTCAAACGGCGGGCGGTTGAGGCGTTGCTCTCTCAGGTTCGAGTGCGCCGTCTGGCTTGACTGAAAAGCAGTGAGTCAAAACCGGACCACCAACCGGTCCGGCGGAGACGCTTGTGTCGAAATTTTGATGAGGGTGCAAACAAGTTCGTGGGCAGGAGGCGTTTCCACGGGTAACTACAACCGCCTGTAGCAGAGGGGAGATGTCATTTCTGCGCAGGGCGATAACGAACTACGTGAGGGGCAATCAATGCGTGCTGAAAAGAATGGCGGTTTTGCCGTCGAAGGCAAGAGCAGTGAATTCCTGACTGTTGTCGGGCATCAAGAAGCTGGAAGCAAGGCAAGCGAGAGAGGCAAGGCTGGTGGTTTCAGGCGAACCATGCTCGCCATGGGGTTGCTGGTGGCGCTTGGTGCGAATGTCGCCCAGGCGCAATCGATCACCGGCGGTCTGTATGGCAAGGAGCCTGGCGGCAGCCATGTCACGCTCGAGGTAACCAACCCGGCCACTGGCTACCACCGCGAACTGCATCCGGACAGTGATGGGCGCTACAACGTGAGCGGCCTCAATCCCGGCAAGTACACCGTCTCCGTGTCGCAGGACGGCAGCGCCATTGGCACCCGCACCGTCACGGTAAGCGCGAACGTGCAGACCGCGGTGCCGGCGCTCTCCAGCATTGCCGCTTCCGCCGCAGGATCGGCGGCTGCCACCAACCTCGGCGCGATCCATGTAACCGGGCGGACCACCGAGACGGAAGTGATACCGATCGATGTGAGCACACCGGAGTTCTCCAACAACTACAGCATGAGCGTGGTCAACCAGCTGCCGACCGGGCGTGGTCCCGAGAGCGTTGCGCTGCTGAGCTCCAAGGTGAAGTACGACAACCAGACCACCGGGCTGGTCCAGATGGGCGGTGCCAGTCCGGCCGAGAACCGCTACTACTACAACGAATTCGACAGCACCTACGACTATCAGGGACTGGGCGCCACCTACCTGCCGGCCGAGGCGATCAGCTCGACCCAGGTGCTGAGCGCCAATGCCGGTGTGAGCTGGACCAGCACCACCGGTGGCACGATTGCCTCCACCGTGCGCCAGGGCACCAATCGTTTCCAGGCGGGCTATTCGCTGTACTTCACGCCGGGCACGTCATGGTTCAACCCGCGCATGCCCGACTCGTACACGAAGGATGGTGATTACTACCACTTCAGTTCCTCCAACACCCATAGCGCCAACGTCGCCAATCAGTACCTGTGGGCGTCGGGCGCACTGGTGAAGGACAAGCTGTTCTTCTTCGCCATGCTGGGCAACTCGCCGGCCAATACCAGCGAAAGCAACTCGCAGACGCGGCATACCGACACGGCCAACCGCGACAAGAACGGCCTGCTCAACCTCACCTGGAACATCAATGCCGACCAGTCGCTCAACGTGGTAGGCAACCGTGACTGGAAGAACACCTTCAACAACCAGTATCGGCTGACGCGCGACTATGACCCGTCATCGCAGGGCAAGTACGCCGGCTGGACATCGAGCCAGGTCAAGAACCAGTTCCTGATCGGCAACTACCACTGGCAGATCAATGACGACATGAGCCTGCGGCTGATGGGCGGCTACCTCAGCCAGTCTTCGCTGAGTCCCACCTCGACCTCAGGCACCAATCTGCCATATGTGGTGGAAGTCGATCCGGTGACCCAGGTGCACAAAAACATCGGTCTCACCACTACCAGTACCAGGTTGTATCCGTTCACCTATTGGCGTCGCGGTTTCAAGGGCGACTTCACCTGGAAGCTGGGCGACCACAAGATCACCATCGGCGGCGAGCATTACAAGCACTTCATCAACAACGTCAGCACCACTTCCGATGGCGGCGACTGGACCTATTACACCCAGCCCGGCAGCGTGTTGCCGAACGGTTCGCCGGCACCGGCGGACGGACGCTACGTGTCGCAGTACTACATCAGCACCGGTGGCCCGTTCTACACGGTCAACAAGGCGTTCTACGTCGACGACTACTGGCAGGCATCTGACCGCTGGATTGTCTATGCCGGTCTGCGTGACGACACCTTCGTCAACAAGAACATCAACGGCCAGAACTTCTGGCGCCTGCCTCTGCTGTCGCCCCGACTGGGCGTGTCGTGGGATGTGTACGGCGACAGCACGATGAAGGTCGGCGCCAACGCCGGCAAGTACACCATTCCGATTCCATCCAGCGTCAACAACGGTGCTGCCGGCGCGGTCACCCAGTGGTTCCGCTACTACACCTATAGCGGCAGGGATCCGAACACCCAGGCACCCACCGGCCTGACCCAGATCGGCCCGCAGGAGACGCTGATCAACGGCCAGGCGCCAAGCGCGGCGAACGTGGCCACGTCCAACATCAAGGCGCCGTACCAGTACGAGTTCCAGGTGTACGTGCAGAAGACGCTGGGCAACAGCTGGTCGTCGCTGGCCGAGCTGGGTTACTCCTCGCTCAAGCGCGCCATCGAGGACACCTGCTACACCCAGGGCATTACCGACTACGCGCAGGCGCATGGCTATCCCGGCTACGAGGATTCCAGCGGTTGCCCGATGATCAATCCGGGCATCGCGCAGGTGTTCACGCGTGACTACAACGGTGACGGCAAGCAGGAATCGTTGACCCTGCCGGGCAGCGTGTTCGGGCCGGCACCCACACGCAAGTACGTCCACCTCACGCTGGAGTTGACCCACACGCAGAACAGCGAGGAGCCGTACTTCCTCGACCTCAGCTATACGTGGGCGCATCTGTACGGCAACTACGACGGCCTGCTCAATCTCGGCACACGTACCAACGGTGGGCCTTCCGAGCAAATCCTGTGGGATTTCCCCGGTCTGATGGAGCACAGCTCCGGCAATCTGGCGGGCGACGTGCGCCACAGCCTCAAGCTCAATGGCATCTATTACTTCCCGACGGGTTTCCGTATCGGCAGCACGTTCGATCTGTCCACCGGTACACCGCAGAACTGCCTGGGCACTTATCCGGATATCAACAACCCGGCCGAGCAATACGGTGCGGCCAGCCATTACTGCAACAACGTGCCCGCACCGCTGGGTGCAGCCGGGCGGATGCCGTTGTTCTGGCAGTTGAACCTCGGCGCGGGTTACGACTGGACGATCAACGAGTCGAACCATCTGAGCCTGGATCTGCAGGTGCAGAACGTCACCAACCGCCATGGCCGCATCGACGCGAACCAGCTGTATGACACCGGCAGTTTCCAGGCCGATGGCTCGCCGATCCTCAACCCGAGCTACGGCGCGTCCAGCTGGCAGGCACCGCGAACGACGATGCTGATTGCCCGTTATACCTTTCGATGAGGACAGGGGCGTCGCGCCGGCACGGTGCGGCGCCCTTGCTGATTGTCCGTGAACCACGTTGTCGCACCATGCGATCGACAGGCATCACCTTGCTCATTCACCGGAGGTATCTCATGAAAAAATATCTGTTGCATCTCGCTTGTGGGCTTGCAGGTATTGGAGCCTTCCTGGTCAGCCCGGCCTACGCCGTGATTGCAGGTGGCATGACGGCGAACCACTACTACTACCCCGCCTCGACTGTCGCGAACGCCGATGGCTTGTACGGTTACAACGGAATCGATGCCTCCATCCGGGTGACCCACGAACCGGGCAACAACGGCAATACGTATTACGCCAGTCAGTTTTTCTGGACGATCAACGTCAACCAGGGCGGCTATACCGGGATCCAGCAAAATTCGAAAAAAACCAAGACCGTTCTCTTTTCGATCTTCGGCCAAACCTACGATTCCAGTGTCGACAAACCTGGTTCCGCCCCTGGTGCGGTATGCCAGGGATTCGGCGGCGAGGGCACTGGCACGCAATGCCTGTTCAACACGAACGACAGCAAGGCACCAGCATGGAAAGAGGGTGCGATGTACACCTTCCACGTGAAGTACGCGGGAAAGACAACGATTCCGGCGGGAGCGGCCGACGCAGGAGAAAATTACCTGTGGCAGGCATCGATCACCGATACGAGCACGGGCACGACCACGGTCATCGGAACCATCCATTCGCCGGCGGCCAACGGCATCCTGCAAGCGGTCGTGCCGCAGTTCGTCGAAAATTTCACCCAGGGATCGCAGCAGTATTCCTCCTGCGCTCAAGTGCCTCCCACGACCGCGGTGTTCTACGCCCCGATCATGTACGACCCGGCGAACAACGCCGCGCAAACCAACAACGCCTCGACACAGATCTATGGTGATTGCGCATCCATCGCCAGTTCGATGATGAACCCGGACAACACGGCCATTACCACCATCAACCAGACCTTTGGCGCGCCTTTCGTGGCCGAGAATCGCGTCCAGCACTATTGCGCGGATACGCTGGGTGGCAACCACATGGGCCTAAATATCTGTGCGGGGAACCGCAGCTCATCCTGGGCGGTTGCCAACCAGCTGTTGGCGAACGATGCCAACAACCGGCTGAATCTGGTCGAGCGGAGCGCTTGCCTGCAGGCAAATGGCAGCAGTGCTGTACTTGCCGCGAATTGCACTGCCGAGAGCAGCCAGGAATGGCTGTACATGCCGGGCTCGCAGGTCTGGTTCAACGTAGGCTCCGGCCAATGCCTGAACGCTGCCGGCGACGCCGGGCAGAACAGCACGGTAGATCTGGCAGATTGCCATTCGTCCAACTATCAGCAGTGGGTACCAAGGCAGCCGTAAGCGTGCCTGTCGCAGGGCGACCTGCCGTTCAGTGCCGCAATGGGGCCTCGGTATTCCCCGCCGGCATTGAACGACGGGCATGCCTCTTGGCGTGCGGCATCCGAACGCGCTCTGCCGCCCCCATCGCATGTTGCGTCCATTGCCCGCCCTCTTGCGAGGCTGCACGTGCACCGGGCGTCGAGCGCAACTGGGCTGGTCGATATTAATAAATCAACACGAGAGACAACCATGGCAGCATCGCATTTGCATCCCCTTCGTTCGTCGCGCATGAGCGTGCTGGTTTCCTGCCTGCTGACCGTGCTGGCGGGTTTCAGCACGGCACATGCCGAGGACAGCATCGCCACGGGCAACGCGGTACTTGAGCCCGGCGCAGCGACCTTCGTCAATCAGCAGAGTGTGGAGAGCTTTGGCAACGCCGCGATCGAGGCGGCCTGGAAGCTGGATGGCAAGCATCTCGTCGACATGACGGTGACCGACCGCGTGCACGGGCGCACGCTTGCCGTACCCGCGCCGTTCGCGCTGGTGCTGGCCGATGGCAGCACGATCAAGGCCTCCGACATGAACCTGCTGTCACCGCCGCGCGCGCACTCGCTGCCGGTGGACGCGAAGGCAGCGCAGCTCGCCGCGCGGATTCCCGGCAAGGCGGTCGAAACCAGCTTCGGCGATGCGAACGGTCGCTTCCGGGTGGACTGGCAGCTGGTTCAGCGTGACGGCTCACCCTATTTGCGCGAGCTGGTGGCGATCACCGCGCTGAAGCAGGATGAGAAGATCGCCAAGGTATCGTTGCTGGAAGCGCAGACGGCGGGCGCGGAAGTCAGCGGCGAGGTCAAGGGCTCACCGGTGGTCGCCGGGGACGTCTATCTTGGCTTCGAACATCCGCAGTCCGACAGCACGGTGCGCGGCAGCAACATCAAGCTGACCCTGGACCGGCAGCTGCCGCTGGAGCAGGGCAGGACGATCACCTATTCGGCCGTGGTCGGCGTGGTGCGCGACGATCAGCTGCGTCGTGATTTCGCCAGCTACGTCGAGCGCGAGCGGGCGCATCCGTACCGGCCGTTCCTGCACTACAACTCGTGGTACGACATCGGTTACTTCACGCCGTACAACGAAGCGCAGGCACTGGACCGGATCAACACGTTCGGCAACGAACTGTACGTGAAGCGCGGCGTGAAGCTGGATTCATTCCTGTTCGACGATGGTTGGGACGATCGCAGCGGCAGCTGGCATTTCAGCAAGGATTTTCCGCATGGCTTCGCACCGTTGCGCAAGGCGGCGGCGAAGTATGGCGCGGCACCCGGCATGTGGTTGTCGCCGTGGGGCGGCTATGGGCCGCCCGCCAAGGAACGGGCGCAGCGCGGTGCGCAGGCCGGCTACGAGATCATCGACGGCGGCCTGGCGCTGTCTGGCCCCAAGTACTACCAGCGCTTCCACGATGCGGTGATGGAGCTTGTCGACAAGGACGGCATCAACCAGTTCAAGTTCGACGGTACCGGCAATGCCGACAAGGTATTCCCGGGCAGCCGTTTCGACAGCGACTTTGCGGCGGCGATCCAGCTGATCGACGACATCCGCAGGGCCAAGCCGAACACCTTCATCAACCTCACCACCGGCACCTGGGCATCGCCGTTCTGGCTGCACTACGCCGACACGATCTGGCGCGATGGCGAGGACGACAGCGAGACCGGCGTCGGCAGCACGCGTGAACAGTGGATCACCTATCGCGATGCGCAAACCTACCGCAACATCGCGCTGAAGGGCCCGCTGTTCCCGATCAACTCGCTGATGCTCCACGGCATCATCTATGCGAAGGAGAACCGCAAGCTCAACACCGATCCGGGCCACGATTTCACCAACGAGGTGCACTCGTACTTCGCTACCGGCACCGAGCTGCAGGAGCTGTACATCACGCCGTCGCTGCTGAGCAACGACAACTGGGACGTGCTGGCCGAATCGGCGAACTGGTCGCGGAAGAACGCCGAGGTGCTGCGCGACACGCACTGGATCGGTGGCGATCCGGGCCGACTCGACGTGTACGGCTGGGCGTCGTGGGCGCCGGCGAAGTCGATCATCACCCTGCGCAACCCGAGCGATCATGCGCAGCTGGCGGTGGTCGACCTGCAGCGTCAGCTGGAACTGCCCGCCGGAGCGGCCCGTCGTTTCAACGCGCACAGTCCGTGGAAAAGCGACGCGGCCAAGCCCGGATTTACGCTGGACGCGGATAAGCCGGACGTGATCACACTGGCTCCGTTCGAAGTGTTGACGCTGGAGCTGACGCCGGTGAGCGGTTCCTGAGCACGCCAACGTTCGTCCCCGGACTTGATCCGGGGGGCGAACGACATCCGGATATCGGAAAGCGTTTTCGTATAGCCGTCCAAAGGAACCATGATGCTGCGACGGGATTTTCTGCGACTGAGTGTATTGACGCCGCTGGCTGCGTTGAGCTGGCGTGCCGATGCACGTGCTCATCCCTTGGCGCCTCACGAGACGGAAGCATTTGTCGAGCGGATACCGGACGGCCGGCCGCACCAGCTTGAACTGACCTCGCGTCGCTTCATGCTGGACGGCCAGCCACTGCAGATCCGCAGCGGCGAGATGCATCCGGCACGGATCCCGGCCGAGTACTGGCTGCATCGCATCCGCATGGCGAAGGCGATGGGCCTCAACACGATCGCCATCTACCTGATGTGGAACTACCTGGAAGGCGAGCCAGGTGAGTTCGACCTGCAGACCGGCAACCGGGATTTCGTCCGCTTCATCCGCCTGTGCCAGAGCGAGGGCATGTGGGTCTATCTGCGGCCCGGTCCGTATATCTGCGGCGAATGGGATTACGGCGGCCTGCCGCCTTACCTGCTGCGCAAGCCGGATATCCGCGTGCGTCACAGGGATGACGTCGACTACATGGCGGCCGTGCGCCGCTACATCGGCACGATCGCGCCGCATATCGCCCCGTTGATGGCGTGCAACGGCGGCCCGGTGCTGATGCTGCAAGTGGAGAACGAATACGCCTCATTCGGCCACGACCTGGATTATCTGAAGCAGTTGCAGGCGCTGTGGGAAGCCCATGGCATCCGTGGCCCGTTCACGATTTCGGATGGCCTGGCGCAGCTCCAGCAGCAGCACACCTATCTGCCCGGCACGGCGCTGGGTCTGGATGGCGATACCGATTTTACGGCGGCGCAGACGATCGCCGGCGATGCGCCGGTATGGGTCGGCGAAGGCTATCCGGGTTGGCTCACCCACTGGGGCGACAAGGACTTCCAGCGCGGCGACTACGCCGCGACGCTTCGTGATCTGCTGCAACAGGGACATTCGTTCAACCTGTACGTCGTGCACGGCGGCACCAATTTCGGTTTCGGTGCGGGCGCCAATGCCAGCAATGATTATTCGAAGTTCGAGCCGGTCATCACCAGCTACGACTATGGCGCGCCGATCAACGAACGCGGCGAGGCCACGCCCGACTATCACGCCTTCCGCAAGCTGCTTGCCGCACGCATCCAGCAACCGCTGCCGGACGTGCCCGCATCACCGCCAGCGATCCGTTTTTCGCCGGTGATGCCGCTGGCGCATGCCTCGTTATGGGACAACCTGCCGCCAGCCACGGCAGTGCGGGTGCCGCAAGCCAACGAGTTGCTGTTTGCGCAGGATCACGGCCTGGTGCTGTATCGCCGGAAAGTCCCTGGTGAAGGCGGCGCGCTGGCGATCGAAGGCGTGCGCGATTACGCCACCGTGTTCTGCGACGGCCTCTACATCGATGCGGTGTCACGCGTGGAGCATCCGCGGCTGCGCAAGGGCAATCGGGTCGATCTCCCATCCGCTATCGCTGCCAAACCTGCGCTGGTCGACATCCTCATCGACAGTTTCGGTCACGTCGGCTACGGCCAGGCGATGGCCGATCGCAAGGGGATCGTCGGCAGCATTCGCCTCGACGGAGACGTGCTGGAAAACTGGGACGTTTGCAGTCTGCCGCTGCATGACGACTTCATCCGTCAACTGAAGCCCGCGGTGAACACGCCGTCGCGCGCGGGAGTTTTCTTCAAGGCCATCGTCCACCTCAACCGGCTCGGCGACAGCTATATCGATATGACCGAGTGGACCAAGGGCTATCTGTGGGTCAACGGTCAGCTGCTGGGTCGCTACTGGAACCTGGGTCCGCAGCAACGGCTGTACTGTCCTGCATCATGGTTCCGGCACGGCGACAACGAGTTGCTGATCTTCGATCTGCATCAGACCGTCGCCGCGCCGATTCATGGCGCGAAGACGATGCATGTGTAACCGCGTCAAGCCTTGCCGTGAAACAGCTCGCGGCCGATCAGCATGCGGCGGATTTCATTCGTGCCGGCGCCGATCTCGTACAGCTTCGCATCGCGCAGAAGGCGGCCGGCGGGGAACTCGTTGATGTAGCCGTTGCCGCCGAGCGACTGGATCGCCTCCAGTGCCACCTTCACCGCGTTGACCGAGGCGTTGAGCAGGCACGCGGCCGGATCGATGCGCGATTTCACGCCGTTGTCGAATTGCTGCGCCACCATGTAGGCAAAGCCGCGCGAACTCTGCAGCGCGGTGTACATGTCGGCGACTTTCGCCTGCATGATCTCGAAGGTGCCGATCGGCGCGTTGAACTGCTTGCGCTCGCGCACGTACGGCATGGTGATGTCCATCGCCGCCTGCATCAGGCCGATCGGGCCGCCGGACAGCACCAGCCGTTCGGTGTCGAGTCCGTTCATCAGCACGCGCACGCCTTCGTTGACCTCGCCGACGATGTTCTCGGCCGGGATCTCGCAGTTGTCGAACACCAGCTCGCAGGTGTTGGAGCCGCGCATGCCGAGCTTGTCCAGCTTCTGCGCCGTGCTGAAGCCCTTCATTCCTTTCTCGACGATGAATGCGGTCATGCAGCGGCTGCCGGCCGTGCGTGGCGCAGTGCGCATGTAGACCAGCAGCACGTCCGCGTCGGGGCCGTTGGTGATCCACATCTTGGTGCCGTTGGCGACCCACACGTCGCCGCGCAGCTCGGCCTTGCAGCTCATCGAACCGACCACGTCGGAGCCAGCACCGGGTTCGCTCATCGCCAGGGCTCCGACATGCTCGCCGCTGCACAGCTTCGGCAGGTACTTGCGCCGCTGCGCCTCGTTGCCGTTGTGATAGATGTTGTTGACGCACAGGTTGGAGTGTGCGCCGTAGGACAGTCCGACCGAGCCGGACGCGCGCGAGATTTCCTCCATCGCGACCATGTGCGCCAGGAAGCCCATGCCGCTGCCGCCGTACTCCTCGGCCACGGTGACCCCGAGCAGGCCCATCTCGCCGAGCTTGCGCCACAGATCGGCGGGGAACAGGTTGTCGCGGTCGATCTTGTCCGCGCGCGGGGCGATCTCCTTTTCCGCAAACGCGTGCACGGCCTCGCGCAGCAAGTCGATATCTTCACCGAGCGGGAACGGGCGCATCACGAACTCCTGAGTGTGCAGAGTGTTGATTTTAGCCTACGCGCGCAGGCAGTGCCGGCTGTCCGTCCGACCAAAGAAAAAGCCGCCAATCAACCGGCGGCTTCTTCTGAGGCAGAACGTGTCGCTTACTGACCGCGCATGCGGCCCTGGAAGCGGGTGCCGTTGTTGCCCATGTGCGCCAGCTTGATCTTGCCGATCGCGCTGATGCGCTCTTCGGCGAGGCGATCCGCGGCCTTGTAGGTCGGGATGCCTTCGTTCTTGCTGATCTCGAAGATGCGGCCGAGGTTGTAATAGATCGTGCGCATCATGCGCATCGCGCGCTCGCGGTTGTAGCCGTCGATCTCCAGCGACACGTTCATCACGCCGCCGGCATTGACCGCGTAGTCCGGCGCATACAGCACGCCGCGACGCTGCAGTTCGTCGCCGATCTCGTCGGTGGCCAGCTGGTTGTTGGCCGGGCCGCAGATGATCTTCGCCTTGATGCGGTCGATGGTCTGCTCGTTGACGGTGCCGCCCAGCGCACACGGGCTGTACACGTCGGCGTCGACGTCGTAGATCTCGTCCAGGCCAACCGCTTCGCAGCCCAGCTCGTCGACGCAGCGCTGCACCGCATCCTTGTTGATGTCGGTGACGAACACCTTGGCGCCCTGTTCGCGCAGCAGCTTGATGTACTCGCCGCCGACATGGCCGCAGCCCTGTACCGCGTAGCTGTACTTGCCCACGTCCTCGTTGCCGTGCTTGAACTGCAGCGCGGCCATCAGGCCCTGCAGGGTGCCGTAGGCGGTGAACGGCGACGGATCGCCCGAACCGCCATGCACCTGGTGCACGCCGGTCACGTACTCGGTTTCGCGGAACACGTATTCCATGTCGTTGACGTCGATGCCGACGTCCTCGGCGGTGATGTAGCGACCGTTCAACGAGTTGACGAAGCGGCCGAACGCGCGGAACAGCGCTTCGGACTTGTCCTTGCTCGGATCGCCGATGATCACCGCCTTGCCGCCACCCAGGTTCAGGCCGGCCACGGCGTTCTTGAAGGTCATGCCGCGCGACAGGCGCAGCACGTCGTTCACCGCCTCCTGCTCGGTCTTGTACGGCCACATGCGCAGACCGCCGAGCGCAGGGCCCAGCACCGTGTTGTGGATCGCGATGATGGCCTTCAGGCCGGCGTCCTTGTTGTGGCAGAAGACGACTTCTTCGTGACCCGTGTTGGCGATGGTTTCAAAGATCATTGGAACGGTGACTCCATGATTTATGGTGCCGGAGGGCATCTACAGATGGGCGGCGGAGAGTGTTGTCGGGACCCCGCCAGAGGGCTATCAAAACGCCGGAAACTCATCGCCCCGACCGGGGCCGGGGCGAGAATCAAAGCGCGAAGTTTAATACTTCGCCCCGGCAGATGGTGATGCGGCGCAACAAGCCGCAGGCGTATGGAGTGTCATTCCGGATGAAGAAACGCCCCGCAAGCGGGGCGTTTCTTGCCATCAGGCCAGGTTGAATCGACTCAGGATCAGCCGCTCACCCATACGCCGGCGCGCCAATGCCAGCCATCGCCGCGCTGCTCCCAGTGCGGATGCGAGTAGTGATAGCCCTGTCGTACCGGCTCCCAGTGGCCGCGTTCCGCCACATAGTTGCGGCCGTCCCAGCGCCAGTAGCTGCGGGCCCAGATGAAGCCGGGCCGCGGCGCTACCTGTTCCACGATGATCGGCGGCGGCGGTCGTGGCGCGACCATTTCCACATACTCGCGCTGCACGACGGGACGCTCGACGACAACCGGGCGGCGCTGATGGACGGGTTCCACCACACAGCCGCTGGCCAGGGCTGTCGCGGCAACGAGGGAAGTCAGGGCAACAAGACGAATGGACATGATGGGTCTGTTCCGGATCGGGTTGATGGGTTGTGCGTCGCCAGTGTCACTGGAGTGGAGGCTGTGGCGGCAGCCTCCGGTCATTCGCAGGTTGTTGCACGTTCAGCGGCCCCAGTAGCCCTGATGAAAGCGCCAGCCCCGATGGCCGTGGACCCAATACGCCGGGCGATAGTGATAACCGGGGCGGGCGTGTACCCAATAGCCTCTGATCCATACATGCCGACGCCCGTCCCAGCGCCAGTATCCCGGCGCCCAGACATAACCCATGCGCGGCGGCGGCACGCGTTCGAAGCGGGGGGGCGGTGGTCCGACCCGGATACCTACGCCAATCGATACCTGTGCGGCGGCGGGCGGCGCATAGGTCACCCCTGTCGCAAAGGCAAGGCCGAGTCCGGCGAGCAGGGCGAGCTTGAGTGATCGGTTCACGGTTCTCTCCGTCATCGCCGCGTTGCGCGGCATGCAGGAGGGAAACGGCGGGCGGCGCGGTCAGTTGACGGCGCGCGCCAATCCGTTCAGCCAGCGATCACCTCGATACCCGGGGCTACAGCCGGCAGTTCGGCGCGTGGCCACTGCCGAGTGCCCGCTGGTACACCGGCAGCAACTGCTGGGCCTCCTGGTTCAGCGCCTGCGCACGATTGCCGGAAGACGGATGGGTAGACAGGAAGACCGGTGGCTTGCTACCGCCTTGCGCACCCATCTTTTCCCACAGCGCCACCGCCGCGCGCGGATCGAAGCCGGCCTGCGCCATGTAGCGCTGACCGAGCGTATCGGCCTCGCTTTCCTGGGTGCGCGAGAACGGCAGCATGATGCCTACTTCCGCACCCAGTCCGAGCAAGGCCGCGGCGTTGCCGGCATCGGTGCCGCGGCTGCCGGCGTAGATCGTGCCGGCCGCCACAGCCGCCTGGGTGGCCATGCTGTCGGACACGCGCTCGGCGCCATGCCGTGCCACCACGTGCGACAGCTCATGGCCCAGCACCACGGCCAGCTGGTTCTGATCGGTGGCAATCTTGAACATGCCCCTGTTCACGCCGATGCGGCCGCCGGGCAGGGCGAAGGCATTGGCGGCGTCGTCGCCGATGATCTGCACCTCCCACTGCTGGGTATTCCACGGTGCCGGCAATACCGCGATCAATGCGTCGGCCACGCAAGTCGCGTAGGCGCGTTCGCGCGGGGCGTCGACGAACTTGCCCTGCTTGCGCATGTCGTTGAACGCGCTCAGGCCCATCTGGCTCATCTGGCTGTCCGGCACCATCATCAGTTGCGAGCGGCCAGTGGGTGAAGTGACGCAACCGCCCAGCAGCGTGGTGGCCAGCGATACCAGCAGATAGCGACGTTTCATGCGTGATCCCCGTGAAGGTGGTCGTGGTTTGAGCATAACGGCAGGAAATCACGTCGGATATCAGGGTGTGGTGATGAAATATACGAACGGTCGTGCTATTTTCAGCCGATGACGACCCCCAGCGCTCCCGGCAAACGCGCCAACACCCGCGAGACCATCCTCGACCACGCTTACGCGCTGGCCCGCCACGACGGGCTGGAAGGCCTGTCGATCGGCACGCTGGCGGCAGCCGTGGGGATGTCCAAGAGCGGCGTGTTCGCCCATTTCGGTTCGCGTGAAGAGCTGCAGCTGGCCTTGCTCGACGCGGGCGGGCAGCGCTTCATGGCCAGGGTGCTGCTGCCCGCGTTGAAGCAACCGCGCGGTCTGCCACGCCTGCGTGCGATCGTCGCCAGCTGGCTCGAATGGGTGCGCGAGCATCAGAGCGGCTGCGTGCTGCTTTCCGCTGCCAGCGAATACGATGGACGAAATGGTGCGCTGCACGACAAAGTGGTTTCACAGCAGGTCGATTGGCGCGGCGGGTTGCAGACAGCCATCGCGCAGGCTGTGACGGAAGGGCACCTGCGCGCCGATACCGATATCGCCCAGCTCGCGTTCGAGATCTACGCACTGATGCTCGGCCTGCATCACGACGCCGGGTTGTTCGGGTTCGACGAGGCCGGCCAACGCGCCGCGCAGGCCTTCGAGCGTCTCTGGCGCAGCTGGCAAAGCTGAGGAAGCCATCCATGTCCTCCAAACCCACCACCGCGATCCCTCGCCCCGGTTTCGCGGCCCGCTTCAAGCTGGGCACCGTGCGTGCCGGCTTTGCGTTTGGCAGCCGGCTGGCGCCTCAGCGCACCGTGAATCGCGCCGCCCAGCTGTTCGCCACCCCGTTCGCCAGCAGCCGCACCCGCGCGCAGGCCGCGCAGGGCGATGACGAAATGCAGCGCAGCCAGCTTCAGGTCAATGGCGAAACCATCGCCACCTACGTCTGGGGCGATCCCGTGCTGCAGCCGTATGCGCTGCTGGCGCACGGCTGGTCCAGCTTCGGCCTGCGCTTCCTGCCGTGGGTGGCGAAACTGCGCGCGCAGGGTTTCGCCGTGGTCACGTTCGACCAGCCCGGGCACGGGCACAGCAGCGGCAAGCTGTGCACCTTGCCGGAATTCACCCAGACCGTGCACGCGATCGGCCAGTACTACGGCGAGGCCGCGCTGGCGATTGGCCACTCACTCGGTGGCGCTGCCGTCACGCTGGCGCAGGACCAGGACTGGCACGCCCGCAAGCTGATCCTGGTGGCGCC